>NZ_JBHSPC010000006.1:42311-87159 GCF_042656345.1 Streptomyces incanus
GGCCGTCCCACGTTCGTGGACACGACAGTGCCGTCGTTTCTCATCGAGATCCGGGAGCCAGGTGATCACCAACTGCCTCCGGAACCGATCGCCAAACGCTGTTCCTAGAGATCAACGAAGCCAGGGGCCGATCACGACCAGGCCGCTGGGCAGCGCCAGGGAGTCCCGCCGCCAGGTGTTGATGGGCTCTTTGGAAATCCCCACCCGTTGCTCAGGGATGGGACAGACCTGCTCGCCCCGATTCCCCACCTGCGGGTGCGGGCTGTGGCAGGTTGAGCCAGGAGTCGCGCCCGTCAGCCAGCCGAATCCGCGTGACGGTCCGGCCCGCCGCACGGTAGAACCCGACATGTGACCGTCTTCTACTGCGCCAAGTGCGGGACCGCGCTCACCGGGGACCTGGTGGCACTGCCGGTCGTCCCGGACGTCGATGACCCTGATCATGGCCGGGACCAGAAGACTGGCCAGGCCCGCTCCGCCGTTCCGCGCGGGCACTACGCCATCGACCCCGGCCCGTGGGGTGCCCCGTTCGTCGCAGCCGCCGCACCCCGCCGGCCTGCCCGAAGCGCAGGCCGCGAGCTGCTGCGAACCGGCGCAGGGGCCACCGTCTCCGCCGGCTGGCGTGACAGCGTCGTCGTCCACCCGGACGATGTCCTGCCACGCCTTGAACCCTTCACGCTCGGGGACAACTGGCTCGGGTGCTGCGGTCCCACCGGCGCGCGCGGCCCCAACCTGGCCTGCGTCTGTGGCTCTCGCCTGGCCACCTGGGCCGCTGACTGCCTGGGCCCCAATGAACTACACCTGGACCCCGTGCGCGTCTACGCCTGGCACCAGGACGGATCAGTCGAGGGCCCTTGACGGCGGGTAGGGCCTTGACCACCCGAAACGGTCGGCTCCGGTCCACGGGTGATCGGTCAACGAAATGAGGAATGCAGAGCGCGGCTGAGGATTTTCACGAAGCCTCATCATTGTCGGCGGTGCGCGGGCGGTGGTGGGTCGGGGCGCGCTTTGGCAGGCGGCGGCGGAGAGCCTGGCGGCTCTTGAGCCGGACCTGACGGCCCGGCTTCCGCGCCGCTACGCCGCCCAGGACGCCGGGGCCAACGAACAGCAGCTGCGCGACCTCGCGGCCGAAGCGCTCGGCGAGGTCTACTTCCGCGACGGCGGCCGCCGCGCGACCGGCCTGGCGGTGCGGTTCACCGACATCGAGCACGTGGAGTTCGACCTGTAGCAGCCGACCGGACACTGGGTGTCACGCTCCCGGCTGTGACTGGGCGTCTCGGTCGGCCGCTGAACGCTTTGGCTGGCCAGTGTGGTTGTTCGACGGGTCGGGCGAGTTCTGTGTCGCTCTCTGCTGTGGTCGGGGAACCGTAGTCGATCGCCCGGCGTGATCATGCGAATGACGCAGAGAAGGAAAGCGGGGCACGCAATCGCTCATCTGGCGGCTGTCTGGCTGGCCGGATGTGCCCTGACCGGCGTGCAGTTGCAGGCGGTGCTCGTCGCCCTCTTCGCCGACGGAGCGGCTCCGTTCACCGCCGCTCTCGTCGGTGTGGCTCTTCTGTCGGTAGTCGCGCTCGCGGGGCTCGGAACCGCCGTCCGCACGGTCGTGCCGCTCATGCGACGGGCGCGCGGACTGTGGGCATGGGCAGCGAGCGTCTACGCGCTCGGCACGGTCGGCGCGTTCGGGGCCGCCGTGGTGAACTTCAAGATCAATCACCTGGAGAAAAGTCTTCTGCTCTCCCTGGCCGGAGGCACCTGCTACGCGCTCGCAGCCGCGCTCTTCCTTCCAGGCGCCCGCGTCAGGCTGGGCGCTCTCGGGGCAGCGACCGCCCTTGCCGCTGGCGGAGCGTACGCCACCTGGGCAGCCACGCAGCCCCCCACTCTCGACGAGTGGATCACCGCCAATGGCGTGGGCTACACCCTGCTACGGGTCGGCGACCCGCCGCCGGGCTACGCACTGCACGTCCTGGGCGCGAGCGAGGCCGGCTTCGGTGCCGATTACGAGCGGCCCCACTCCACACGACTACACCTCGGCGTGACACGCGTGGGACACGACACCCGGCGCGTCGACGCGCGCGGCTGCCCCGTTCCCATCGGCGAGCTGATCCGCTGCACGGACGACGGCGGAGGCCGCCGGCTGCTGACCTACGAGGGCGGCTACGAGCACCAGGAACTGCGTCTGCGCCGCGACGGCCTGGTCTACACCGTGACCGTGGAAGGCTTCCATACCGATCTGTCCGCAGCCCGGCACATTCTGTCGACGCTCAGGCCGGCGACCGACGCTGAGCTCGCCGGCCTGCTGGAGCTGCCGATGCGGCGATGAGCACAGCCCCTCCAGGCGGTGCTCCCGTGCTCTGCCCTTGAACAGCCTGAGGAGACCGGCACCTGCTCCCCTGCGCCGGCGGGGAGCACCGGACAAGACGGAGAACCAGATTACGGATCCGCTTCCTTCTGCATCTCGGAGGAATGAGATTGCGCAGACCGGGAAGGAGCTGTGGTCGGGCACATTTCCGCCAGGGCGCCATCCACCCTTTCTGCTGCGTTGCCGATGTGAAGTTCAAAGGGTGAAGACTGCAGGGCGACGACCTTCGCGGCCAGCCCGGCGGACGAACCCCCGTCGCACCCGACGAGGTGGCAAAGCTGCAGTTCATCCGCCGAGAGTGGGGCTTGATGTCGACCTGTAGCCGCACGGCCGGACCGGCTGTCGCGGCCCGCACCCCCGACGGGTTGACGCTGTTGATTGCGATAGCAAACTAGTGCAATTGAGCCAATCCTGCTACGGTCAAAAGAAAGCCGCCTCGCTGAACCGGTCGATACGTGCGGATTCTGGCGACCGGATGGCTCCGCCCTGCCTGTGAGGGTGGACACGGGGCCGCATGGCGAAAATAAAGGGACATACGTGACGAACAGAAAAAGAGTAGCGATTGTCGGTGCCGGCCCCTCGGGCATGGCTCAGCTGCGGGCTTTTGAAACCGCAGCGCGCGCGGGGGCGGACATCCCCGAGATTGTCTGTTTTGAGAAACAGGCTGACTGGGGTGGCCAGTGGAACTTCACCTGGCGCACCGGACTCGACGAGTACGGCGAGCCCGTGCACTCGAGCATGTACCGCAATCTGTGGTCGAATGGGCCGAAGGAAGCGCTGGAGTTCGCTGATTACACCTTCGACGAGCACTTCGGTCGCGCCGTCTCCTCATACCCGCCGCGCCCGGTTCTGTGGGACTACATCGCCGCCCGGCTGAAGAAGACGAACGTGCGCGATTTCATCCGTTTCCAGACCGTCGTGCGCTGGACGGAATACGACGCCGAGCGTGAGGTCTTCACGCTCACGGTCGAGAATCTCCCCACCGGAGAAACGACGACCGAGGAGTTCGACCATGTGGTCGTCGCCAGCGGCCACTTCGCTTTCCCCAACGTGCCGCAATTCCCTGGCATCGAGACCTTCCCCGGGCACATCGCCCACGCGCACGAATTCCGCGGCGCGGAAGCCTTCAAGGGGCAGGACGTCCTCGTCGTCGGCTCCAGCTACTCGGCCGAGGACATCGGCAGCCAGGCGTTCAAGATGGGCGCACGCTCGGTGACGGCGAGCTATCGTTCCGCGCCGATGGGCTACGACTGGCCCGAGGGCTTCGAGGAACGCCCCCTCATCAAGCGCATCGAGGGCAACACGGTCCACTTCGCCGACGACACCTCGAAGCACATCGACGCCGTCATCCTGTGCACCGGCTACCTGCACAAGTACCCGTTCCTGCCCGACGAGCTCGCGCTGGCCTCCCCGAACAACGTGTACCCGGACGGCCTTTACCGCGGTGTCGTGTGGCAGGACAACCCGCGTCTGGCCTACCTCGGCGCGCAGGACCAGTGGTTCACCTTCAACATGTTCGACGCGCAGGCCTGGTACGTACGCGACCTCATCCTGGGCCGCGCCGAGCTGCCGTCGGAGACTGAACGCTCCGCGTCCATCGCCGAGTGGCGGGAACGTTTCGAGAAGCTTTCCTCGGACGCTGAAGAGGTCCGCTTCCAGGCCGACTACGTGCGTGATCTGCTGCGGCAGACGGACTACCCCGAGTTCGACCTCGACCGGGTCGTCGAGATCTTCCTCGCGTGGAAGCGCGACAAGAAGGCCGACATCATGGGCTACCGCGACCGTGTCTACCGCTCGGTCATGACGGAAACCCTGGCCGCCGAGCACCACACACCGTGGCTCGAAGAATTCGACGACTCGATCGAGCGCTACCTCGCCGAAGACCCCGCCAAGGCCCCGCAGAACGCTGAGCTCAGCGCAGCGGCGTAACTCCCCGAGGTCGGGGGCGGACCCCACTACGGGTCAGGGGCCCAGCAGCTCTCACTGCGGGCCCCTGACCCGTATCCATGGGGTGGGCACAACTGGTGGATGTCGGTTGCCGGGGCCAGGGGGAGTGCGCCGTGGGCCATGGGAGCGTGCCGTGGGCCGTGCCGGATGGCTTGTGTGTGAGGGGTGGGGACCGAGCCGCAGCCCTGCGAAGACTGCGGGTGCCGATAAATCATCCGCCCAGGCCACGGCCTTGACCGGCCATCTCTGATGCGGCTGCCGGCCGCTCCGCTGTCTTCACCTGGGCGAGGGAGGACGGCATCATGACCGGTCGGGCCGCTGCGCCTGGCCTACCTCGCCGCCACCAACATCTTCGCCCTGCTCCGTCTCCTGCCGATGAGCGAGCGGGACAAAGACATCGAGATCCTCGCCCTGCGGCACCAGCTGCTCGTCCTGCAGCGCCAGGTCGGCAAGCCCACGTTCACGGACACCGACCGTGTGGTCCTCGCCGGCCTGCTCCACCACCTCCCCATGGGCAAGCTGCGCCACCTCCCGCTGCTGGTACGCCCCGACACGATCCTGCGCCGGCACCGTGACCTGCCCAGGCGACGCCCTGCTGCAACCTGCACGCCCAAGCACCGCGGGCGCCCACCCACCGTCCGCTCGATCCGCATCCTGGTCTTGCGTCTGGCCCGCGAGAACAGCTCGTGGGGCTACCGCCGGATCCACGGCGAGCTCGCGGCGCTCGGCATCGAGGTCGCCGCCTGCCCGGTTTGGGAGATCCTTCGCGAGCACGGCATCCCGCCCGCGCCCGCACGGCAGAGCACCACCTGGGCCGACTTCCTCCGCAGCCAGGCGACCGCACTGCTCGCCTGCGATCTCTTCGAGACCCGGACGCTGACCGGGGCGCGCCTGTACGTCTTCGCCGTCCTCGCGCACTTCACGAGGCGCGTCCGGATTCTGGGCGCCACCGGACACCCGACCGCGGAGTGGATCGTGCAGCTCGGCCGCAATCTCGTCATGGACCTGGAGGACTCGGGCAGCAGGGCCAGGTTCCTGATCCGCAACCGGGACGCGAAGTTCACCGCCGCCTTCGACGGGCGTTGTCACGTTGGCGAGGATGTGATCGCTTGACGGCATGTCAGGTGTCGTGGGGATCCGCGGGGGTCTGGGCTCAGGCCCCCGCGAGCAGGCCGGTGCTGCCGGTGATCTGGTCCCAGATCACGAAGCGGACGGTGCTGTCACGTTGGCTGACTGGGTGGGGTGATCTTCTGGGTGGTCATGCCGGGGAGGGATCGTCCGTGGGCAGTACGTCGCCGTCGTACCAGGGGCACCGGTACCCGGTCGAGATCATCTCCCACTGCGTATGGCTGTACTTCCGCTTCCCGCTGTCGTTCCGCGAGGTCGAGGAACTGATGCTCGAGCGCGGCGTGGTCGTCTCCCACGAGACGGTCCGCCGCTGGTGCGCCAAGTTCGGGCAGGCCTACGCCAACGCGCTGCACTGTCGGCGGCCCCGGCCTGGGGACACATGGCATCTGGACGAGGTCTTCCTCATGGTCAACGGCGAGCCGAAGTGCCTGTGGCGGGCCGTGGACCAGCACGGCACCGTGCCGGACATCCTCCTGCAGAACCGCCGGGACACCGTTGCGGCCAGGCGCTTCTTCCGCAGGCTGCTGAAGAAGACCCGGGTGGTCGTCACGGACAGGCTGCGCTCCTGCGGGGCGGCCCACCGCGAGGTGATGCCCTCCGTCGAGCACCGCTCCCACCAGGGCCTGAACAATCGGGCGGAGAACAGCCACCAGCCGACGAGGCAGCGTGAACGCGCGATGAAGGGCTTCCGCAGTGTCGGAGGAGCCCAGCGGTTCCTGGCCGCGTTCAGCGGTATCTCACCCCACTTCCGACCCCGCCGCCATCTGATGACCGCCGGCGAATACCGAGCCGAGATGACCACCCGCTTCGCCATCCGGGATCAGGCCACCGGCGTCGCCGGCCTGCCTGCCGCGGCCTGAGCACGGAAGCCGGAACCCGGCCCCACCGCGCCCGACACACCATCAGGCACTCACACACTCAACAACGTGACAGCACCATTCGCAGCCCCAGAAACACTGGCAGCGGAGACGCCACCGTGTCCGTCACCACACGGCTGACGCGCGCCCGCACCGGCGTGCTGCACGCCGCGCTGAGCTGGGCCAACCTGCGCTCCAGCACGTGCCGTCCACCGGCCAACGCTGGGGCCCTTTTTTCCCTGCAGAGCCCCCCATTCCCACGCCGCTACAGGCGGCCTGACCAGCATCCCAACACACCTGACACCCCATCAGAAAGAGCATCAAATGAGCGTCACGAACGTCATTTCGGCGTCAAGATATCGCCCGTAACGCCCACACCGCACATCATGCGCACGGGTAAAATCGCAGGTCAGGAGCCCTTCGCGGCCGGTTCGAGGATCGCGACACACTCCACGTGGGGGTGCGTTTCCTCTTGAGTGACGAGTGCGTGTCTGGTGGACCGGTGTTCTCGTTGCGGTAGCTGTTGATCGGCTGGCGTGGGAGAGGCGGGGTCGGATGGGCTGCGGCGAGGTGCTCGCGCTGCTGCGGGAGCGGGAGGCGGCCTGCCGTCGGGAGGCGGAGCGGTTGCGCGGGGAGGCCGAGCGGATCGCCGGGCTGCTTCAGGTGTGTAAGCAGGAGCTGGCCCGGGTGGCGACGGCGTGCCAGGTCGTGGGCGAGCTCCCGGCGGCGCACGGCGAGGCCGGGGCGGGGCGGGGTCGGATCCCGGCCCCGCGAGCACAGGTGGTGTCGGGCACCGTCGGCAGTCAAGCTGCCGAGGAAACTGGCGAGTTCACCGGGCGGATGCTGGGGGTGCTGGCCGCGTACGCCGGTCCGGTGCGGTGCCGTCAGGTGGTGGAGGGGCTCGGGCTGGAGGCCACGCCCCGTGAAGTGGAGCGAGTGCGCCACCAGTTGAAAAAGGCCGCTGCCGCCGGGCGGGTGGTGCAGACCCCGGGCGGCCTGTTCACCCTGGCGCGTGGAGGTGCCGCGGCGCGCGGGTGACCTGCCGATACGGAAACGGGCCTCCTTCTTGTTGGTCGGGTGAACAGCCAGACCACGCAAGGAAGAAGACCCGGTGGCACCTTACACGTCCGCGCCCCAGGCCCCCGACCCGTTCACCGCCACTCGCACCCGGATGGAGGAGATGCTCGCCCATCTGTCCGCACCGGTCATGGCCTCGGCCACCGCCGAAGGACTGGAGGACTACATCACCGCCGCGGGGCGGGAAGTGCTGCGGCAGATGCTGCAGGACCAGCTGGACGCCCGCGCCGCCGCCGAGGTGCGCGTGGAGGTGGTCACCGGCAGCGACGCCGTGGTGCGCCCTCGGGCCGAACGGGGCCACCGCCGGCTGCTGGCCACCACGCTGGGCCGGGTGGAGGCGACCCGGGTCGCCTACCGCGCCCCCGGTGCGGCCAACCTGCACCCCGGCGACGCCGCCCTGGCCCTGCCGCGGCAGGTCTACTCCTACCCGCTGCAGCGCGCCGTCGCCCTCGAGGTCGCCGGGACACCCCTGCGCCGGGCGGGCGCTCACCTGGAGCGCACCACCGGCGGGCGGCTCGGCACCCGGCAGTTGATGGAGATCGCGTGCCGCGTCGCCGCCCACATCCCCGCCTTCTACCAGCAGGACACGCCCGCCCCCGCCCCGGCCGTCGGCAACGAGGGGGACCGGCTGCTGGTGCTCAGCTGCGACGCGACCGGCGTGAACATGATCCCGTCCGATCTGCGGGAGCCGGTCCGCGCCGCACGGGCAGCCGACGGCCCGCAGCCGCCCTCGGCCCAGCTGTCCAGTCGCGAGCACACCGGACGCCGTCGGATGGCGACCGTCTTCGCCGTCTACGACGCCGACCCGGTCCCACGCACCGGTGCGGACGTCCTGCCGGCCACCGCGGGCGAACGCGCCGCCCGCACCCACGGCCCGCGCGCACGGGGCCGGCACCTGGAAGGCTCTCTTCAGCGTTCCACCGCGGCCATGGTCACCGCCATGTTCGACCACGCCGAACAGCGTGACCCCGATCACCGGCGCCGCTGGATCGTCCTGGTCGACGGCGCCAACCACCAACTTGATTGCATCGCAAGGGAAGCGGCCGCCCGCGGCGTCCATGTCGACACGATCGTGGATATCGTGCATGTGATCGAATATCTGTGGCGGGCCTCCGAGGACCTCCACCCAGGCCACGCAGCGCGCGCGGCCTGGGTCGCCGAGGCCGCCCGCACCGTGCTGGACGGGCACAGCCCCCGCGTCGTCGCCGCCCTGCGCCAGCACCTGCGCACCCGCCCCGAGGACGCGAAGCAACTGTCCGCCGTCGCCCGCACCGCCGCCTACCTGCAGGCCAAGGAGCCCTACCTGCGCTACCACCTCGCCCTCGCCATGGGCTGGCCCATCGCGACCGGGGTGATCGAGGGAAGTTGTCGCTTCCTCGTCAAGGACCGCCTGGACGTGACCGGGGCGAGATGGGGCCTGACCGGCGCCGAGGCGGTCCTCCTCCTACGCGCCGTCATCGACAACGGCGACTTCGAGCGGTACTGGCGCTACTTCACCGAACTCGACCACCTGCACACCCACGCCGTCCGCTACCAGGGACAACTCGCCCTCGCGGCGTGACCGCAGCCACCCACCCATCACTCAAGAAGCAACGCACCCCCCCAGCCACGCGCTGGGAGGACAACGTCGGCCACTCGCAGGTTCCGGGCCTCGCTCGGGCGCAGAGCTTGCTCGGCCACGATGCGCATGAAGAGGTATACCGCGGGTTCGGCACTCACATGTCCACGCACCCACTCGAGCAGCGCTCCTACCTCCTCCTTGGAATACAGCCATTCCTCTTCCATGACCTCGACCGACATAGATCTGAACTCCTCACGGGGAATGATGAAACACGCCATGCGGGGCCAGCGCGGCAGGTTCAATGGTCTGCAGAATTGCCGGTTTGGCTAACCGGCGATCGTCGGCTATGTTGCGCCCGGCACGACACTCGTGACATCTCGACGCCTGCACGAAAAGCAAGGCGTAGTCGCGCTGCTGCGGACTGTTCTAGGTTTGCTTGCTTCGCCGCGTCATTCCAGTCCGTTGCGCCCTCAATGTGTCTGCCCTCGGCGAATCAGAAGATCCAGCATCACCGCAGACCGTCGCCGCCAACGGGCTCGCCTGACGGCGAGCGGCAAGGAACAGGGCAGGCGCCTTCTAAGCGCTTGGCCGCAGGTTCGAGTCCCACGAGGCACCCAGAACATGGCTGGTCCCCTGTCAAGGCCATGAGCCCCGGCGGTCATCGGTAGTCGTCGCGAACGGGGAGTCTGCGCCTGATCGCCCCGTACAGTCGGCGGCCCTCTCCGCACCAACCCGTGACGGGTGCCGGGAAGTCGGTACGCACTACCAGGCGGCACGCCGGGACGGGAGGAACGACCATCGTGGCCCAGGACGGAGCGGCCGGCGATTGACCGAGAGAGGGGAACTGCGGGCCCCGCCGGTACCGTGTTCCCTGTGGCCGGGGAGCTGAGTGACGCGGAACTCGATGAGCTGGTCGAGCAGGCCACCGTGGACGCCTACGACGACGAGGAGCAGCTCACGGGCCTCTACACGATGCTCTCCGAGCATCTGGCCGTCCCGTTCAAGACGGTCGTTCTCGGGGTCGAGGTCACCGTGAAGAAGGTGGACCTGCTGCCCGGCAGTCAGATCGTGGCGGTCTGTACGCGAGGCAGGCACCGGCAGGCGATCGGCATTCTCGACCTTCCGTTGCCGGACCCGGCGCCCGAGGGGGCCGAGTGGATCGAGGCGTACCGGCACTGGGGACCGTAAGCGCGCCCAGATCAACGACCGCCTGGTGGCGCGGGCCGGTAGCCCTGATCGGCGAGCCAGGCTCGAGCCCGGCCGTACTGCCGTTCCGCGGCGAACAACCAGTACCGCCGCAGCTGTGCCGGTGAGGTGGCCAGCATGTCCTTGAAACGGCGGAAGGCTCCCGGGCCCTGGATCGCGATGCCGAGGAACCGGGCGAGGTCCCGGTCGTCGAGGGTGGAGATGAAGTCCTCCATGTCACGGTAGGCATCGCGTGATCCGGCGCACGGAACAGGGAGCCACCGCTCGGTGCCTTCCGGTTCGTCCTCGTCCCATGACTCCTCGGTGTCCGCGAGGGCGGGCCGGCACTCGCCGGTGTCCAGGTCGATGCGGCCACCGCCCCAGGCCGGGTCGCCTTCGAGCAGACCGGAGAGTTCCTCCAGATCGACCGGCAGCGGCCTCAGCACCAAGACGGCACCGCCGCCCACCGTGTCGAGTTGTTCGGCGAGGACCTCGTCGCCGGGCCAGCCCCGTTCACGCAGGGTGGACGTGCACGCGATCGCCGTCTCCCGGCCACCGGGCACACCCCGAAAGACGGCTGCGGTGAGTGCGTCTCCGCACTGCTGCAGCACGCTGGCGGGGTCATGCGTATGCAGCAGGGCAAGCAGGGAGGGGCCGTCCGCGGTGTGGCAGGCGGCGCGGAGCGCCTTCAGCTCGTGGTCGGTCCATGCCTCGGTCATGTCCGCGAGGCTATGCCGAGGCGCGCTGCGAGCGCCATCGTCTTCGGTGCGACAATGCGCTGGTGAGCACGGCGGACAAGTCCTCTCCCCGACGCAGGCTGCCGACGTTCGGCCCGGAGCCGTGGCCTCATCCGGCACCGTCTGGCGAGTGGTCGCACTGGGACGTGTGGTTCGCCGTGGCGTGCGTGGTGGACTGCGGCGGCGACTGGGACGACTTCGATGCGCGGCTGACGCGGGAGCGGTCGGGCGGGGTGGTGCGCGGGGTGGATCTGGAGCCGTGGTGGAGTCATCTGCTGGAGCTACGGGAGCGTCTTGCGGCGGACGGGCTCGGTGCGGCCGAGCTGGCTGGAGGCGCTGCGCATGCTCCGAAGGTCGTCGCCCGGGCCCGTGCCAAGGTGTGGAAGCAGGCGCTGGAGGATCGGGCCGGCCTGGACCTGGTGAGACTCTGGCCTGCGCGCTGCACAGCGAGTACGTCTCTGCCCGCTGGGACTTCCGCGCCCGTGAGATTCTGGGCCTTCGCGCCTACGCCCAGGTCGCGGCCGGGGCGGTGGACCGGCTCACCGCCACCGCGACTGTGCTGGGCTCGGAGGACTGGCAGCCGCTGGCTCTGGTCTCCTACGCCCTGCAGCAGGGTGACGCCGCGACCGCCCGTGCCGTTCTCCGGGCGGCGGACCGGCCGGGGTTCCACCGGGACCGGGTACGGCGCCGGACCAGCGAACTCGACCGGGAACTCGATAGGGAAGGACACGTATGACGCGCGCCGACGACACGAGCGAGGTGCGGGACCGGCTGCTGGGCTGGCTGCTGCCGGACGGCGGCCCGGCCGGCTCGCTTGCCCAGGAGGATGTGGAGCGGTTCTGCTGGTACGAGCTGCCCGTCAAGTGGATGGCCGCGCCCGCCGAATACCCGCACATCCTCACCGCCCTGGCCGAACTCCTCCAGGACGCCGGCAGGCCCCGGACCGCGGCCGTCTGCACGTCGGAGGTCACCCGCGAGATCCTCGGCGCGTGGCAGCACTCGCCCGATCAGGGGCGGGCCGCCTACCGGCGGGCGGTGGACGCTTCCCCGGTGGCCCCGCCGGACACCGCCCTGCTCACCTGGGGGCCGGTGATGGGCATCGGCGAGGCTGTCGCCCGCGGCAACGCCTCGCGGCTGCTGGAGCGGGCGCTGGACGACGGCGCCCTGGTGCCCGGCGCCCGGGGTTACGCCGCCGCCCGCATCAAACATCTGGAGCGCTGGCTCACCACCCCGCACCCCGCGCACGACGGCCGTGCCCCGCTGGACGCCGTCCACGGCGAGCGCCGCCGCACCTGGGCCGAGGCCCCGCCCGCCGCCCGACGCCGACTGCGCGGCACCGTAACGGACCTGCTGAGCGTGGCGCCCGAGGCACCCGCCGACACGGCCGAACCCCTGCGCTGGCTGCTGGAGTCGGTCGGCGACGGAGTGACGCTGACCCAGGCCGGCTACCTGCCGCGCGCCCTGGTCATCGAGGCCGCCGCACGCTACGACTGGTATCTGCCCGGCATGGTGCCGCGCACCGAGTACGACGTCGTCCGCCTCGCCGAACTGCACGAACTCGCCCGTGCGGCGCGGCTGCTCGCCAAGCGGCACCGCAAGCTCGCCCTGACCGCCCGTGGCCGACAGCACCTCGCCGACCCGGCCCTGTTGCAGGCCACCGCGGCCCACGCCTGGTTCGGCGACGGCGTCCGAGCCGAGCTCGCCGAAGCCGCCGCCGCAGCCCTGCTCGACGGGGAGCTCACGCTCGACGACCTCACCGCCGCCGTGCACACCCTGGCCGCCGAGGCGTTCACCCTCGCCGACGGCAGCGCCCCACGGCCCGACGACACCCGCCACTTCCTGTGGCAGTGGCTGCGTCCCGGCGAGGCCCTGGGTTTCCTGGCGTACCGCGACCGCCGCCGCTCCACCCTCTTCCTCACCCCCGCCGGCCGAGCCGCCGCCCTCACCGCGCTCCGAGCACGTGCCCACGCCCCGCGGACCGCGCCCTGGGCGTGAACCTTCCGCTCAGGGGCGGGCGGGCAGGACGCAGCCGAGTTTCAGCAGCGCGGTGCGGAAGGCCGGGAGATCGTCGGGAGCCACCATGAGGTGCCTCGGGCCGATCCGGGAGCACAGCGCGCCCGCCCTGCGGTCCTTCTCGATCATCACGGCCTGTGCCTCGTCCACGCACTCCAGCAGGTGGCACGTGCCCAGATCCCGCACCTTTTCGGTGCGGGAGGCGGCGTCGGCCGGCAAAACCGTGACGGTCTGCGGCAGTTCCTCTCCCGGGCTGCTCCCCCCCCGGTCAGGAAGCGGCGCAGGTCCTCCAGGCCGCGGCCTGCGTGGAGGGCCTTCAGCAGGGAGGCGGTGGACAGCGTCCAGACATGCTCGGCGGGCCGGGTCGCGCACGCGTCGAGCAGCAGCGCCTCGGCCGGGGCCGGGCCGTCGAGTGCCACGACGTCGAAGTTCGGCAGGACCCTGACCGGGCTCTGCGCCCCGACAGCGGGTGCCGGACCCGGCCCGGTAAGCACCAGCGGCCAGGCGAAGGCCCTGACCGCCTCGCCTCCGTAGAAGTCACCGCCGGTGAGGATCTCGCCCAGCGCTCGGATCGTGGCCGCGGAGGGGCGCTTCGTCTGTCGCTGCACCGCAGCCTGTCCGCGGCGGCCAGCTGCAGCACCGCTGCCGTTCCCCGCCCGCACCCACCCGCGGCGGCGGTAGGGTCCGCCATGTGAGCGAGTACCAGTACTACGAGTTCCAGGCCCTCGACCGGCCGCTCAGCCGCGAGGAACAGGAACAGCTGCGGGCCATCTCCACCCGGGCCCGGATCACCGCGACCAGCTTCACCAACACCTACCACTGGGGTGACCTGAGCGGGAATCCGCGCCGTATGGTCGAGCGCTGCTTCGACGCGCACCTGTACGTCACCAACTGGGGCACCCACCGTCTGATGCTCCGCCTGCCCAGGCAGACCCTGGCTCTGCCCACGGTGAAGCCGTACTGCCTCGACCACCACGTCGACGCCTGGACCACCCGCACCCACCTCCTGCTCGACCTCACCAGCGACGACGAAGGCGGCGACTGGATCGAGGGCGCCGACGACTCCCTGGCCGCCCTCATCGGCATCCGCGACGAACTCACCACCGGCGACCTGCGCCCCCTCTACCTCGCCTGGCTCTCCGCGCTCACCGCCTGGGAACTCGAGGACGACGACGAAGAGGAGTACCAGACCTGCCCGGAACCGCCCGTCCCGGCCGGGCTCGGCGAACTGACCGCCCCGCAGCGCGCGCTCGCGGACTTCCTGCGCGTGGACGACGATCTGCTGACCGTCGCGGCCCAGGCCAGTCCCGCCGCGCCCAGGAAACCGGCCAGGCCCACGAAGAAGGAACTCGCCCCGCTGATCGCCGCACTGCCCCAGAAGGAGAAGGACGCTCTGCTGCTGCGGCTCGCCCTCGGCCCGGAACCCGGGCTGCGCACCGAACTCCTGCACCGCCTGCACGGCGCCGACGCACCCACCACGGTCCCCGGGCGCCGCTCCGCCGCCCGACTCCTGGACGCCGCCCACACACGGCGCGCCGAACGCCAGAAGCGCGCCGAACACGAACGGACCACCGCCCGCGCCCAGCGCCTGACCGCCCTCGCGAGCGAGGCCGGATCAGCCTGGCAGAAGATCGAGGCGCACATCGCCACCAAGAAGACCAGCGCCTACGACCAGGCCGTCACCCTCCTCGCGGAACTGCGCGACGCCTACTCCCACACCGGGCACAACACGGACTTCCACCAGCGGCTGACCCGCCTTCGCGAGGACAATCACCGCCGCCCCGGCCTCATCCACCGCCTCGACCGCCACGGCCTCCGATAGGCCCCCTCCTGCCTGGCACCGATCGGGCCGAACCGCCCCCTCCCCACCTCAGGGAGACAGCGTGAGCGCCGGAACGCGCACGGCCCCATGGAGCGCCGGTCTCCACGGTCACCGCGTCGTGACTCCTCGCCGTCTCTTTCCGAGACAGTTGCCGCGTGGTTCGCAGCAGATCGTTCAGGCGCTTCTCCCCCCTCACCCGAGCCCCGCACTCTGCAACCCGAAGCCACCTGGCACCCCATCAGAACGAGCGTCAAATGAGCGTCACGAGCGTCATTTCAGCGTCAAGATATCGCCCGTAACGCCCACACCGCACATCATGCGCACGGGCAAAACCGCAGGTCAGGAGCCCTTAGCCGCCGGTTCAAGGATGGCGACGCACTCCACGTGATGCGTCATCGGAAACAGATCGAACGCCCGCAGTGTCCGCACCCGGTACCCCCCGTCCCGGAAGTACGCCAGGTCTCGGGCCAGCGCCGCCGGATCGCACGCCACGTAAGCGATCTTCCGCGCGCCCAGCGACGACAGGAGCTCGACCGTTGCCCGGCCGGCGCCCGCGCGGGGCGGGTCGAGGACGATCAGGTCGACCTCGTTGATGCCGGTGCGCGGCAGGACGGAGTCGACCTTGCCCTGTTCGATGCGGACGCGGGGGAAGTCGGCGAGGTTGTGCCGGGCGTCCTCGACGGCGCGCTTGTCGGACTCGATGCCGAGGACCGCTCCCGCGTCGCCGACCCGGTCGGCGAGGGCGCCCGCGAACAGGCCGGCACCGCAGTACAGGTCGAGGGCCATGTCGCCCTTGCGGGGCAGCAGACCCTGCATGACCGCGGTGACCAGGGTGTCCGCCGACTTCGGGTGGACCTGCCAGAAGCCGCCGTTGGCGACCCGGTGGGTGCGGCCGTCCGCGCGTTCGCGGACGAAGGGGCGGCCGTGGACGCGGTGGACCTGGCCGGAGCGCTCGTCGATGCGCAGGACGGAGACCGGACGGTCCAGTTCGACCAGCGGCAGGCGCGCGCCCGGCTTCGGGGTCAGGACGACCTGGCGGTCCTGGGAGCCCGTCGCGGCGATCGCCTCGACGGAGTCCATGCCCGTCCAGTCCCGCTTCTCGATGCCGAGTTCGCTGACGCCCTCCGCGGCGATCATGCAGTGGTCGATCGGCTCGACCTCGTGCGAGCGGTGCCGGCGCAGGCCCGCGCGGCCGTCGGCGGTCACCGCGTACTGCACGCGGGTACGCCACGCCGGGACCTGGCCGGCGGGGAGCTTGTCGCCCTCGGCGGGTACGACGGTGCCGTCCCAGCCGGCCTCCTCGGGCGTGAGCCCGGCGAGCCGCTGGAGCTGCTCGGCGATGACCTCGCCCTTGAGGCGACGCTGCGCTCCCGGCTTGGCGTGCTGCCAGTCGCAGCCGCCGCAGCGGCCGGGCCCGGCGTACGGGCAGGGGGCGTCAATCCGGTCCTTGGAGGCGTCCAGCACCGTCACCGCGTCCGCGCGCAGGAAGCGGGCACCCTCCTCGCCCTCGGTCACCCGGACGACGACCCGCTCGCCGGGCAGCGCGTGCCGGACGAACAACACCTGGCCCTCGGCCGTACGGGCGATGCAGTGGCCGCCGTGGGCGACGGGGCCGACCTCGACCTCGTACTCCTCCCCCACCAACGATTTTCTCGGTTCTGCCTGCATGGCGGGGTGACTCCACAACATCGGGGGCGAAGGTGCGGGCGATGGCCCGCGACAACAGCCGTCCAGTCTACGTGTGCGGGGAGGCGTCCTTCGACCGCTCCGCCGGACCGCGCCGCACCGAACCCGGTGCCGCCCAGTCCGCCCGCTTGCGGGCGCGCCGCTTGGCCGCCTCGGAGGACTGCAGCTGGTAGGGCACCGAGGTCACCATCACGCCCGGCGTGAACAGCAACCGGCCCTTGAGCCGCAGCGCGCTCTGGTTGTGCAGCAGCTGCTCGTACCAGTGGCCGACCACGTACTCCGGAATGATCACGGACACCACGTCCCGCGGGGACTCCTTGCGCAGGTTCTTGACGTACTCGATGACCGGCCGCGTGACCTCGCGGTACGGGGAGTCCAGCACCTTCAGGGGCACCTCGATGCCGCGCCGTTCCCATTCCGCGTGCAGGGCCCGGGTCTCCGCGGTGTCGACGTTGACGCTGAGGGCCTCGAGGCTGTCGGAGCGCATCAGCTTGGCGTAGGCGAGGGCGCGCAGCGTGGGACGGTGGATCTTGGAGATCAGGACGACCGAGTGGACGCGGGAGGGACGCACCATGTCGTCGCCGGGGGCCTCGGGGGCGGCGATCTCCTCGGAGACGCGGTCGTAGTGCCGGCGGATGGCCGTCATCAGCACGTAGAAGAAGCACATGCCGAGCATCGCGACCCAGGCGCCGTGGGTGAACTTGGTGACGAGTACGACGACCAGGACCAGGCCTGTGAAGAAGGCGCCGAAGGCGTTGATGGCCCGGGAGCGGGTCATGTGGCGGCGTGCGGCCTGCTGCTTCTCCGTGGCCAGCAGGCGGTTCCAGTGCCGGACCATGCCGATCTGGCTGAGGGTGAAGGAAACGAAGACGCCGACGATGTAGAGCTGGATCAGGCGCGTGGTGCTGGCGCCGTAGACCCATACCAGCACGATGGCGGCGCCTGCGAGCAGCACGATGCCGTTGGAGAAGGCGAGCCGGTCGCCGCGGGTGTGCAGCTGGCGCGGGAGGTAGCGGTCCTGGGCGAGTATCGAGCCGAGCAGGGGGAAACCGTTGTAGGCGGTGTTGGCCGCGAGGAACAGCACCAGTGCGGTGGCGGCGGCCAGGCCGAGGAAGAGCAGGCTGCCCTCACCGAACACGGCCTCGGCGACCTGCGAGATCACCGGGTGCTGTACGTAGTCCGGGCCGAGCGGTACGCCGTCGTGGAACAGGTCCGTGGCCGGGTTCTCGGCCATGCGGACGCCGGTCGCGCCGGCCAGGGCGATGATGCCGCAGAACATGGTGACGGCGAGCAGGCCCATCATCGCGAGGGTGGTCGCCGCGTTCCTGGACTTGGGCTTGCGGAAGGCCGGTACGCCGTTGGAGATCGCCTCGACGCCGGTGAGCGCGGCGCAGCCGGAGGAGAAGGCGCGCAGCAGGAGGAAGATCAGGGCGAAGCCCGCCAGGCCCGGTTGTTCGGGGTTGATCTCGTAGTCCGCCGTGGGTGCCCGCATGTCGTCGCCGAGTACCACCGAGCGGAAGGTGCCCCACGCGATCATGGTGAAGACGCCGGCGACGAACACGTAGGTCGGGATCGCGAAGAGGGTGCCCGACTCCCGTACGCCCCGCAGGTTCATCAGCGTCAGCAGCACGATCGCCGCGATCGCGCAGGCCACCTTGTGCTCGACGACGAACGGGATGGCCGAGCCCAGGTTCTCGGTGCCGGCGGAGATCGACACGGCCACGGTGAGGACGTAGTCGACGAGCAGGGCGCTCGCGACGGTCACGCCCGCCCGGGGACCGAGGTTGGTCGTCGCCACCTCGTAGTCGCCGCCGCCGCTGGGGTAGGCGTGGACGTTCTGCCGGTAGGAGGCGACCACGGTGAACAGCAGGACGACGACCGCGACCGCGATCCAGGGGCTGAAGTGGTACGCCGACAGACCCGCGACGGAGAGGACGAGCAGGACCTCACCGGGCGCGTACGCCACGGAGGACAGCGGGTCGGATGCGAAGACGGGGAGTGCGACGCGCTTGGGCAGAAGCGTTTCGCCCAGTCGGTCGCTGCGCAACGCGCGCCCGATGAGAATGCGTTTGGGCACGTCGGTCAGTTTGGACACAACAGGGGATCGTAGGCGTTCGAACACGGGCAACCCACCCGCCACCCAGATCCATACGGCTTCCGTACGGCACTCGTGCCACCGCCGTGGTGCGGGCGTACGGCCTCTGCTCTCCGGGTGAAATCTTGGGGTGGTGGCGCTGCGGGTTCCGCGGCACACACCGGTTCCATGCCTATATGACTGGGCCCTGTCCGTCACGGCCGAGCCGCCCCTGTCCGTCGTCCGGGGCGGCCGGTCCGGACGGGCGGCCGCGCCCCGTCCGTCGCCGCTCCGTGGAGGTCCCCATGCACGTGACCGCAGAACTGATCGGCGCCCTCGCCGCACTGCTCGGCCTCGGGATCCTGACCCTGGCGAGCGTGCGCAGCATCACCCGCCGTTGACCGCCTCCCGGTGCGCATACGTTGGTCCCGGGTACCCGGCGCGGCGGTCGGCCCCCGGAGGGTACCGGGGGCGCGCCGTCCCGGCATGATGTTGCCCGGCGGCCCGCACTCAGGCCGCCACGGGTTGCCCGGCGAGCCGAAAGAGAGACATGAGCACGATGGTCATGAAGGTCGACGGGCCTGCAGGAAGCGCGGTGTGACGCGATGCATATTGTGATCATGGGGTGCGGGCGGGTGGGTTCCGCCCTGGCCCAGACCCTGGAGGAGCAGGGACACACGGTCGCCGTCATCGACCGGGACCCCACTTCCTTCCGTCGGCTGGGCTCCTCGTTCAGCGGCCGCCGGGTCACCGGGATCGGCTTCGACCAGGACACCCTGCGCGAGGCGGGCATCGAGGACGCGGGCGCCTTCGCCGCCGTCTCCAGCGGGGACAACTCCAACATCATCGCCGCGCGGGTGGCCCGCGAGATGTTCGGCATCGAGCACGTCGCCGCCCGCATCTACGACCCCCGCCGCGCGGAGGTCTACCAGCGCCTGGGCATCCCCACGGTGGCGACGGTCCGCTGGACGGCCGACCAGATGCTGCGCAGGCTGCTCCCCTCGGGCGCCGAGCCGCTGTGGCGCGATCCGACCGGCGGTGTGCAGCTCGCCGAGGTGCACACCTCGCAGGCCTGGGTGGGGCACCGGATCAGCAGACTGCAGGACCAGACCGGCGTCCGCGTGGCCTTCCTCACCCGGCTCGGCGAGGCGCTCCTGCCCAGCTCCCAGACGGTGTTGCAGGAGGGGGACCTGGTGCACGTGATGATGCGCACGGACGAGATCGACCGGGTCGAGGCGGCGTTCGCCAAGGGCCCCGAAGAGGAAGGCGGTCAGTGATGAGGGTCGCCATTGCCGGAGCCGGCGCGGTGGGCCGCTCGATCGCGGGCGAGTTGCTGGAGAACGGGCACGAGATCCTGCTCATCGACAAGGCGCCGACCGCCATCTCGGTCGAGCGCGTTCCGCGGGCCGAGTGGCTGCTCGCCGACGCCTGCGAGATCACCTCCCTGGACGAGGCGGCGCTCCAGCGCTGCAACGTCGTCATCGCCGCGACCGGCGACGACAAGGTCAACCTGGTCGTCTCCCTGCTGGCCAAGACGGAGTACGGCGTTCCGCGCGTCGTGTCCCGGGTGAACAACCCCAAGAACGAGTGGCTGTTCAACGAGTCCTGGGGCGTGGACGTGGCTGTCTCCACCCCGCGCCTGATGTCGGCCCTGGTCGAGGAGGCGGTCAGCGTCGGTGACCTGGTCCGGCTGCTGCGCTTCAGCCACGGGGACGCCAACCTGGTCGAGCTGACCCTGCCCGAGGAGTCGGCGCTGGCCGGCACCCAGGTCGGCGACGTCCAGTGGCCGCAGGACACCTCGCTGGTCACGATCATCCGGGGGACGCGCGTCCTCACCCCGACCCGGGAGGACTCCCTGGAGGCGGGCGACGAGCTGCTCTTCGTGGCCGCCCAGGCACGCGAGGAGCAGCTGGAGGACCTCCTGTCGGTACGCAGGACCGACACCGTGCGCTGACACCGGTCCGGTGGCGGTGGGACGTGAGTGGGGGCGCCCGGAGATCTCCGGGCGCCCCCACTCACGTCCTCACGTGCCGAACGAGGTGACTCAGGGCCGGCGGTGGCGGCCCGTCGTCGTCGCCTCGCCGTCCTCCGCGTACTGCGCCTTCTCCTGTTCTCGCGCGGCCTTGCGCTCCTCCTCGGCGCGCTCCTCCGCCTCCATCTCCGCGAACACGTCGATCGGCGGCGGCGCCTTCGCCAGGAACACCCACGTCAGGTACACCGCGAGCAGGAACGGCGGGATCTTCAGCGCGATCAGGACCCAGCCCAGCTGTGTCGTGTCCGCCCACCAGTACAGCGGGAACAGGATCGCGCTCTTGCCGAGCAGGATCAGGCCCCAGGCCCAACTGGCCTTGGTGTAAGCCTTCTTGCGCCCCGGGTTGCGGGTGCGCCAGGAGAGGTTCTCCCTGAAGATCGGGCCCAGCATCAGGCCGATCAGCGGGACACCGGCCAGCGCGGTGATGATGTACGCCAGGGCCAGGCCCGTGGTGTAGAGCATGCCCGGCAGGTAGAAGTCCTTGGCGTTGCCGGTCATCATCGCGAAGACCACGCCGAAGCCGACGCCGAAGACGCCGCTGAAGGCGTGCTTGACGGTGTCCTTCCTCGCCAGCCGGACCACGACCATCGCCAGCGACACGGCGAGCGCCGCGATCGCCGCCATGTGCAGGTTCTTGTTGATCGTGTAGATGCTGACGAACAGGAGGCCGGGCAGCACCGTCTCGACCATGCCCCGCACCCCGCCGAACGCCTCGAACAGGGCGGCCTCGGTCACCGCCCTGGCGTCGTCCGCGGATGTGTCTTCGGTTGTCGGCTTGTCGAGCGACGTCACCGGCTACTCCCGTCCGAGGGGTCTCAGTTCGTATTTCGGATTGAACAGCACCCGGCGGCCTCTGCTCAGGGAGATCCTGCCCGATGCGATCAGCCTGCGCCCCGGTTCTATCCCGACGATGGAGCGCCGGCCCAGCCACACCACATCCAGCGCGGCGGAGCCGTCGAACAGTTCGGCCTCCAGGGCCGGGACTCCCGCGCGCGGCCGCAGCGTGACCGTGCGCAAGGTACCAGTAACCGTCACTATCTGCCGGTCCTGACAGTCACCTATCCGGGTACAGCCGGTGGTCTCGGCGTCCTCACGCAGCTCCTCGGACTCCAGGTCCTCCTGCGACGAGGAGAGCCGGTCGAGCATGCGCCGGAACCGGCCCGCCGGTTTCTCCGAGCGAGGAAGAGCACTCATACGTGAAGCGTACCGGGGCACCCGAAGGTTACGTACCCGCTGCCTGCCCGGCCCGAACCGGCCGCTCCCGGCCGCTCCCGGCCGGCCCCCACGCACTCACCGCTCGAAGCGGTAGCCCATGCCCGGCTCGGTGATGAAGTGCTTCGGGTGGGCCGGGTCGGCCTCCAGCTTGCGGCGCAGCTGCGCCATGTACACGCGCAGGTAGTTCGTCTCCGTCCCGTACGACGGCCCCCAGACCTCCCGGAGCAGCTGCTTCTGCGCCACGAGCCGGCCGCCGTTGCGTACGAGCACCTCCAGCAGATGCCATTCGGTGGGGGTCAGCCGTACGTCCTTGCCGTCGCGGTGCACCTTCTTCGCGGCCAGGTCGACGGTGAACCCGTCGGTCTCCACCACCAGGTCGCCCTCGTCCTCGTTCTCGCCGGAGGGCTCGGCACGGCGCACGGCGGCCCGCAGCCTGGCCAGCAGTTCGTCCATGCCGAAGGGCTTGGTGACGTAGTCGTCGGCTCCCGCGTCGAGCGCCTGGACCTTCTCGTCGGAGGCGTGCCGGGCGGACAGCACCAGGATCGGCACCCGGGTCCAGCCGCGCAGTCCCCGGATCACCTCGACGCCGTCCATGTCGGGCAGGCCCAGGTCCAGGACGACCACGTCGGGATGGCGGGCGGCGGCCAGGCGGAGGGCTTCGGCTCCGTCGTGGGCGGAGTCGACCTCGTACGAGCGGGCCTTGAGGTTGATCACGAGGGCGCGCACGATCGCCGGCTCGTCGTCGACCACCAGCACACGGGTCATGAGGGCTGCCTTTCCGGTCCTGCGGGGCCCACGGGCTCCGGTTCTGCGGGGCGAACGGGCTCCGGTTCTGCGGGGCGAACGGGCTCCGTGGGTCCCGCCACCGGGGCCCTCGTCGCGGCCGTTGCCTCCGTCGCCGCCGTCTCCGACATCGCCGCCGTTGCCTCCGTCGCCGCCGTCTCCGACATCGCCGCCGTTGCCGCCGCGCGGAGGGTCAGTGTCATGGTGAGGCCGCCGCCCGGGGTGTCGTCGGCGTTCAGGGAGCCGCCCATGGCCTCGGTGAAGCCCCGCGCCACCGCCAGGCCGAGGCCCACCCCGGCCCCGCGCGGGGCGTCGCCGTAGCGCTGGAAAGGCTCGAATATGCGGTCCTTCGCATCGTCCGGGACGCCGGGGCCGCGGTCGACCACCCGCACCTCGACCCGATCGGCGAGCGCGCTGGCGGCCACCAGGACGGGGGTACCGGCGGGAGCGTACTTGACGGCGTTCTCGACCAGATTGGCCATCGCCCGCTCCAGCAGCCCGGGGTCGACGGCGACCATGGGAAGGGTCTCCGGGACGTCCAGGGTGACGCTGCCCTCGGGCACCCCGCCGAGTGCCATGGGCACCACCTCGTCCAGGTCGACCTCGCGGATCAGCGGGGTGACCGTGCCGGTGTGCAGGCGGGACATGTCGAGCAGGTTGCCCACCAGGTGGTCCAGGCGGTCGGCGCCGCCCTCGATGCCCTCGAGCAGCTCGGCCCGGTCCTCGGGCGACCAGTCGACGTCCTCGGAGCGCAGCGAGGAGACCGCTGCCTTGATCCCGGCCAACGGAGTGCGCAGGTCGTGGCTGACGGCGGCCAGCAGGGCGGTGCGGATGCGGTTGCCCTCGGCGAGGGTGCGCGCCCGGTCGGCCTCGGCGCGCAGCCGGCGGCGGTCCAGGGCGACGGCGGCCTGGGCGGCGAAGGCGCCCAGCACCCGGCGGTCCTCGGCGGGCAGGACCCGGCCGGTCAGCGCGAGCGCCATGTGGTCCCCCACCGGAACGTCCACGTCGGCGTCGTCGGGCCGTTCCAGGGCCGGGCCGGTGCCGGTCCGGCCGGCGCAGGTCCACGGCTCGACATCCCCCGCGCGTTCCAGCAGCGCAGCCGACTCCATACCGAAGGTCTGGCGGACCCGTTCCAGCAGCTCCTCCAGGCCGGTCTCGCCGCGCAGCACATTGCCGGCGAGGAACGACAGGATCTCCGACTCGGCGCGCAGCCGGGCCGCCTGGTGCGTGCGGCGGGCGGCGAGGTCGACGACGGACGCCACCGCCGCGCCGACGGCGACGAAGATCACGATGGCGATGATGTTCTTCGGGTCGGAGACCGACCAGCGGTGCAGGGGCGGTGTGTAGAAGTAGTTCAGCAGCAGCGAGCCGAACGCCGCCGAGGCCAGGGCCGGCCGAAGCCCGCCGAGCAGCGCCGCGGCCACGGTCAGCGACAGGAACAGCAGCATGTCGTTGGCCAGGCCCGGGTCGAAGGCGCTGAGCAGCAGGGCCAGCACCGCGGGACCCGCCACTCCGACCGCCCAGCCCCACGCCACCCGCGACCGGCCGAGCCGGGCGCCCCGGGCCACCGGCAGTCCGCGTCCCTTGGCGATCGCCTCGTGGGTCACGATGTGCACGTCCAGGTCGGGACCTGAGTCCCGCGCGACGGTCGCGCCGACGCCGGGGCCGAAGACGTACTGCCACGCCTTGCGGCGCGAGGAGCCCAGCACGATCTGGGTGGCGTTCGCCGCGCGCGCGAAGGCGAGCAGAGCGGCCGGGATGTCGTCCCCGACCACGTGGTGGAAGGTGCCGCCCAGGCTTTCCACCAGGGTCCGCTGCTCGGCCAGTTCGCCGGGCGAGGCGGCGGTGAGACCGTCCCCGCGGGCGATGTAGACCGCGAGCACCTCGCCCCCGGCGCCCTTCTCGGCCAGCCGCGCGGCACGGCGGATCAGGGTGCGGCCCTCGGGCCCGCCGGTCAGACCGACCACGATCCGTTCGCGTGAGCCCCAGATCGCCGAGACGTCGTGCTCGCTGCGGTACCGCTGGAGGTACTCGTCGACCCGGTCGGCCACCCACAGCAGCGCGAGTTCCCTGAGCGCGGTGAGGTTGCCGGGACGGAAGTAGTTCGACAGGGCCGCGTCGACCTTGTCCGGCTGGTAGACGTTGCCGTGCGCCATCCGGCGGCGGAGCGCCTCGGGCGTCATGTCGACCAGCTCCGTCTGGTCGGCCCGCCGCACCACCTCGTCCGGTACGGTCTCCTGCTGCCGGACGCCGGTGATCGACTCCACGACGTCGCCGAGGGACTCCAGGTGCTGGATGTTGAGGGTCGACAGCACGTCGATGCCGGCGGCCAGCAGTTCCTCCACGTCCTGCCAGCGCTTCGCGTTGCGCGAGCCGGGCACGTTGGTGTGGGCGAGTTCGTCGACGAGGACCACTTGGGGGCGGCGGGCGAGGACGGCGTCGAGGTCCATCTCGGGGAGGACGGCGCCGCGGTGCTCCAGCTCCCGGCGCGGTATCTGTTCCAGGCCCTCCAGCAGTGCCCTGGTACGCGGCCGGTCGTGGTGCTCGACGAACCCGACCACGCAGTCGGTGCCCCGCTCGACACGGCGCTGTGCCTCGGACAGCATCGCGTACGTCTTGCCGACGCCCGGTGCCGCGCCGAGGTGGATCCGAAGTCTGCCGCGTCCCATGCCCCTCATTGTCTTCCGGTTCCGGACAGCGCGGTTGCCGGTCGCCGGTTCACCGCTGTCTGCGCGGAGTCGACCCTACGTTCGTCCGGGGCGGCCGAAGGCGGCGGCCCCGGAGGCGGGACGCGCCCTTGACGGAACCCTGACGGGCGGCTGCGGGGGGGGCCGCCGGGGTTCCGGCGGGGAACCCGTCGACGACGGCGGGGCCGCGCCCGGTGGGGACGCTGTCGGTCAACAGCGTCCCGGTCGGGTGCGGCCCCGCCGTCGTGGCTGCGAAGCGCTACGCGATCAGCGGACCTCGGTGATCTCCGGTCCGCGCGCCAGCTGTCCCATGCCGCCCGCGAAGCGGGAGCCTTCGGAGGCCTCCTCCTGCTGCACGCCCTCGGGGACCATCTGCGCGTCGTCGGGCAGCTTCAGGACGATCGGATCGCGCGGCGCCATCGGGCCGTCCCCGCGCACCACGACCGTGTCCCGGAAGATCTGCTCCAGCAGCCCGGCGGCCTGCGGCTGCACCGCGCCCTGACCCGAGATCACCCCGCGCAGGAACCAGCGCGGGCCGTCCACTCCGACGAACCGGACGACCTGGAAACCGCCCGTACCGTCCGGCAGCTGCACCGGCACCTGGGCCCGCAGCTCCCAGCCCAGCGGGCCCTCGACCTCGTCGATGATGCCGCCCTGCTGGGTGATGCCGGACGCGATCTCCTCACGGACCTCGCCCCAGATACCCTCACGCTTGGGGGCCGCGAAACCCTGCAACTGGATGGCGCTGTCGCTCAGCACGACGGTGGCCGCGACGATCGCGTCGCCGGCGACCTCGACCCGCAGCTCCATGCCGTCCACTCCGGGCACGAACAGACCGCCCAGGTCGACCCTGCCCTCGCCGGGCTCTCTCACCTCGGTGCTGTCCCACGGCCCGTCGGGCCGCGGCGCCGGCTCGAGCCTCAGCCGCTCGGCCTCGCCGGCCGCCTCCGTGTCGACACCGTCGACGACCTGCTCGGCCTCGCCGGCCGCGTCCTCGGCGGCATCCCTCTTCTTGCGACGTCCGAACACGTCACTGTCCTTCCCGGTCGGATACGACCGAAGCGTATCGATTCCCACCCGCTGTACCGCCGACGGCGGCCTGAACGCTTGTGCCGCTCTTACCTTCCACCGAGGCATGGCCGCCGGTGGATCCGAAGCCCCCCTCGGCCCGTACCGAGCGGGGCAGCTCCGCGACCGGCACGAAACGGACCCGCTCGACCTGCTGGACGACCAGTTGGGCAATCCGGTCGAAACGCTCGAACCGCACGGCCTCGCGCGGGTCGAGATTCACCACGATCACCTTGATCTCCCCACGGTACCCGGCATCAACCGTCCCCGGGGCATTCACCAGGGCGACACCGCAGCGCGCGGCCAGTCCGGATCGCGGGTGCACGAAGGCCGCGTACCCCTCCGGCAGGGCCACAGACACTCCGGTGGGCAGGACGGCCCGTTTCCCGGGTGCCAGCTCGCACGCCTCGGTGGTCCGCAGATCGGCACCCGCGTCACCGGGGTGCTCGTACGCCGGAAGCGGCACGTCCGGGTCGACGCGCCGGATCAGCACCTCGAGCCGGCCGTCGGGGCGCGCGTCGCCGCGGGGCACGGTCACGGGTTCACCTCGAAGGCGCGGGCGCGACGGACCTGGTCGGGGTCGTCCATGGCTGCCCGGATCTCCTCCGGGCGCCCGTGGTCGACGAAGTGGTCGACCTTGACCTCGATGAACAGCGCGTCGGCGCGGATGGCGACGGGGCCGTCGGGACCGCCGATGCGTCCGGTGGCGGTGGAGTAGATCTTCCGTCCGGCCACCGCGGTCACCTCCGCCTCCAGGTGGAGGGTGGCGTCGACCGGCACGGGCAGGACGTAGTCGGTCTCGAGCCTGCCGGTCACGGCGATCGTGCGCAGCAGCCAGTTCAGCGCGCCGAGCGTCTCGTCGAGGGCGGTGGCGAGCACTCCGCCGTGCGCGAGGCCGGGGGCGCCCTGGTGGGCGGGGCGCACGGTGAACAGGGCGGTGACCGACACGCCTTCGCCGGCCCGCGCCTCGATGTGCAGCCCGTGGGGTTGCTCGCCGCCGCAGCCGAAGCACTGGTCGTAGTGCGCGCCGAGCAGCTCACCGGGTGCGGGGGCGTCCGGGTGGCGCACCGGTGCCACGGCGTCGGCGGGGGGCTGAAGACCTGAGGAAGTACCACTCACAGGCGCAGACCTTACCCGCCCTCCCGCCACCCACCACCGCCCTGCCCGGCAGCACTTGGGGCCTCTCGTTCGGATCATGCCGGGCTCGCGGAGTCCGGCACACCCCGGCCGGACGGATGCCGCCCGCCGCCTCCGCCTTGATCCGCCCGACAGGCCCTGGCGCCGGCCGCCCTGACCGCGGCCCCGTCCCGGCACCGTGCCAAGCTTGGATCCATGCAGCTCTCCGCCCTCCCCTACGAAGAACGCCTGACGGCTCCCCGCTCCTGGTGGCTGGTCTCCTTGCTCACAGGCGTCTCGATGGCACTGATCGTGCTGCCGTTCGGCATCCTGCCGATGCTCGGCGGCCTGGCCGGCGGCACCGCGGCGGCCGCGGTGGTGGCCAGCGCGTACGGCTCGGTACGGATCCGGGTCGTGGGCGGCCTGCTGATCGCCGGTGAGGCGAAGATCCCGGTGGCGGCGCTGGGAACGATGGAGGTCCTGGACGCCGAGGAGGCTCGCGCCTGGCGCACCCACCGGGCCGATCCGCGCTGCTTCATGCTGCTGCGGGCCTATGTGCCGGGGGCGCTGCGGGTGGAGATCACCGACCCGGAGGACCCGACGCCGTACGCCTTCCTGTCGACGCGCGAGCCGGAACGGCTGGCGGAGGCCCTGCGGGCGGCGAAGGCCGCCGCGTAGCACGGCGGGGAACGCCCGGGCGAACTGCCGCCCGTCGGGCGGGAGCAGGGCGCCCGACGACGTCCGTCGCCCACCGCCCCGTCGTTCCCGCTGTGCCGTACCCGGATCAGCCGGATCAGGCTCTCCCGGGGCCGTCGCTCCCGTCCGGGTGGCCACCGCTGCCGAGCACTTTGCGGAGGGCGCCGCCGGTGAGCCTGTCCATCTCCAGGGCGTCGGCCGGGACCTCGAGGGCGGGGAGGGCGGGCAGCTCCTCCCAGGACACCTGGATCTTGCGGAGGTCGGTCCGGATGCGGGTGGCGAGCTTCCTGGTGTCCCGGCGGTTCATGACCGCGCCGACGGCGGCTCCCACCAGGAACGGCATCAGGTTCGGCAGGTTGCGGACGGTGCGCTTCATGATCTGCTGACGCAGTTCGCGCTTCATGCGGCTGTTCAGCGCCGCACTCACGGTCGAGGGCCTCGTCGCCTCGATCCCGCGCTCCTGCGACCAGGAGTTCAGGTACACGGTGCTGCGCTGCCCGAGGTTGCCGGCCGGGCGTACGCCGTAGACCTCGTGGAGTTCGGCGATCATCTTGAGTTCGATCGCCGCGACGCCGGTGATCTCGGCGGCCAGCTCCGTCGGCATCGCGGGCGGTACGGGCATCATCGCCGCCGCGCCGACACCGGCCCCGACGGAGGCCGTGGCCCTGCAGGCGCCCACCACGAGCTTCTCCGCGAGCTCCTCGGGACCGAGTCCCGGGAACTGCCTGCGCAGCGTCTCCAGGTCCCGTACGGGCACCCGCGGGGCGAGTTCGATGATCAGGTCCGCGAGGTGTGCCAGGCCCGCACGCGCGCGGGCGCCGCCCTTCTGGGCGCCTTCCCTGGCCTTGTCCCGGAACGCCGCGGCACGTCTGCGGGCCACCGGGGCGGGGGCGGTGACCTCCACGGGTCCCGGGAGGTCACCCCGGTAGGCCGCGGGTCCGAGCGAGGCCGCCCCGGTATCGGTCGAGCCGGTATCGGTTGAGCCTCGCTCGTGGTCACGCGCGTCGCGCCGGGGGCCGTCCTGCGGCCCCGAGTCCGCTTCCCCCGAGAGAAAGCGGCGCTTCCGAGGAGGGGTCGAGCCAGTCACGGCCGACCCGCCCTCAGTCGCAGTCGCGACAGATCGGCTGGCCGTTCTTCTCCCGGGCCAGCTGGCTGCGGTGGTGCACCAGGAAGCAGCTCATGCAGGTGAACTCGTCCTGCTGCTTGGGCAGGACCCGGACGGCCAGCTCTTCGTTCGACAGGTCCGCTCCGGGCAGTTCGAGGCCTTCCGCGGCCTCGAACTCGTCGACATCCACGGCCGAGGCCGACTTGTCGTTGCGGCGGGCCTTCAGCTCTTCAAGACTGTCCGAGTCGACGTCGTCGTCGGTCTTGCGTGGAGTGTCGTAATCGGTTGCCATGGTCGCTCTCCCCCTCTGGGTGTATGCGGTCTCTTCAGCGCACGTAACGCGCGAGAGGCCGGACTTGTGCCCGACCCGAGGCGGAGATTTTGCCTCACATCAAGGTCTGTTACTCAATCGACACCCAACCGAACCCCTCATGAGCGGTCGGCTTGGATGGCGATGGGGACCGTACACGGTCCGAACGCGGCACTTCAAAGCCGCCTCACCGTGTACTTCCCGTAATCGAAGCCTCTGAAAACCGGGAGATACCCGGCCTTCCGGGGACTTCGTAATCACGGAGTGTCGACGGGCCGAACGTCGTCCCTGTGATCGATCCCACACGGAGGCGCCGGAGGGGCCCTCCGGCGATTCCGCCCAAAGCGAACACCCCGTCGTGTCGGCGACATAATGTCAGATCGGCAGGGTGACGCGCATCACGAGCCCGCCACCCTCGCGCGGCTGGGCATAGACGTGCCCGCCGTGCGCCCGCGCCACCGACCGGACGATGGAGAGTCCCAGGCCGACCCCCTTGTCGCTGCCCGTCCGCTCGGTGCGCAGCCGCCGGAAGGGCTCGAACAGATTGTCGACCTCGTACGCCGGTACCACCGGGCCCGTGTTGGACACCACCAGGACCGCCTGCCCGTGCTCGACATCGGTGGTGACCTCCACCCACCCCCGCTCGGCCACGTTGTAGCGCACGGCGTTCTGGACCAGGTTCAGGGCGATCCGCTCCAGCAGGACGCCGTTGCCCCGGACGACCGCGGGCTTCCGCACTCCGTGGATCTCCACACCCGTGGCCTGCGCCTCGGCATGCACCTGGTCGATGGCCTGGGAGGCCACCTCGGCGAGATCCACCGGCTTGCGCTCGACGATCTGGTTGTCGCTGCGGGCGAGCAGCAGCAGGCCCTCCACGAGCTGCTCGCTGCGCTCGTTGGTGGCCAGCAGCGTCTTGCCGAGCTGCTGGAGCTCGACCGGCGCGTTCGGGTCGGAGAGGTGCACCTCGAGCAGCGTGCGATTGATCGCCAGCGGGGTGCGCAGCTCGTGCGAGGCATTGCCCACGAAGCGCTGCTGGGCGGTGAAGGCCCGCTGCAGCCGCTCCAGCATGTCGTCGAAGGTGTCGGCCAGCTCCTTGAGCTCGTCGTCCGGGCCGTCCAGCTCGATCCGGCGGGACAGGTCGGAGCCCGCCACCGCGCGCGCGGTGCGGGTGATCCGGCCCAGCGGCGACAGGACGCGGCCGGCCATGGCGTACCCGAAGGCGAAGGCGATGATCGCGAGGCCGAGCAGGGCGAGGAGCGAGCGGCTGAGCAGGTTGTCCAGGGCGTGCTGGCGCTGCACGTTCACACAGGCGTTCAGCGCGGCGTTCAGCTCGTCGGCGGGCAGCTGGGCGCTGCGCAGCCGGCAGGTGTCGCTGGACACCTGCCCGGACAGGATCCGGAAGGGCAGGTCGCTGCCCACGTTCAGCGCGTTCGCGGCGAGCAGGTAGATGATCGACAGCAGCAGGATCCCGGCGATCAGGAACATGCCGCCGTAGAGCAGGGTGAGCCGTATCCGGATGGTCGGGCGCAGCCAGGGGAAGGGCGGTACGGGCCTGCGGGGGTCCCAGGTGGGCTTCGGAGGAGCCGGCGGGGACGGCGGTGCGGGGGTGGGGGTGGTGGCCACGGGATCAGATCCGGTAGCCCGAGCCGGGCACGGTCACGATGACCGGCGGCTCGCCCAGTTTGCGGCGCAGGGTCATGACGGTCACCCGCACCACGTTGGTGAACGGGTCGGTGTTCTCGTCCCACGCCTTTTCGAGGAGCTGCTCGGCCGAGACGACGGCGCCCTCGCTGCGCATGAGCACTTCCAGGACGGCGAACTCCTTGGGCGCGAGCTGGACCTCCTTGCCCTCGCGGAAGACCTCGCGGCGGTTGGGGTCGAGCTTGATCCCGGCGCGCTCCAGGACCGGCGGCAGCGGCACGCTGGTACGCCGTCCCAGGGCACGCACGCGCGCGATGAGCTCGCTGAACGCGAAGGGCTTGGGCAGGTAGTCGTCGGCGCCGATCTCCAGGCCTTCGACCCGGTCGCTGACGTCGCCGGAGGCCGTGAGCATCAGCACACGCGTGGGCATGCCGAGTTCGACGATCCTGCGGCACACGTCGTCGCCGTGCACGAGGGGGAGGTCGCGGTCCAGGACGACCACGTCGTAGTCGTTGACGCCGATGCGCTCGAGGGCGGCCGCACCGTCGTACACGACATCGACGGCCATGGCCTCCCGACGCAGCCCGGTGGCCACCGCATCGGCGAGCAGTTGCTCGTCCTCGACGACGAGTACGCGCACGTCGTTTGTCCTTCCTACGTCCTGCCGGGCAGCGCTCCGGAGCGCATGCGCGCAGGGTCCTGGTGAGTGTGTTGCCTCCATCCTGCCCTTTTCGGCCGTAAGTCGGCGGTAAGCCGGGGAACGGACGGGCGGCGGAAGGGGCGGGGGCGGACAGCAGGCCCCGGCGGACGGCCACCGGACCGGGAAGCGGGCGGTGGCGAGCGGGCGCGGGTCCGGGGGAACGGACGGTGGCACGAGGGCGGGAGACCGGGGAACGTCCCGGAGAACGGAAGGGGAATACGAGATTTTCTCGTCCGGTTAGGTTTCCGCGGAAGGGAGCCTGGGGAGGACGGGTTTTACATCCCGCGATCACACTCTGCTTGCACCGCACCACCATGCGGTGCGCTTCGGTCCGTTTTGCGCAGAGCGGACCCGGATGTCCGAAGCCGTAGCCCCCCGGCCGAGCGGCGCCGGTCATCCACCGGAGACGTGATCGTCCCTTTCGAACCGGCACACCCCGGTGCCATCGATCCACGACCCACGACCCAGGACGAGGGGGCGCAGCATGGACGCTTTCACCGCAGGACTTCTGCAGCGCATAAGGACGACCGAGTCCGATCTGTCCCGGGCCCTCGACGAGGGAGACGACTTCCTCGTCGAGGTGGAGCAGGGCGAACTCGACGACCTGCGCCGGCTCGCCGCCGAGCACGGTGTGGAGGTCGACGCGGCCCGCGTCTGATCAGCCCGCTGCAATGAGCCCGGCACGAGCGGGCCCCGGCGAATCCAGCGCCGGGGCCCGCTTCGTCGTTCTCCGGGACCGTCGTCCCGGCCGTCCGTCAGTCGCGCCAGGCGCCGAAGTCCTCCAGCAGCCTCTGGAGGGGCTCGAAGACACCCGGGGTGGCCGCGACCGCGAGGTCCCACGAGGGGCGCTCACCGGGCCGTCCACCGGTCAGCGCGCCCGCCTCCCGGGCGATCAGGTCCCCCGCGGCCAGGTCCCAGGGGTGCAGCCCACGCTCGTAGTAGCCGTCGAGCCGGCCGCAGGCCAGGTCGCAGAGGTCGACCGCGGCCGAGCCGCCGCGCCGGATGTCCCGCAGGAGCGGGATCAGCCGCCGCGCGACATCGGCCTGGTGGGTGCGGACCTCGGCGACGTAGTTGAAACCGGTCGAGACCAGCGCCTGATCCAGGGGCGGCGCGGGACGGCAGGTCAGCGTGCGCTCGCCCTCCCACGCGCCGGTGGCCCGTGCCCCGCCGCCGCGGACCGCGTGATACGTCTCACCCCGCATCGGGGCGGCGACCACCCCGACGACGGTCTCGCCGTCCTGCTCGGCGGCGATGGAGACGGCCCACGTGGGCAGCCCGTACAGGTAGTTGACCGTGCCGTCGAGCGGATCGATCACCCAGCGCACGCCGCTGGTGCCCGCGGTCGAGCCGCCCTCCTCGCCGAGGACGCCGTCGTCGGGCCGGTGTTCGGCGATCAACCCGGTGATCAGCTTCTCGGCCGCGATGTCCATCTCGGTGACGATGTCGATCGGACTGGACTTGGTCGCGGCGACCTCGAGGTCGGCCGGACGGCCGTCCCGCAGCAGCTCACCCGCGCGGCGTGCCGCTTCGCGGGCCAGCTCCAGCAGTTCCGCGTGCAGGGGGTCGGTCACGGCGCTCCTCAGGAGTAGGGGCTTTCCGGCGGATCAAGTCGGAGGTAACTGGCGGCATCTTTCCATCTGGGGGGAGCGGGGTCCGGTGCGTGCAACTGCACGGCGGAGGAGAGAGCCGACGCGATGGGGGTCCCTCCCGCGCGAGCGAAGCCGAGCGGGAGGGAGTCGGCGACCGACGACAACGCCGCTGGGGGCGCCCCCTGCTCGAAGAGCTTGGGGGAGGGCGTGCCGGACCCCGCGTCTCCGGCATGATCCGCCGGACAGCCCCTACGGGCTGTCGGCGCCCGCGGCGGCCGGACGCGAGGCACGGGCCGGGCAGCAGCCCACCGGGCAGAGGTCGTGGCTCGCGCCGAGGGCGCCCAGGGCGCAGGGGGTGACGTCCTGGCCGCGTTCGGTGGCCGCGCGCTCCACGGTCAGGTCGCGGATCGCGGCGGCGAACCGCGGGTCGGCGCCCACGGTCGCCGAGCGGCGCACCGGCAGCCCCAGTTCCCCGGCCTTGGCCGTGGCCTCGGTGTCGAGGTCGTAGAGGACCTCCATGTGGTCGGAGACGAAGCCGATGGGGGCCATGACCACGGCCGGGGCCCCGGCCGCGTGCCGCTCCTCGATGTGGTCGCAGATGTCGGGCTCCAGCCAGGGGATGTGCGGGGCGCCGGAGCGGGACTGGTAGACGAGCTGCCAGGGATGCTCCACTCCGGTGCGCTCCCGCACGGCGTCGGCGATCAGCCGGGCCACGTCCAGGTGCTGTGCCACGTACGCGCCGCCGTCGCCGTGCTGCTCGACGGGTCCCGAGGTGTCGGCGGAGGCGATGGGGATCGAGTGGGTGCAGAAGGCGATGTGCGCGCCCTCACGCACCTCCTCGGGCAGGTCGGCGAGCGAGCGGACGATCCCGTCGACCATGGGCTCCACGAAGCCGGGGTGGTTGAAGTAGTGCCGCAGCTTGTCGACCTGGGGCAGCTCCAAGCCCTCGGCCGCCAGCGTCGCCAGGGAGTCGGCGAGGTTCTCGCGGTACTGGCGGCAGCCGGAGTACGAGGCGTAGGCGCTGGTGGCCAGGACGAGGATGCGGCGGCGCCCGTCGCGGACCATCTCGCGCAGGGTGTCGGTCAGATAGGGCGCCCAGTTGCGGTTGCCCCAGTAGACCGGGAGGGCGAGGCCGTGGTCGGCGAAGTCCTCGCGCAGGGCGTCCAGCAGGGCGCGGTTCTGTTCGTTGATGGGGCTGACCCCGTCGAACAGGAAGTAGTGCTCGCCGACTTCCTTCAGGCGTTCCTTGGGGATGCCGCGCCCACGCGTCACGTTCTCCAGGAACGGGACCACGTCGTCCGGGCCTTCGGGGCCACCGAAGGAGAGCAGGAGCAGGGCGTCGTAGGGGGTGGGATCGAGCTCGTCAGGCATGCCTCGATCCTGCCACCCGCCGCGGGCCGCCGGGCAACGGCGGGGGGCCGACCGGGCCGTGACCCTGCGATCAGAAGACATTAGGGTTACCTAACCCGTAAGCTGTATCGCCTGCGGTCGCGCCTTACTGAGATCTTCGGAGCCCTCGTGCCCAGCCCTTATCCCGCCCTGTTCGCCGCCCCCGGCAGCAAGGCCTTCTCCGCCGCGGGGTTCATCGGCCGGATGCCCCTGGCCATGATGGGCATCGGCGTGGTCACGATGATCTCCCAGCTGACCGGGCGGTACGGGCTCGCCGGCGCCCTGTCGGCCACCATCGCCCTGGCCGCCGCGGTCGCGGGCCCTCAGGTCTCCCGCCTGGTGGACCAGTACGGGCAGCGGCGGGTGCTGCGTCCGGCGACGCTGCTCGCGCTCACCGCGGCGGCACTGCTGCTGTTCGCCGCGCACTACGGCTGGCCGGACTGGGTGCTCTTCGCCGCCTGCGCCGGCATCGGCTGCGTTCCGAGCCTCGGCGCGATGATCCGGGCCCGCTGGGCCGCCCTGTACCGCGGCACCCCGCACCTGCACACCGCGTACTCCTTCGAGTCCGTGGTGGACGAGATGTGCTTCGTCCTCGGGCCGATCATCTCCATCGGGCTGTCCACGGCGTGGTTCCCCGAGGCCGGTCCGCTGCTCGCGGCCTGCTTCCTCGCGGTCGGCGTCTTCTGGCTGACGGCCCAGCACGCCACCGAACCGGCCCCGCACCCGCGCGAGCGCACGGGCGACGGCGGCAGGGGCGCGGGCGGCGGTACGGCGCTGAGCTCGCCGGGCCTGCAGGTCCTGGTGGCCACCTTCGCGGCGACGGGGGCGATCTTCGGCGCCGTGGACGTGGTCACCGTGGCCTTCGCCGAGGAGCGCGGGCACAAGGCCGCCGCCAGTGTGGTGCTCGCCGTGTACGCGCTGGGCTCCGGCGTGGCGGGCCTGACGTTCGGGCTGATGCGCTTCGCCGGGGCGCCCGAGCGCCGCTGGCTGCTGGGCGTGTGTGCCATGGCCGTGAGTATGATCCCCCTCCTACTGGTCGGGAACCTGCCGTTTCTGGCCGTGACGCTGTTCGTTGCGGGTCTGTCCATCGCTCCCACGATGATCACGACGATGTCCCTCATCGAAGAGCACGTACCACGCGCACAGCTCACCGAAGGCATGACCTGGGTGAGCACCGGGCTCGCGGTCGGGGTCGCTCTCGGCTCCGCCGCGTCCGGCTGGGTGATCGACGCGGCCGGGGCGCGCGCCGGGTACGGGGTTCCGGCGGTGTCCGGAGCCGTCGCGGTCGTGGTCGGTTTCCTCGGGTACCGCCGGCTCAAGCGGCCGGCTCCGGGTCGGGGAGGCTCCGTTGGGCAGCACGGCGAGCACGAGGAACGGAACATGGCGTAACTGGGGAGGCACCGTCCTCGCCCGCCCCGCGCGGGAGGTCACACCGGCCTCCGTCGACGAACTGGCGGCGGCCGTGCGCCGCGCCGCCGAGGACGGCCTCCCGGTGAAGGCGGTGGGCACCGGGCACTCCTTCACCTCGATCGCGGCCACCGACGGCGTGCAGATCCGCCTCCGTCTGCTGGCGGGGATACGGGACCTCGACCGCGAGGCGGGCACCGTCACGGTCGGGGCCGGCACCCCGCTCAGGCGGCTCAACACGGCTCTCGCGCGGGAAGGGCTGTCGCTCACCAACATGGGCGACATCATGGAGCAGACCGTCTCCGGGGCCACCAGCACCGGCACCCACGGGACCGGCCGCGACTCGGCCTCCCTCGCCGCGCAGATCCGGGGCCTGGAGCTGGTCACCGCCGACGGTTCGGTGCTCACCTGCTCGGAGGAGGGGACCGACGAGGAGCGCGCGGTCCTCGCCGCCGCCCGGATCGGTCTCGGCGCCCTCGGCATCGTCTCCGCGATCACCTTCGCGATCGAGCCGATCTTCCTGCTCACGGCCCGCGAGGAGCCGATGCCCCTGGACCGGGTGCTGGCCGAGTTCGACGAACTGCACGCCGAGAACGAGCACTTCGAGTTCTACTGGTTCCCGCACACCGGGAGCACCAACACCAAACGGAACAACCGCAGCGCCGGCCCGCAGCGGCCGGTGCATCCCGTCCGGGGCTGGTTCGACGACGAGTTCCTCTCCAACGGCGTCTTCCAGGCGGCGAACTGGGTCGGCCGCGCGGTGCCCGCGACCGTCCCCACCCTCGCGCGCGTCTCCAGCAAGGCCCTGTCCGCGCGGACCTACACCGACATCCCGTACAAGGTGTTCACGTCGCCGCGCCGGGTGCGTTTCGTGGAGATGGAGTACGCGGTGCCGCGCGAGGCCCTGGTGGACACGCTGCGCGAGCTGAAGGCCATGGTCGACCGCTCCTCCCTGCGGGTCAGCTTTCCCGTCGAGGTGCGCACGGCCCCGGCCGACGACATCCCCCTGTCCACGGCCTCCGGCCGCGACACCGCGTACATCGCGGTCCACATGTTCCGGGGCGCCCCCTATCAGAGGTACTTCACGGCGGCGGAGCGCATCTTCACCGCCCACGGGGGCCGGCCCCACTGGGGGAAGATCAACACCCGGGACGCCGAGTACCTCTCCCGGGTGTATCCGCGTTTCACCGAGTTCACGGCACTGCGGGACCGTCTTGATCCGGAACGCTTGTTCCGGAACGACTATCTGCGGAGGGTCCTGGGGACGTAGCGGAGGCGTCCGGTTCCGGGCTCGCGGTGTCGCCGGAGTCCTGGTTCCCGGTGTCGTCCGGGGCGCCCGTCGGCGCGTCTGCGCCGTCCGGTGTGTCGCCGCCGGAGCCGGTGGCCGTTCCCTCGCCCCGAGGCGTCGCGGAGGGCGCGGGGGCCGGTCCGTCCCCGCCGGAGTCCTCCGAGGTGCCGAAGTCGTCCGACGTCCCGAAGTCACCGGAGGTACCGGAGTCCTGCTCGTCCGAACCGCCGGAGCCGGACGAGTCACCGGAGCCGGACGTGTGCTCACCGGTGAACGCGTTGCCGACGGTGGTGTCCGGTGCGCCACTGAGACTCTGGCCCGAAGCGACTTCGTAGACGGTGATTCCGGCCATCGTGACCCCGAACACCAACGCGGCCGCGCCCACTGTCCGTTTCCAGCCCCACCGCACTCCCCTGGCCCGGCCCCGGTACACGGTGCCCTCGGTGAACTCGCCGGGCGCCCGCGCGGGTTGCCTCCCGGCCGGTACGGCGGAGGCCCTACCCGGCGCCACGGCGGCCACACGGAGCTGCTCACCGGTGCGCTTGAAGAAGTGCTGGAAGACCGTTCCACCGCAGGTGGCGACGACGCTCATGACTCCGGCGCCGATGATCGTCCCGTAGACGCCGAAGGACGAGGCGAGCTGGGCGCCCAGCACCGCTGCCACCCCACTGCCCGCGACCTGCGGCACGCTCAGATCGATCCGCGCGCGCTTCCCCTCCTCCGCGTCACCGTGCTCACCCGCGACAACCGGCCTTTCACGCATTCCTGGACCTTGCCTGCCTTCCCCTACGTTCCCGTGCACGGGCGATCAACTGCACGACACATGGACGTCCGACCGGAATCATTAGTTCCGTTTCTGGTGGTTGCGTGAAGTTTCCCACGCCCGGGTTCGGCGGATCCGAACCCGGGCGGCCAAGTGGCCCCCCTTACGGGAAGTCGGGGCGGCGCGCCAATCCACGCACATGGCCCGAATGGAGTACTGTTGCGAGCCCTGGGTCCGGTCGCCCCTCAGGGTGCTCGGGTTCCCCGAGTACCGCCGGGAGGGGGCCAGTTGCACAGGGTGACGCAGTTGGTCACTTAGCGTTGCGAATAGGTAACCGTGCCATAACGGCGAGCCAGGGCCCACGCCCGACACGCCGGGCAAATCGGCAAGGTTGTGGCAGGCTGCACCCGGGCAGGCCACACTCGACTAGCGGAAGCAGCGACGCACGTGACGTCGGCAGGCACCACCCGGGAGGTCCCCATGCCCGAACTGCGTGTCGTGGCCGTCTCGAATGACGGCACACGGCTGGTGCTGAAGGCTGCGGACAGCACGGAGTACACGCTTCCGATCGACGAACGCCTGCGCGCCGCGGTGCGCGGCGACCGTCCCCGCCTCGGCCAGATCGAGATCGAGGTGGAGAGCCATCTCCGCCCCCGTGACATCCAGGCGCGTATACGAGCCGGTGCGACCGCGGAAGAGGTCGCCCAGATGGCCGGCATCCCCGTGGACCGCGTCCGCCGCTTCGAGGGCCCCGTGCTCGCCGAGCGCGCCTTCATGGCGGAACGTGCCCGCAAGACCTCCGTCCGCCGGCCCGGTGAGAACTCCGGTCCGCCGCTGGGCGAGGCCGTGCAGGAGCGGCTGACACTGCGCGGCGCGGAGAAGGACACCGTGCAGTGGGACTCGTGGCGTCGCGACGACGGCACCTGGGAAGTGCTGCTGGTCTACCGGGTCGCGGGCGAACCCCACTCGGCCAGTTGGACGTACGACCCGCCCCGGCGGCTCGTCCAGGCCGTCGACGACGAGGCGCGTTCACTGATCGGCGAGTCCGACGACCTCGCCGCGACGCCCGAGCCCAGCTTCCCGTTCGTGCCGCGCATCGCCCGGCTGCCCCGCGACCGTCCGGGCGACCGCGAGCGGCAGGGCCTGCCACCGGGTCAGGACTCCGAACCCGACGAGGAGTTGGCGGTCACGGCCGGCGGTGAGCGGGACTCGCTCACCAGCCTGCTGGAGGCGGTGCCGAGCTTCCGGGGCGACCTGGTGGTTCCCGAGCGGGCCCCCGAGCCGGCCGCCGAGGAGCCGGACGGCGAACCCGAGGCGGAGGAGCCGGCGGCTTCCGCGGCCTCGGCCGGTTCCGCCTACGCCGACGTCCTGATGCCCCGTGCCGTCACCAGTCACCGGGACCGTCTCGTCGGCTCCACGGACCGTCAGGCGGAGGCGGACGGAGTCCGTCCGGGCCGCCGCGCGGCGGTGCCGAGCTGGGACGAGATCGTGTTCGGGACCCGGCGCAAGAAGCAGGAGTGACCCGGCGGAAGCGGCCGCTGAATCAAGCGAACCGATCTGAGGGGTCGTGAAAGGGGCGCTCGCACAGGGCGAGCGCCCCTTTCACGCTTCCGGTCTACTGCGGGTCCGGTCCCACCGCGACCGGCCGCTCCGGGTCCGACGACCACTCCGACCAGGAGCCGACGTACAGCTCCGCCGGGACGCCCGCCACCGCGAGCGCCAGCACCTCGTGCGCCCCCGAGACCCCCGAACCGCAGTACACGCCGACCCGCTTGTCCGTGGACGCACCCAACTCCCGGAACCGCGCGCCCAGTTCCCCGGCGGGCAGGAAGCGTCCGTCCGGGCCGACGTTCTCGGTGGTGGGCGCCGAGACCGCGCCCGGGATGTGGCCGCCGACCGGGTCGATCGGTTCCACCTCACCCCGGTAGCGCTCTCCCGCGCGGGCGTCGAGGAGCAGCCCGGACCGGGCCAGCGCAGCCGCTCCGTCGGCGTCGAGCAGCCCGGCCGCTCCCCATGCGGGCACGAAGTCGCCCTCGGCCGGCTCCGGCTGCGCGGTCTCGAGCGGCCCGTCCCAGGACGGCAACCCGCCGTCGAGGACCCGCACGTCCGGGTGACCCGTCCACCGCAGCAGCCACCACGCGCGGGCGGCCGCCCAGCCCATCCCGCCGTCGTACACGACCACCGGCGTGCCCGCCGACACGCCCGCCCGGCGCATCGCGGCGCCGAACTCCTCCGGATCGGGCAGCGGGTGGCGCCCCCGCCCGGTCGGCGCTGCGGCCAACTCCCTGTCCAGGTCGACGAATACGGCGCCGGGAAGGTGTCCGTCGCGGTACGCGGCCCGTCCGTCGAACGGCGGCTCACCGGCCACCGCGGCCGTGCTCAACTGCCAGCGGACGTCGAGCAGTACCGGCGGGACGCCGCCCGCCAGTTCTGCGGCGAGTTCGGATGCGGAGATGATGGCGTTCATAGTCACCATCCTGACGTACGGGGTGGCCGTCTCGTCTAGGTCCGGCTACTCTGCTCGGCCGGGCAGACCCGATCACGAGGCGTACGGGATCGGGCACATGCTGTACTACCGATCGACATCCTCCGGCAAGCGCGCCGAAAAGGACGGGGACCCGCACATCGGGCATCCTCCGGAGACAGGAACCGCCGTACGGGGTGGGTCCGGAGCGCGCGACACCGTGGCCGATGCCAGCACCAGCACCAGCACCAGCACGGGGACGAATCCGTAGAGCGGACGCGACACGACCCTCACCCGGGTCGAGAAGAGCACGGCCACCGTGAGAGTGGCCGAGAAGAGAGTGACGATGACCGACGCACGGGGGTCCGCCCGCCGAGACGGTGAAGCGCCCGTCCGGCACGCACCCGGTACACCCTGCTGGGTGAGTCTCATGGTGCACGGACCGGACAGGGCCCGGACGTTCTACGAAGCGTTGTTCGGCTGGGAGTTCCGACCCGGTCCGCAGCGACCCGGCCCCTACGCACGTGCCCTGCTCGACGGCTGCGAGGTGGCCGGCATCGGACTGCTGTCGCCGGATCTGCATCTCCCCGTGGCCTGGACGCCCTACTTCGCCTCGGCGGACGTGGACCGCACCGCCGAGACGGTGCGGTCGTGCGGCGGCACCATCGGCGTCGGCCCGCTGGACGCCGCCGAAGCCGGGCGGATGGCGATCGGCTCCGACCCCTCGGGCGCCGTCTTCGGCATCCGACAGGCGTCCGCGCGCCGGGGCCGGGCGGTCACCGGGGTGCCCGGCGCGCCCGCCTGGAACGAACTGACGACCTTCGAGTCGGAGCGCGTGGCCAAGTTCTACGCGACGGTGTTCGGCCACACCGCGCAACCCGAGGTCTCCGCCGACCTCGACTACATGACCCTGAGCGTGGAGAGCCGGCCCGTGGCCGGGATCCACGGCGTGGGCAACAGCCTCCTGAGGGACCGCGGACCCCACTGGACGACGTACTTCACCGTGGCCGACCTGGACCACGCGGTGGACCACGTCCTGCACTTGGGCGGCCAGGTCCTCAAGCGGCCCCACGACAGCGCCCACGGCCGGGTCGCGACGGTGACGGACCCGGAGGGGGCGCGGTTCGCCCTCGTGCAGAGCCCTCGCTGACGGGCGGGCTTCACGGTCGGCGACCACCGCGAACGCGGCGCTTCCTCCGGCAGGAGGCTCACGCGGTTTCGGGCCGGCCCGGTCGCTGCCGGTTCCGGTGCTGTGCGCGCTCCTCGTAGACGTCGGCACAGCCCGTTGCCGTCGGCCTGCACGTCCACACGAGACGGGCCGGGCGCTGCGGGGCTACTCCACGGCCCGGCCCGCGGTGCGCATCAGTTCGCGGAGGGTGTACCCGTAGGTCCCGGCGAGGTCCTCCCCGGCGTAGCACAGCACCTCGTCGCCGTCGTAGTCGCCTTCACAGGCGTCCAGGCCGTCGAGTACGCCGAGGGCCACGGCCTCGGCCGCATCGGGCATGCCCAGCTCCAGACGGCGACGGACATCGGCCTCGTACTGCTCGATGACCGGCTCGATCAGGCGGCTCGCGGCCTCGTGGACGTCGGTGTACCCGAAGCCCGGGCGATGGCCGGTACTCAGCTGGTCGATGTCGAGTGCGCGCAGGGCGTGCTCGACATCGGCCGTGGTCCTCTCCTGGAGGGCTGTCAGTTCGGCACGCGCCCGCGGGTCCAGCACGCGCACGGCCAACCGGTCGGCTTCCACGCGTAGTTCGGGCCGGGCGTCCAGCAGCCGGTCCAGCACTACGGCCTTCTCCACGGCGGTAAGCGCGTTCAGGGCTTCGCCCGGAGCGCGGCGAGCGTCGTCAGCAGGCGTGGCGTGCCAGGGCAGGCGCCGTTCGACGGCGTGCAGGGCGAGTGCGACGGCATGCCGGCACAAGCGTCCTGACCTCGGGGCGCACGCACCACCGCATTCCGCCGTCAGTTCCCGCCCCATGACCTGCACCCAGACCCCGCAGGCGGCGCCCGAGCCGTCCCGCACCAGACCGCCGATGCCTCGGGGCTCGCTCCCCACCTCGATCACCGCGCCGTCGGCGAGCAGGATCCGCCCCTCGGTGACCTCGGTGTCGTCGGCGAACGCGTACACCGTCTCCTCGTCCATTGCTACAGCCATTCGATCATTCAAGCGCACGCTTGAGAGGCTCCGCGAGCGGACGGCCGGGTCCACTACGGTGGGCGCGGATACGGCAACATCTCCGTGGGCATGAGGTACGGCAGTGGGCAAACGCAACCGGGAACGACGGAGTGCCAAGAAGAAGCAGCGCGATGCGCGGCAACGTGCCCGGGCGGAGCAGGAGCGGGCCTTCGGCGCCGCGTTCGGGCTCGGCGGCTGCGACTGCGGCGACCCCTTGTGCGGGGTGGGCGGCGGAGCGTCCGTCCCGCGTCCGCGCGGCCCGCGGACGGTCGACGATCTGCTCGACGAGGCCATGGACGAGGTGTGTGCCGTCCCGATCGCGGACACGGCACGCCGCGAAGCCGCACTGGGGCGGGCCGCCGCCTTGTTCACCAAGGCGGGCATGGGCCGCGCGGTGCTGGCGGCAGGCGGTGAGGCACTGCACGCGGTGTGGCATCGCGGCTGGCAGCCCGCCGATGTGGTGCGCGCCGCCCGGCGTGACCTCAAGGCGCGGCACGGGCGACTCGCCGCTGATCTGATCGCCGCAGAACACCGCGCGTACCCGGCATCGGCCACGGCCCTGGACGAGCGCTGGGCAGCCCAACTGGCCGCTCTGTCCGCCGAGGTGTGGTGGGGCGACGACGACGTGTATCTGATCGGCGCTGCCGCCCGCGAGAAGTGCGAGCCGACCGTATTGGGGCGGGCGTGGGTGGAGCTGCTGGACCTGCTCAGCGGCCTCCCGGAGATTCCGCAGCTGATGCCGCCCCCGTGCGAGGCCGGTTCCGGCGCCGTGCCCCATGGCAGCGGTACGGAGGCTTCGGTGCTGGCGAAGGTTCGCGGGCTGCTGGCGAAGGCCGAGTCCACCGAGTTCCACGAGGAGGCCGAGGCTCTCACCGCCAAGGCGCAGCAGCTCATGGCCCAGCACAGCATTGACGCGGCGCTGTTGGACGCCGAGCAGGACACCCGGCAGATGCCGGGGGGTGTGCGGGTCGGCGTGGACGCACCGTACGAGGAACCGAAGGCGCACCTGTTGCAGGCGGCAGCGGAGGCCAACCGGTGCCGCACGGTGTGGTCGCGGCACCTGGGCTTCTCCACCGTGGTCGGCTTCGCCTCCGACGCGCGGGCGGTGGAACTGCTGTACACCTCCCTGCTGGTCCAGGCACAGTCCGCGCTCCAGGCAGCCGGAAGCCGGAGCCATCACGACGGGGCGTCGCGTACTCGCTCCTACCGGCAGTCCTTCCTGTGGGCCTACGCCACGCGGATCACCGAGCGGCTGACCCGGGCGACCGACGAGACCACCGAGGCGGCCCGCGAAGACCACGGGCCCGGACTGCTGCCGGTGCTGGCCTCCCGGGCCCGGGCGGTGGACGGCCAGGTGGACGAATGGTTCACGGACCTGTCCTACAACCTCGGTGAGACGCACGTCCGGGACCAGGAGGGCTGGGCGCACGGTACGGCCGCCGCGAACCACGTACAACTGCGCGGTCGGGCCGAGGCGCTCCGCTGAGCTCGGTATCCGGTGTCCTTTCCGTCTGTTCGAGTCGGCGGCCGACGCTGCTGTGACGCAGGTGGAGGATGGTGTCCCATCGGGTGGCGCAGGTGATCTTCACGGTCCCGGCGCTGCGGGACCGGAGACGGATGCCCTGCTGAAAACGTGAGCAGTCGGCGGGCATGTGTCACGTATGCGCTCAAATGAGCGGCATCAGGGCAGTGGCAGCCAAAATGCTCACGCCTTTGGGGCGGTGCGTCGTCCCCGGGGCGTGTGCGCTTCTGAATTTTTCGCTTCGGGGTGGCGCTACGGTGGTCGCAGGACAAGGCCGGTCTCCGCGATGAAGCCGTCGAGCGGACCAGGACAGTACTGCATCTTCTTCAGCCGGGTGCGGACCAGCGCGGCGAGTTCGTCGGTGGTGCACGCGGCCAGGTCCCCCAGGCTGTTCCTCAGGTTCGCCCACACGCCCTCAGTGGGTTTGTCACGGTACGGGGATTGTTGGACAGCG
>NZ_JBHSPC010000007.1:0-5929 GCF_042656345.1 Streptomyces incanus
CGGCCGGGAAGTGATCGCGGTCGACCGCTTCTTCCCCTCCTCCAAGCTGTGCTCGGCCTGCGGCGCCTTGCAGAACAAGATGCCCCTCCATGTCCGCACCTGGACATGCCGGTGCGGCATCACCCACGACCGCGACGTGAACGCCGCGAAGAACCTTCTGGCCGCCGGACTGGCGGCAGCAGCCTGTGGAGACGGTGTAAGACCTCAACGGAGCACTCCGGGCGGGCAGTCGTCGATGAAGCAGGAACCCCAGCGGGCGACCGCTGGAATCCCCCGCCTTTAGGCGGGGGAGCATGTCAATTCCGCAGCAGCCTTCCGGCTCGTTCGCGGAGCGCGTCGACGGCGCCGGTGGCGGCCTTCTCCGCGCGGACGCCGGCTTTGTCGGTGGTGCCTCCGGCCCACGCCCCGGCGTGCACCGCGACGGCCTTCTTCCGCACGGTCTTCTCCACGGCCAGCGGCTGGACGTGGAACTCCCCGGCGTCCCACCGGAGCAGCGCGATGCACGCGCCGGACGCGGCGACGGCCTCGGCGGTGAGCGGTCCGGCGGCCGGTATCCGGTCGGTGTCGACGGCCAGGCGGTGCCCGGCGATCCGGAACGCCACCCCGTCGTCGTCCTGCTCCGCCTCGTACCCCTCCAGCAGGACGGGGACGGAGATCCGGGCCGGGTGCCGGTCCAACGGCGCGGTGGCCGCCGCGGCGGCGGTGGGCAGGGCCACGCGCGCGGTGGCGAGCGAGTCGGCCGGCTCACCCATGCGGGCGCGCGTGTCGTCCCAGACCAGGTCGCCCTCGGCGGTGACGGGCATGGCGTCGAGGTCCATCGCCCGGCCCTCGCTCACCGCGGCCAGCAGGGACAGGTGCGGGCGCAACAGCTGCCACAGACCCGCCCCGACGACGGTGTCGGGCTTCGGGGCGGACGCGGCGGCTCGTACCAGCCGGGGCGCGCCGCCGCCGGCGGGCTCGAACACCGCGTGGACTTGGGCCTGTACGGCGGTCGCGTGCTCCTGCACGTCGATGCCGAGCGGCAGTAGTCGGCCGGTGACCGTGTCCACAGCGGGGGCGCCGGTCGCACCCGGCAGCGTCAGGAGCAGAGCGCGCGACCACAGGTCCGCCCACCGGCGTACCGGAATCCGCTCCAGGGTGGCCCCCGGGCAGGACGCGGCGAGTTCGGCGGCGAACCCGTCCAGCAGCGTGGCCTGCCGGCGCAGCGCCGGGTCGGGCAGCATCGCCGTGACGACGGGCGCGGCGCCGCCGACCAGCTCGTGGTCGATGCCCTGCCAGCCGGTGCGCGCGAGGTCGCCCAGCCAACTGCGGGCGGCGGCCAGGAGGTTCGCGGCGTGGTCCGTGCCGCCGGCCCCGCCCGGGTCGGCCTCCCCGGCGACGGGCCGGCCGACGGCCTCCGTCCCACGGGCGGTCAGCGCGTCGTGCACCGAGCCGAGCAGGGCGGCTCGGGCGGCGGCGAGCGCGACGAAGTGGTCCTCGCCCGCGGCCCCGGCCACCGTCTTGTCGGCCGCCTCGGCGACGCGTGCGGCGAGCGGGGTTCCGGCGACGGCGTCGGCCAGCTCCACCACACCGGCGGCCTGGTCGGGCTGCGGCCGGAGCAGACCGGCGACGAGCGCCGCGTCGAAGGCGTCCACGGCCGCGAGGGCCTCGTCGAGGCCGTCGACGGGGTCGAACAGCAGATCGGCACGCATCAGGCCACCGCCCTCGTCGTCGGGAACCACTGCATCTCGGGCAGCGGCGCGGTGCTCGGCGCGAGCTCCAGGTACGCCAGGTGCCGCAGGAACCGGCTGAACACGGGCGCCGCGGCCGAGGTGTCGCCCTGCGCGGGCCGCGTGCGCGTCATGGCGGTGGTGACGGAGTCCGCGTCGAGCTCACCGTCCGCCACCTCGGCCTTCAGGTACCGGGCCACGCGCTCGGCGCCGTACTGCAGCACGGCCTCGTCGACCAGCGCCCGGATGTGGTTGCAGAACCACCCGCGCGCGCCGCCGCAGGGGCGGTTGTTGTTGGTGCTGCACGCGAACGCGTAGGTCCCGGCGGCGACGGACGACACGTACACGCGCCCGATGTCCGACCCGCTGGAGACCACCCCCTGCAGCCGGCCGTCCGCCAGCTCGACGAACGGCACCTTGGACAGCTTCCGCGGCCTCGCGGGCGGCACCACCCGCGCCGTGCTCGACTTCTCCCAGACGGACAACGCACCATCTCCCCTGCATGCGAAAGCAGATGTCCACGCCATCTCGGCGCAACACGATCGAAGCTATCCCCGGCCACTGACATCGAGAGCGGTGCGCAGGTCCCGGGAGGCGGGGCCCGGGAGGCGGGCCCCGGCAGCCGGACGCGGATCCCACGCGCCCGTCCGCGCGCTCCCAATTCGTCGATCCCGTAACGGAAGCCCGGCGGTGGTGTCACAGATTCCCGTCAACTCGGGGTTATCCCCCGCAGCCCCTTGAGGCACTTGATCACGGCTCGGCATACTGCATCACCCGGGGGGTGCGCACGTGCGTACGAGACCACCCCCGGCCGGGTGATGGGGAATCAGCCCGGCACATCCGCTAGGGGGAACCTTGCGCAGACAAGTGAAGAAAGCGCGCGCGACGGGCGCGGCCATGGTCGCCACGGCAGCCGCCGTGGCGCTCGTGGCGGGCATGACCGGCCCGGCGTCGGCGAACGGCGAACGGACGGCCGCGGACACCGCAGCCGGTACCGCCGCACAGACGTCGTCCTCGCTGAAGGCCAAGCACCGCATCACCCTCATCACCGGCGACCGGGTCGCCGTGGACGCCAAGGGCCGCGTCGTCGGCCTGGAGCGGGCCAAGGGCCGGGAACACATACCCGTCCAGATCCGCAAGTCCGGCGGTCACACCCACGTACTGCCGGCGGACGCCGCCCGGCTGATCGCGAGCGGCCGGCTCGACCGGCGGCTCTTCGACATCACCGAACTCGGCAAGGACTCCACCCGGCGCTCCCAGCAGCGCGGTCTGAAGGTCATCGTCGGGTACCAGGGCCGCGCCGCCGCCGCGAAGGCCGACGTCCGCGACGCGAGCACGCTCCGCCGGACCCTCGGCGCCCTGAACGCGGACGCCGTGCAGACCCCGCCCGAGGACACGCCCGACCTGTGGAAGGCGGTCACCGACGGCGACCGGACCGCGTCCGGCATCGCCCACGTCTGGCTCGACGGCGTCCGCAAGGCGGCCCTCGACAAGTCCGTCCCGCAGATCGGCACCCCCAAGGCGTGGGCCGCCGGCTACGACGGCAAGGGCGTGAAGATCGCCGTCCTGGACACCGGTGTCGACGCGACCCACCCGGACCTGAAGGGCCAGGTGACCGCGTCCAAGAACTTCACCACCGCGCCGAACACCGGCGACAAGGTCGGCCACGGCACCCACGTCGCCTCGATCGCGGCCGGTACCGGCGCCAAAGCGGGCGGCAAGTACAAGGGCGTCGCCCCCGGTGCCAAGATCCTCAACGGCAAGGTCCTCGACGACTCCGGCTTCGGTGACGACTCCGGCATCCTCGCCGGCATGGAGTGGGCGGCCGCGCAGGGCGCCGACGTCGTCAACATGAGCCTGGGCGGCGGAGACACGGCGGAGATCGACCCGCTGGAAGCGGCGGTCAACAAGCTCTCCGCGGACAAGGGCATCCTGTTCGCCATCGCCGCGGGCAACTCCGGTCCCAAGTCGATCGGTTCGCCCGGCAGCGCCGATGCCGCCCTCACCGTGGGCGCCGTCGACGACAAGGACAAGCTCGCCGACTTCTCCTCCACCGGCCCCCGCATCGGCGACGGCGCCGTCAAGCCGGACGTCACCGCGCCCGGCGTCGACATCACGGCCGCCTCGGGGAAGGGCAACGACATCGCCAAGGAGGTCGGCGAGAAGCCGGCCGGCTACATGTCCATCTCGGGCACGTCGATGGCGACCCCCCATGTCGCGGGCGCGGCCGCGCTCCTGAAGCAGCAGCACCCCGACTGGACCTACACGGAGCTGAAGGGCGCGCTCACCGGCTCCACCAAGGGCGGCGCGTACACGCCGTTCGAGCAGGGCTCCGGGCGGGTCCAGGTCGACAAGGCCATCCAGCAGACGGTGATCGCCGACCCGGTCTCGGTGAGCTTCGGCGTCCAGCAGTGGCCGCACACCGACGACAAGCCGGTCACCAAGCCGCTGACCTACCGCAACCTCGGTACCAAGGACGTCACCCTGAAGCTGACGTCCACCGCCACCAACCCCAAGGGCAAGGCGGCCCCGGCCGGCTTCTTCACCCTGGGCGCCACCACGGTGACGGTCCCCGCGGGCGGCACGGCCTCCGTCGACTTCACCGTCGACACCAAGCTCGGCGGCACCACCGACGGCGCGTACTCGGCGTACGTGGTCGCGACCGGTGCCGGCCAGAGTGTCCGCACGGCCGCGGGCGTGGAGCGGGAGGCCGAGTCCTACGACGTGACGCTCAAGGTCCTCGGCCGCAACGGCAAGGCGACCGCCGACTACTTCGCCAGCCTGGACGGCCTCTCCGGCGCGGCGGCCGGCGAGTGGTTCATGCCCTACGACGCCGACGGCACCGTCACCATCCGGGTGCCCAAGGGCGACTACATCGTGGACACCGCGGTGTTCGCCGGCTCCGACCCGGAGAAGTTCGGCGGCGCCGACTGGCTCGCCCAGCCGAAGCTGAGCGTCACCAAGAAGACCACGGTCACGCTGGACGCCCGTAAGGCCAAGCCGGTGAAGATCACCGTGCCGGACAAGGCGGCCAAGCCGGAGTTCGCCTCGGCCGACTACACCGTGGAGACGAAGAACGGCCTCTACGGCTTCGGCTGGTGGCTGGAGTCGTACGACAACTTCCGTTCCGCCCACCTCGGCCCGCAGATCACCGACGGCTCGCTGAGCCAGCAGTGGGACGCCCACTGGCGCAAGGGCACCAAGGCGCAGTACAGCACCGTCGCCGGCGGCAAGGTCAAGCAACTCGCCACCGGCTACACCCGCACCTACAAGGCGTCCGAACTGGCCACGGTGCAGGTCGGCCTGGGCGCCGCGGCGAGCGGCAAGAAGGGCGTGGTCAGCCCCATCGGCTGGCTGCCGGGCAGCTACTCCGCCTCGGCGATCGGCATTCCGCAGACCCTGCCCGGCACCCGCACCCTGTACCTGTCCACCACGGGCGGGGTGAAGTGGGGCCTCGACTTCGAGCAGCAGGGCGGCGTCGACGCCGAGGGCTGGCCGATCGGTGAAGCCGGCTACATCCTCGGTGACAACTTCACCTTCAAGGCCGGCAAGAAGTACTCCAAGACCGTGAACACGGCCGTCTTCGGGCCGCGTCTCACCTCGAACTACGGCCTCTTCCGCGACGGCAACGACATCTTCGGGTTCCTCCCGCTGTTCGCCGACGGCAAGGGCAACCCCGGCTCCTCGAAGTTCACCTCGGTCACCACCAGCCTGTACCGCAACGGCACCAAGGTCGGCTCCCACGACGACCCCCTGTTCGGTGACAAAGAGTTCAAGGTGCCCTCCGCCGACGCCTCCTACCGGCTGACGACCTCGGTCAAGCGCAGCGCCAAGGTCTCCGCCGCGTCCACCCGCATCGACGCGAGCTGGACCTTCCGCTCCAAGAAGACCTCCGGCCTGAAACAGCTGCCCGCCTCCTCGGCCCGCTTCCAGGCGGTCACCGGACTGGACAGCAAGGTCACGGCGGGCAAGAAGGTCACCTTCCCGGTCACCGTCGAGGGCGCGGCCAAGGGCAAGAACCTCAAGTCGCTCACGGTGTGGACCTCCTACGACAGCGGAAAGACCTGGAAGAAGACCACCGTCAAGAAGGGCAAGATCACCGTCAAGAACCCCGCGAAGAAGAAGGCGATCTCCTTCCGCGCCAAGATCACCGACAAGAAGGGCAACACGTCGACGATCTCGATCTACAACGCCTACCACGGCAAGTGAGCCGACCACCG
>NZ_JBHSPC010000007.1:5978-76616 GCF_042656345.1 Streptomyces incanus
CGGCAGCGTCGCCGGGCTGCCGCCGTTGGCCTCGTAGCCCGCGACCGCCAGGGCCCGGTAGACCGCGAACTCCGCGGCGGGGTCGGGGGACAGGGTCCAGGGGAGCGCGCCGACATGGCCGTCGATGTGCGTCAACTGGGTCATGGCCTCCGCCCAGCGCTCACCGCGGACCAGGAAGAAGACCAGCAGGTGCCTCACGTGCGCCGCCATCGGGTCGTCGGGGCGGGCCGCGTGCACTGCGTGCAGCGCGCCGTGGACCGCCTTCGTCACCACCTGGCTCTGGTAGAAACCGCTGACCAGGTTCACCTCCGGCAGGTGCTCGAACACCGCGAACAGCGGCATCGCGGCCAGCAGCGAACCCTGCGGTGCCCGCGCGGCCGCGGCCTCCGCGAACGAGTACGCCAGCTCCCGCGAGCCGTGCCACTTCTCGCACCAGTAGTGCAGAGCGGCCAGATGCGCGCCCATGTGGGCCGGCGCACGGTCCAGGATCTTCAGCCAGACCTGCTCGAAGTCCCCGCGCTCGTAGGCCAGTCCACGGGCCACCGAGAGCTCCACGATGTACGGGACCGGGTCACCGGGGGCCAGCAGCGCCGCCCCGCCGCACGCCGCCCTCGCCTCCTCCATGATGATCCGGAACTCGTCCGTGCCGGGCGTCGCCGTACGCCATGCCTGCTGCACCAGGAACTCGGCGTGCACCGCCGCGCCCCCCGCGTCCTTGGGCACCTCCGCACGCCACACCCGCAGCCACTGCCCGCCCGGGGACTCACCGGCCCCGCCGGGCCGCGCGGCGAGCTCCAGCGAGGCGGCGCCCGCGAAGGCCTGCACGCGCTGCCAGCGCAGCTCGCTCGTCGCGTCGGTGCCGGCCAGCAGCTGCTGGGCCCCGCGGTAGTCCTGGGTGCGCTGCACCAGGTCCAGGACATCCAGCAGATCCTGGTCGGGGCCGGGCATGCGGACGTCCAGCTCCTCCTCGAGGGCGAAGCCGTACCCGGCCGGGTCCGCCGCGTCGGGGTGGCCGGCCGGTACCTGCGTGATCCCGCCGCGCCCGCGCCTCAGGAACGGCAGCACCACGAAGCCGATCATGACCGCCGCGAGCAGGACCAAGAGAATCTCCATGTCTCCAGCGAACCAGATCGCGTCCGCACTTGGCCAACGTGGTGCCGGGCCGGCGGGCGACTCGGCTGCCGCCATCGGGGCGTGGGCGGACTACCCTCGGTGCACATGAGCGACACGCACATCAGCCAGCACTTCGAGACGCTCGCGATTCACGCGGGCAACACGGCCGACCCCCTCACCGGCGCGGTCGTGCCGCCGATCTACCAGGTGTCCACGTACAAGCAGGACGGCGTCGGCGGCCTGCGCGGCGGCTACGAGTACAGCCGCAGCGCCAACCCGACCAGGACCGCGCTGGAGGAGAACCTCGCGGCGCTGGAGGGCGGCCGCCGCGGCCTCGCGTTCGCGTCCGGGCTGGCGGCCGAGGACTGCCTGCTGCGTACGCTGCTCGCCCCCGGCGACCACGTGGTGATCCCGAACGACGCGTACGGCGGCACGTTCCGCCTGTTCGCCAAGGTCGTCGCCCGCTGGGGCGTGGAGTGGTCGGTGGCCGACACCGGCGACCCGGCCGCCGTCCGGGCCGCCCTCACCCCGAAGACCAAGGCGGTGTGGGTGGAGACCCCCTCCAACCCGCTGCTCGGCATCACCGACATCGCCGCCGTCGCCCAGGTCGCCCGGGACGCGGGCGCCCGCCTCGTCGTCGACAACACCTTCGCCACCCCGTACCTCCAGCAGCCGCTCGCGCTCGGCGCGGACGTCGTCGTGCACTCCCTGACCAAGTACATGGGCGGCCACTCGGACGTCGTCGGCGGCGCCCTGGTCACGGGTGACGCGGAGCTCGGCGAGGAGCTGGCCTACCACCAGAACGCGATGGGCGCGGTCGCCGGGCCGTTCGACTCCTGGCTGGTGCTGCGCGGCGCCAAGACGCTCTCCGTGCGCATGGACCGGCACAGCGAGAACGCCACCAAGGTCGCCGACATGCTCGGCCGGCACGCGCGCGTGACGAGCGTCCTCTACCCGGGGCTGCCCGAGCACCCCGGCCACGAGGTCGCCGCCAAGCAGATGCGGTCCTTCGGCGGCATGGTGTCCTTCCGCGTGGAGGGCGGCGAGGAGGCGGCCGTCGAGGTCTGCAACCGGGCCAAGGTGTTCACGCTCGGCGAGTCCCTGGGCGGCGTCGAGTCGCTGATCGAGCACCCCGGACGCATGACGCACGCGTCCGTGGTGGGCTCCGCCCTGGAGGTCCCCGCCGACCTGGTCCGCCTCTCCGTCGGCATCGAGAACATCGACGACCTGCTCGAGGACCTCCAGCAGGCGCTCGCCCGTTAGGACGGGCCCCGAGGGCCGTCGAAGCCCGTACGAACGGGGTGGAGCCGTACCCGACGGCGGCTCCGCCCCGAAGGCGCGCGCCCGCGCCTGCCGTGTGCGGCTCGGAGGGCCGTACACGGCTCGGTTCAAGGGGGGCGTACCCGGCTCGGCTCAGGAGGCGGGCGGCTCCTCCTGCCCCGGTACGTCCTGTGCCGACATCCGTGCGGACAGCGCGCCGTTGAAGCGCGTGAGGAGCGCGCAGAACGCCTCGCGCTCCTCCTGCTCCCAGTCCTGCGTCAGTTCGGCCATCAACTGACGCCTGGAGGAACGGACTTCCTCCAGGCGTGAGCGCCCGCGCGGAGACAGTTGGAGCACCACCGCCCGGCCGTCCTCGGGGTGCGAGGTGCGTTTCACCAGACCGGTGTCGACCAGCGGGGCCACCTGGCGGGTGACCGTCGACGAGTCGATGCCCATGCTCGCGGCGAGCGCCTTGACCCCCATCGGGCCTTCGTTGTCGAGGCGGTTGAGCAGCAGATAGGCGGCGCGGTCCATGAAGTTGCGCACCTGGCCGACGCCGCCGAGCCGGGTCTGTTCGGCGCGGCGGGCGAACAGCGCCACCTCGTGCTGCAGCGTGTCGAGGAGGCCGGTGTCACCGACGGTCGTCGCGTCCATCGACATGTCAGGTGTTGTGGGCATGGCCGGAGGCTCACTTCGTGAAGGGCTGCTAATTGGGGGACAGGGTACGCGGCTGGGAGGCGGGCTGTACCGGCGCTGCGCAAAGCCGGGTCCGTCCGCTGGTCGTCGCGCACGCCCGCGTCCGTGAACTGCGATGCTGGAGTCATGAGCTACGGCACGGCTGACTCCTTGCGCACCGTCACCCTCGACGATGTGCGCGGTGCCCGGAAGATGCTCCAGGGTGTCGCGCGGGTGACCGCGATGGAGAGCAGCAGGCACCTGTCCCGCACGGTGGGCACGCCGGTGTACCTGAAGTGCGAGAACCTCCAGCGGACGGGTTCGTTCAAGCTGCGCGGCGCGTACGTCCGGATCGCCGGGCTGCTGCCGGAGGAGCGCGCCGCCGGTGTCGTCGCCGCGAGCGCCGGGAACCACGCGCAGGGCGTCGCGCTCGCGTCCTCGCTGCTCGGGGTGGGCTCGACGGTGTTCATGCCGAAGGGCGCCCCGCTGCCGAAGATCAGCGCCACCCGGGAGTACGGCGCCGAGGTGCGCCTGCACGGCCAGGTGGTCGACGAGGCACTGGCCGCCGCCCAGGAGTACGCGGCCGGGACGGGCGCCGTGCTCATCCATCCCTTCGACCACCCCGACATCGTCGCGGGCCAGGGCACCGTGGGGCTGGAGATCCTGGAGCAGTGCCCGGAGGTGCGCACGATCGTCGTCGGCACCGGCGGCGGCGGGCTGGTCGCCGGGATCGCGGTCGCGGTGAAGGCACTGCGGCCGGACGTACGGGTCATCGGGGTGCAGGCGGAGGGCGCGGCCGCGTATCCGCTCTCGTTGGCGGCCGGGCACCCGGTGTCGGTGCGCAACCCGGCGACGATGGCCGACGGCATCAAGGTGGGGCGGCCCGGCGACGTGCCGTTCGGGATCGTCGGGGAACTGGTGGACGAGGTCCGCACCGTCACCGAGGACGAACTGTCGGCCGCGCTGCTGCTGTGCCTGGAGCGGGCCAAGCTGGTGGTGGAGCCGGCCGGGGCGAGCCCGGTCGCGGCGCTGCTGAGCCGTCCCGACTCCTTCGAGGGGCCGGTCGTCGCGGTGCTGTCCGGCGGCAACGTCGACCCGGTACTGATGGAGCGGGTGCTGCGGCACGGGATGGCGGCGCAGGGCCGTTACCTGGCCGTACGGCTGCGTCTGACGGACCGGCCGGGCGCCCTCGCGACGCTTCTCGGGGCATTGTCGGTGGCCGACGCCAATGTCCTCGACGTGAGCCATGTACGGACCGACCCCCGGCTCGGGCTCACGGAGGTGGAGGTCGAAATGCACCTCGAGACGAAGGGCCCGGAGCACCGCGCCGAGGTCGACCAGATCCTGCACGACGCGGGCTACACGGTCATCGACTGACCCCACGGTCACCCTTCGTCACTCGTTCGTGTCAATGCATTGAGAGACGCGATACATCGCGTTATGGTGTGTGTCGCGCGTCCCGTCCCGGTGTGGCAGGGGCGGTCGGGCGCGGCAAAGAAAGCGGCAAAGAAAAGCGCGTATTCCTAGGCTTCCAGAAGAATCCCCGATGACGTGGAGACTCATATGCCAGGCGCCATCTATGCCGAAGGCCTGGTGAAGACCTTCGGCGACGTAAAGGCACTGGGCGGCGTCGACCTCGATGTTCCCGAGGGCACCGTCCTGGGCCTGCTCGGGCCGAACGGCGCGGGCAAGACCACCGCGGTCCGCTGCCTGACCACCCTGCTGCGGCCCGACAGTGGAAGGGCTGTCGTCGCGGGGATCGACGTGCTCCGGCAGCCCGACGCCGTGCGCCGTTCCATCGGCCTGTCCGGGCAGTTCGCGGCGGTCGACGAGTATCTGACCGGCCGCGAGAACCTGCAGATGGTCGGGCAGCTCTACCGGATGAGGGCCAAGGCGGCGAAAGCGCGCGCGGACGAACTGCTGGAGCAGTTCCACCTCGCGGACGCCGCCGACCGCACCGCGAAGACCTACTCCGGCGGTATGCGCCGACGGCTCGACCTCGCGGCGGCCCTCGTCGTCTCACCGCCCGTGATGTTCATGGACGAGCCGACCACCGGCCTCGACCCGCGCAACCGCCAGCAGCTGTGGGACGTGATCAAACAGCTCGTCTCCGGCGGCACGACGCTGCTGCTGACCACCCAGTACCTGGAGGAGGCCGACCACCTCGCGCACGACATCGCGGTGGTCGACCAAGGCCGGGTCATCGCCCAGGGCACCTCCGACCAGCTCAAGGCCCGCACCGGCGGAGAGCGCGTCGAGGTCGTGGTGCACGAGCGGGGGCACATCGGGTCCGCTTCCGCCCTCCTGGACAGGTTCAGCCTGCGCGGCTCCGGCAAGGGCGACACCAAGGTCGAGGAGCACATGCGCAAGATCACCACGCCGGTCTCCGGCGGCGCGAAGCTCCTGGCCGAGATCATCCGCGAACTCGACGCCCGCGGCATCGAGATCGACGACATCGGCCTGCGCCGCCCGACCCTCGACGACGTCTTCCTCTCCCTCACCGGTCATGTCGCGGAGGCCGAGGGGGAGGGCGGCGAGCAGCCCGGCGCCGCACAGGACGGCACGGGACAGGGACGCTTTCACAGGAAGGAAACCGCCAAGTGAGCGCCGTCACCGACGCCGTGCGGATCGCGGCACCCGGCAACCCCATCGGCCAGTCGATCAGGGACTCCCTGATCGTCGCCAAGCGCAACTTGATCAGAATGGCCCGAATCCCCGAAATGCTCATTTTCGGGCTGATCCAGCCGATCATGTTCGTGGTGCTGTTCAGCTATGTGTTCGGCGGCTCGATCAACGTCCCCGGTTCGGGTCTCAGCCCCTCCGGATACCGCGAGTTCCTGATGGCGGGCATCTTCGCGCAGACCGTCACGTTCGCCACCGCCGGAGCCGGCGCGGGCATCGCCGACGACATGCACAAGGGCCTCATCGACCGGTTCCGCTCCCTGCCCATGGCCCGGGGCGCGGTCCTCACCGGCCGCACTCTCGCCGACCTGGTGCAGACGGCCCTGACCCTGGTGGTCCTCGCGGTCGTCGCCGTCCTGGTCGGCTGGCGCACGCACGAGGGTTTCGGCAAGGTGCTGGCCGGATTCGGCCTGCTGCTCCTGCTCGGCTACGCGTTCTCGTGGATCGGTGCGCTGATCGGCCTTTCCGTACGCACCCCTGAGGCGGCGACCTCCGGCGGCCTGATCTGGCTGTTCCCGCTGACGTTCATCTCGAACGCGTTCGTGCCGTCGGAGAACATGCCGTCGTTCCTGCAGATCATCGCGAACTGGAATCCGTTCAGCGCCACCGTGCAGGCCTGCCGCCGGCTCTTCGGCAACCTCCCCGCGGGCTATCCGGTGCCGGACGCCTGGCCCATGCAGCACCCGGTGTGGGCCTCACTGATCTGGTCGGTCGCGATCATCCTGGTCTTCAGGACGCTCGCCGTGCGCAAGTACCGCTCGGCGACGGCCTGACGGAGTCCCTGGCAGCCTCCTGTACGGGAGGCTGCCCCAGGGACTCCGTCCGGACCTTCGCGGGTGCCACGTCGCGGGGAGCGGAGTCAGCCCTTGTACGGCTCGGCCTTGAGGATCTTCACCGAGGCCTTCTTGCCGTTCGGCAGCTCGTATTCCGCTTCCTCGCCGACCCGGTGGCCGCTGACGCCGGAACCCAGCGGGGACTGCGGTGAGTACGTCTCGATGTCCGCGCTCGCGTATTCACGCGAGGCGAGGAGGAAGGTCAGCGTGTCGTCCTCGTCGCCGTCGAAGGCGATCGTGACGACCACGCCGGGCGCCACCGTACCGTCGGCCGCCGGCGCCTCACCGACCTTGGCGCTTTCGAGGAGCTGGGTGAGCTGCCGCACGCGCAGCTCCTGCTTGCCCTGCTCCTCCTTGGCCGCGTGGTACCCGCCGTTCTCCCGCAGGTCGCCCTCCTCGCGCGCGGCGGCGATCTTGGCGGAGATCTCCGTACGCGCGGGACCAGTAAGGTACTCAAGCTCGTCCTTGAGCTTGTTGTACGCCTCCTGGGTCAGCCAGGTGGCATTCTCGCTGGTCTGGGTCACTGGTGCTCCTCGTAGGTACGTGGGAATACAAAGCATCGCCCTCCCTGAAGGATGTTCCTCCACGGATGGGCGAAACCACGAGCCTAACAATTCAGCGACGAAAGGGGGAGGACATAAGCCATCAGAATCATGTTTCCGCAGGTCAGTGGCCCTGTATTCCCCACAGTACCCGGACCGGCCGGGTTCAGTCGGCGTGGCAGCCGAGCAGCTCGGCCGAGGTGCCCGGAGAGGTCGTACGAAGCGTGACGACCTTGTCGATGCGGGTGTCGTCCCCGCCGAAGCGGAAGTCGGCGCGGCCCACCTCGGCGCCGTCCTTGGCCTGGGACCGCACTGTGCAGTAGCCCTCGACCCCGGCGTCCTTGTGGACCTCCAGGCGCACCTGCACCGCCGTCTTCGAGGTCTCGAAACCGATCAGCTCACCGCTGATCTCGTTCTTGACGACGTGGTGGTAGCCGAACCAGCCGAACAGGGCGAGCATGACCACGGCCAGGCCCGCACCGACGATCTTGAGAGTACGGTCCGCACGTTCGTCCGAAGAGCGGCCGTAACGGCCCTCGGGCGGTCGCGTGCTCGCCGTGCTCATGAACGTCTCCTCGGCAGGAACGGGACGCGCGCCTCCGGGGAGGCCCGGAACCGGGCTCCCGGAACAGGGCTCCCGGAATTATTCATCCCTGGCTTCGGTCACTATAGAAGCCTTCCGTCCACCGCCCGCCCGCCACCCCACCGCGACGTCCCACGGGACGGCCGCCGGCGGGTGCGCGTGCCGGGTGCGCGGGGCGCCTACCGACTTGAGGAATGAGTCTTGACTGACCAGTTGCGACTGATGGCCGTGCACGCCCACCCCGACGACGAGTCGAGCAAGGGCGCGGCCACCATGGCGAAGTACGTGTCCGAGGGGGTGGACGTGCTGGTCGTGACCTGCACGGGAGGGGAGCGCGGCTCCATTCTCAACCCCAGACTGCAGGGTGATCCGTACATCGAGGAGAACATCCACGAGGTACGCAGGAAGGAGATGGACGAGGCCCGGGAGATCCTCGGGGTGAAGCAGGAATGGCTCGGCTTCGTCGACTCCGGCCTGCCCGAGGGCGACCCGCTGCCCCCGCTGCCCGATGGCTGCTTCGCCCTGGAGGACGTGGACAAGGCGGCCGGGGAGCTGGTGCGGAGGATCCGCGCGTTCCGTCCCCAGGTGATCACCACCTACGACGAGAACGGCGGCTACCCGCACCCCGACCACATCATGACCCACAAGATCACGATGGTGGCATTCGAGGGCGCGGCGGACACCGGGACGTACCCGGAGGACGAGTTCGGCCCGGCCTTCCAGCCGCTGAAGCTCTATTACAACCAGGGTTTCAACCGCCCCCGCACCGAGACGCTGCACCAGGCGCTGCTGGACCGCGGCCTGGAGTCGCCGTACGGGGACTGGCTCAAGCGCTGGGCGGAGTCCGGGCACAAGGAGCGCACGCTCACCACGCACGTTCCGTGTGCGGACTTCTTCGAGATCCGTGACAAGGCCCTGATCGCGCACGCCACACAGATCGACCCCGACGGGGGCTGGTTCCGGATCCCGATGGAGATCCAGAAGGAGGTCTGGCCCACCGAGGAGTACGAACTGGCGAAGTCCCTCGTGGACACCTCCCTCCCCGAGGACGACCTCTTCGCGGGCATCCGCGACAATGCCTGACATGAGCGCAAGCGCAAACCTGGCAATGAGCCACCTGGTCACCCTCGCCGAGTTCGACGAGGACAAGGCCACCCCCGGTGTCCTCGGCTTCATCGTGTTCGCGGTGATGGCCCTGGCGGTCTGGGGCCTGATGAAGTCGATGAACCGGCACATGAACCGGGTCGACTTCGCCGAGCCCGGGTCCCGGGCGGCGGAAACCGAGAACGCCGGGCGGCCGGCCGCGGACGCGACAGAGAAGAAGAAGCAGGGCTGATCCGCACAGCCTTCCGGCGGCCCCGGAAGGCTGCGCGGCGGCACACTGCGCGGCAGCAGGCACACCGCGGGGCGGTGTGCTGCGGGGCGGTACACCGCGGGGTCGCCCGCGTCACAGGGTGGACCGCGTCACAGCGGTGCCCGCCTGCCCGGTCGCCCGCCCGGCCGGTTTACTCGCGTCGCCACGCCACCGGTCGACGCGGACCCACGACAGGGTCGTGTCGGCCTGCTCCGGGCGGTCGGTCCAGGACGTCTTCCGTCCCCGGTCCGTACCGTCACCGGTCCGTACCGTCACCGGTCCGTACCGTCACCGGTCCGTACCGTCCCCGGTCCGTACCGTCCCCGGTCCGTACCGTCCCCGGTCCGTACCGTCCCCGGTCCGTACCGTCCCCGGTCCGTACCGTCCCCGGTCCGTACCGTCCCCGGTCCGTACCGCTGCCGGCGGACAGCAGCAGTCGCCGGTGGTTCCGGCGGCGCCGGTCGCGCACGCCGGGCACGAGGTCCTGGAGCGCACCGCGTCATCCCACCGGGCCGCCCCGCGTCCGCGACCCCATGGGCACCCCCATCACCTCGCGTGCGTGGCGGCCGGGGACCATGCCCAGGCGCCAGGCCTGCCAGCCCGCCTCCAGGCTCGCCCCCCGCTCCAGCAGCAGCTGGTAGGCGTCCACGTAGTCGCCCAGCTTCTCGTCGCGGGCGGCGTGCGTGGTCCGGCCGAGCTGGGCCAGCTCCTCCTGGGCCACCGCCGTACCGACCTCCGTACCGCCCGGGGCCGCGTACGGGAGCAGGGTGCAGCGCAGGAACCGGGCCCAGTCCTCGCCGCGCCGGTCCCCGTAGGACGCGAACAGCGCCGCCGCCTCGTCGCACAGGGCCAGCGCCTGCTGGGTCCGGGCGTTGCCCGCGTCGACGACCGCCAGCTCCAGGCAGGTCCACGCCTCGCCGTGGGCCACCCCGATGCGCTGGAAGTCCGCGCGGGCGTCGACCAGCAGCTGACGGGCGAAGCCGGAGTTGCGCAGCGAACCGGTCTGCGCGGCCCGCTGGTCGCGGGTGACGCGAGCCGAGTGGTGCCGGGCGCAGGCCAGCCCGTACACGTCCCGCATCCGGGAGAACATGGTGCGGGACCGCTCCAGTTCGCGCACCGCCCGGTCCAGGTCCCCGGTCTCCTCCAGCGCCTGGCCCAGGTAGTACAGCGTCCACGCCTCCCCGCGCGCGTCCTCGTTGTCCCGGTGCCGGGCGGCGGCCCGCCGCAGGTCCTCCACCGCCGGCGAGGCGTCCCCCTCGACCAGCCGGGCACGGGCCAGCTGGGTCAGCGCCCACGCCTCGCCGCGGGCGTCGCGGGTACGGCCGTACAGCTCGAGCGCGGTGCGCAGCTCCGTCTCGGCGCGCGGGACGTCGCCCAGCCGCAGGTTCAGCTGCCCGAGCTGGAAGTGCGCCCACGCCTGGCCGTGCACGGACTCGCCCGCCCGGTGCAGCACCAGCGACTCGGTGAGCAGGTCCAGGGCCTCGGACAGCCGGGCCCGGTCGCGTTCCACCGCGGCCAGCGCGTGCATCGTCCATGCCCGGTCGGTGGCCAGCTGGGGCGCGGACTGCAGGTCCATCGCCTCCCGCAGCCGCGCCGACGCCTCCGTCAGATTGCCCTGGTGGTGCAGGGTGATGCCCAGCGAGGTCAGGGCCCGCGCGGCCCCCGCGTCGTGATGTGCCTCCCGGTACAGGTCGACCACCGACGTCAGGGTCGTCCGCGCCTTGTCCAGCTCGCCCAGCTGACGGGCCGCGATACCGGTGCGCCACTGCACCGAACGCACCAGCAGCCCTTCGTCCACGGCCTGCGCCAGCTCGCTGATCTCCCCGAGCCGGTACAGGTCGCCGCGCAGCAGGCAGTAGTCGCACAGGGCGCCGAGGAGGTTCAGCACCGCTCCCCGGTCGACGCCCTCCGCGTGCCGCAGTGCCGCCGTGATGAAGCTCGACTCGTCGTCCAGCCAGCGCAGCGCCTCGTCCAGCGAGGTGAAGCCGTACGGGCCGAAGCGGTCCGAGCGGGTCGACATGTTCCCGTCGACCAGCCGCAGCACCGAGTCGGCCAGCTCGGCGTAGTTCACGATCAGCCGCTCCTGGGCCGCCGCCCGCTCGGCCGGGTCCTCCTCGTCGAGGAGGCGGGCCAGCGCGAAGGCGCGGACGAGGTCGTGCAGCCGGTAGCGGCCCTGCCGCACCGGGGTGATCAGACCGGCCCGGGACAGCGCCTCCAGATGCCGCCGCGCCTCGGCCTCGTCGGTCCCGAGCACCGCGGCCGCCGCGGCCGCGGCCAGCGAGACCCGGCCCGCCAGCGCCAGCCGTCGCAGCAGCCGCCGCAGCGTCTGAGGCTGGTCGGTGTAGCGCAGCCACAGGGCGCGTTCGACCGGGGCGACCGGGCCGTAGGCGCTCAGGTCCGAGGCCAGCGCACGCGGCGAGCGCGCACCCAGCGACGAACCGGCGATCCGCAGCGCCAGCGGCAGACCGCCGCACAGCTCCCGGATCCGCTCGGCGGACTCGGCGTCGTAGGGTTCGGACGCGTCCTGCGCGGCGTCGGCCAGCAGCTCCTCCGAACCCGCCGGATCCAGTGCCTCCACGTGCAGCTGGTGCACCCGGGCAGGCAGATCGTCGGGCAGGCCGAGCGGCGCGCGGGAGGTCACCAGGACCAGGCTGTCGGAACGCTCCGGCAGCAGGGTGCGGATCTGCTGCGGGTCCGCGGCGTCGTCGAGGACGACCGTCACCGGCATGCCCGTCACGTGCTGGTGGTACAGCTCGCTCAGCCGTCTGACCTGCTGGTCGGGCGAGGACCGCTCACGGAACAGCAACTGCTCGCGGGGCGCCCCCAGCCGGTTCAGCAGATGCAGCAGTGCGTCCCGGGTGGGCAGCGGCGCCTCACCGGGGCTGTCGGCGCGCAGATCGACCACGCAGGCGCCGCGGAAGTAGTCCTTCAGGTCGTGCGTGGCGCGCACCGCGAGCGTGGTCCGGCCGCTGCCGGGCGCCCCGTGCAGCACCACCACCGTCGGCAGCGTCCGAGTGGTCGCCCGCGCGGCCTGCACCCACTGCCGGATCTGCGCCATCTCCCGCCGCCGCCCCGCGAACGTCCCCACCGGCTCGGGCAGGTGACCGAACGACTGCTCGAGGACACTGCGCCCGCGGGCCGCCGCGCTCTTGTCGGCGCCGCGCAGCCGCGGTCCCGTCTGCTTGGGTCCGGTGGACGCGGCGAGCATCCGCTGCTGGTCCAGGAACGGCCGGATGCCGCGCACCTCCAGCGCCGTCAGCCACTGCAGCCGCAGCTGCTCGGGCCCGCCCGGCTGGCTCACCGCGCCGGCCCGGTGGTGGGCGGCGGGCACATGCGCGCCCACGACCTTCACCACGGTCGCCGCCGCCCCGGCCACCCCGACGGCCACGCCCGTGCCGAGCGCCGTCCCGGTCCCGGTGCCGAGGACGAGGTCGGCGACCACGGCTGCCGCCCCGGCCACCCCGGCCACGAGCAACGGCGTCCCGGCGCCCTCGCGGGCGTACCGCTGGCGGAAGGTGAGCTGCCCGGCCGCCGCGTCGTCCAGGGCACGGGTGTACGCCTCGTACTCCTCGGCCGCAGTCCGCGCCATCGCGTCCAGCGCGCCGTGCGCCCTGGACAGCAGTACCTTTCCGTCGGTGCGCCCGCCCGACCGGCGCACCTCTTCCTCCACAGCCCGTGCCAACAGCCGCTCGGCGTCCGCACGATGACTGTCCCGCATGTCACGTCCCCTCCGGCGGCCCCGGGTCGCACCCGGTGTGCCCGGCTGTCCTCGGGCCCCTCCCGTCCCCTCCCCGAGACCCTCTCCGGTTATGCGCGGGCCGAGTGTCCTGTACACGCCATATCCCTGGGGGAGGGGAGCGAGGCCCCTCCGAGGAGACACCCGAGTGGACATCCGCTCGGACGTCCGGGCGGATATCCGGGTAACGGGCGGCGGCCGGGCGCATGGGCACAGCGGTGCCGTGCCGGTACTGGGGCAGGATGGACCCATGCCGAACCGACTGGCCCACGAGACGTCCCCCTACCTCCTTCAGCACGCCGACAACCCCGTCGACTGGTGGCCCTGGTCGGACGAGGCCTTCGCCGAGGCGCGCGAGCGGAACATGCCCGTCCTGCTGAGCGTCGGGTACGCGAGCTGCCACTGGTGCCACGTGATGGCGCACGAGTCGTTCGAGGACCAGGACACCGCCGACTACCTGAACGCGCACTTCGTGAGCGTCAAGGTGGACCGTGAGGAGCGGCCCGACGTGGACGCCGTCTACATGGAGGCCGTGCAGGCGGCGACCGGGCAGGGCGGCTGGCCGATGACCGTGTTCCTCACCCCGGACGCCGAGCCGTTCTACTTCGGCACCTACTTCCCGCCCGAGCCGCGCCAGGGCATGCCGTCCTTCCGACAGCTGCTCCAGGGCGTGCACCAGGCCTGGGACGAGCGCCGGGACGAGGTCGCCGAGGTCGCCGGGAAGATCGTGCGGGACCTGGCCGGACGGGAGATCTCCTACGGTGACGCGCAGCTGCCCGGCGAGGAGCAGCAGGCGCAGGCGCTGCTCGGTCTGACCAGGGAGTACGACCCGCAGCGCGGCGGATTCGGCGGGGCGCCGAAGTTCCCGCCGTCCATGGTGATCGAGTTCCTGCTCAGGCACCACGCCCGCACCGGCGCCGAGGGCGCCCTGCAGATGGCGCGGGACACCGCCGAGCGGATGGCGCGCGGCGGAATCTACGACCAGCTCGGCGGAGGCTTCGCCCGCTACTCCGTCGACCGGGACTGGGTGACCCCGCACTTCGAGAAGATGCTCTACGACAACGCCCTGCTGTGCCGCGTCTACGCCCATCTCTGGCGGTCCACCGGGTCGGAACTCGCGCGCCGGGTCGCGCTGGAGACCGCCGACTTCATGGTCCGCGAACTGGGCACGCCGGAGGGCGGGTTCGCGTCCGCGCTCGATGCCGACAGTGACGACGGCACGGGGCGGCACGTCGAGGGCGCGTACTACGTCTGGACGCCCGCGCAGGTGCGGGAGGCGCTCGGCGAGCAGGACGCCGAACTCGCCGCTCGGTACTTCGGGGTGACCGAGGAGGGCACCTTCGAGGAAGGCGCTTCCGTACTCCAGTTGCCGCAGCTGGACGAGGTGTTCGACGCCGAACGGGTCGCCGGACCCGGCGGGATCAAGGAACGGCTGCGCGCGGCGCGCGGCGCCCGTCCCGCTCCCGGCCGGGACGACAAGGTCGTCGCCGCCTGGAACGGGCTGGCCATCGCCGCGCTCGCCGAGACCGGTGCCTACTTCGGCCGGCCGGATCTGATCGAGGCCGCCGTCGCCGCCGCCGACCTGCTGGTCCGGGTGCACCTCGACGATCACGCCCGGATCGCCCGGACCAGCAAGGACGGCCGTGTCGGCGGCAATGCGGGCGTCCTGGAGGACTACGCCGACGTCGCGGAGGGCTTCCTCGCGCTGGCCTCGGTGACGGGGGAGGGGGTGTGGCTGGAATTCGCCGGGCTGCTGCTCGACCACGTGCTGGCCCGCTTCGCCGACCCCGAGTCGGGCGCCCTGTACGACACGGCGTCCGACGCCGAGCGGCTCATCCGGCGTCCGCAGGACCCGACGGACAACGCCGTTCCGTCCGGCTGGACGGCCGCCGCGGGCGCGCTGCTCGGGTACGCGGCGCAGACCGGCTCCGCGGCCCATCGCACCGCCGCGGAAAGGGCGTTGGGCGTGGTGAAGGCGCTCGGTCCGCGGGTGCCGCGGTTCGTCGGCTGGGGGCTCGCGGTCGCCGAGGCGGCGCTGGACGGGCCGCGGGAGATTGCGGTGGTCGGCCCGGCGCTCGACGACCAGGCCACAACAGCCCTGCACCGTACGGCACTTCTGGGCGTCGCCCCGGGCGCGGTGGTCGCCGTAGGGACGCCGGAGAGCGACGAGTTCCCGCTGCTGGCCGACCGGCCCCTGGTGGGTGGTGAACCGGCCGCGTACGTCTGCCGCAACTTCACCTGTGACGCGCCGACGACCGATCCCGATCGGTTGAGCGCGGCCCTGGGCGGCTGAGGCGGCGAAGAGGGCAGGCTGCGGCTGGGTCCAACCAGGATTTCTGGTCGCCCAGTCGACCTGGGATCGAGGAAACCGGCCACAGGGTGGCTCGATTCGGACGCAATCGGTCGCCTGAAGCAACGACAGGCAACAGGTTCTTTATCCGAACACCTCCCGGATTTCACAACTCCCCCCTAATGTCTGCACAGTGACGTGACAGGCGTGTCGCCGTGCGAGTGGTGCGCCGTCATGCGCCGGGGGATCTGGGATCTGGGGGGATCTGTTTGCTCACGTCTGTGTTCATCTCTGTCGTTTCGCTGGCCTTGTTCTGGATGGCCGCGTTCACTCTGTGGTGGCAGATGCACGCCTGGCGCACGCCGGAAGTGCTGGCCTCCACCCGGTTCAGCAGTCCGGACGGCGGGGAGCACCGGTCCTTCTCGCTGCTGTTGCCCGCCCGGCACGAGCAGGCGGTGCTCGACCACACCATCCAGCGACTGCTGGAATCGAGCCACACCGACTTCGAGATCATCGTGATCGTCGGCCACGACGATCCGGAGACCGCCGCGGTCGCCGAGGCGGCGGCCGACCGCGACCCACGCGTCCGGGTCGTCGTCGACACGCATGAGAAGAAGAACAAACCGAAGGCCATGAACACGGCGCTGCCGCACTGCCGCGGCGATGTCGTCGGGGTCTTCGACGCCGAGGACCAGGTCCACCCGGAGCTGCTCGCCCATGTCGACCACGCCTTCCGCTCCACGGGCGCGGACGTCGTCCAGGGCGGGGTGCAGCTGATCAACTTCCACTCCAGCTGGTACAGCCTGCGCAACTGCCTGGAGTACTTCTTCTGGTTCCGCTCGCGGCTCCATCTGCACGCGCAGAAAGGTTTCATTCCGCTGGGCGGCAACACCGTCTTCGTCCGCACCGACGTGCTGCGGGCGGCGGACGGCTGGGACCCCGACTGCCTCGCCGAGGACTGTGACCTCGGCGTCCGGCTCTCCAGTGTGGGGAAGCGGGTCGTCGTCGCGTACGACTCCGACATGGTGACCCGGGAGGAGACCCCCGGCTCACTGATGTCGCTGCTGAAACAGCGCACCCGCTGGAACCAGGGTTTCCTCCAGGTGTACCGCAAGAAGGACTGGAAGCAACTGCCCACGTTCGGGCAGCGGATGCTGGCCCGCTACACCCTGATGACGCCGTTCCTGCAGGCGTTCACCGGACTGGTCATCCCGCTGAACGTGGCGATCGCGCTGTTCCTCGACGTGCCCGTCGGCATCGCCTTCGTCACCTTTCTGCCGGCCGTCACCGCCCTGGTCACCTTCGTGTTCGAGGTGGTCGGGCTGCACGACTTCGGCAAGCAGTACGGGCTCCGGGTCCGCTTCGCGCACTACCTCAAGCTCGTCGTCGGCGGCCCCTTCTACCAGGTGCTCCTCGCCGGCGCCGCGATCCGTGCCGTCTGGCGCGAGCAACGCGGTCGCAACGATTGGGAGTTGACCACTCATGTCGGCGCACACCTCGCTGCGGACGACGTGACCCGAGAGGACGTTCTCGCGTGACCTCCCCCCTCCCCGCGGCGAACACCGCGGGAGCGATGACCGCTGCCCGAAGCCGGACCACCGGGGCCACCGGGGCTGTCGAGACCGTCGAGACCGTCGAGACTGTCGGGACTGCTGGGGTCGTCGGGACCACCGAGGTCGCCGGGGTCATCGGGACCACCGGGGCCGCCGAGACCGTCAGGGTCGTCGGGACCGCCGAGGTCGTCGGGGCCGCCGGGGCTGCCGGGACTGCCGGGACCATCGAGATCACCGGGGCCGCCGAGACCGTCAGGGTCGTCGGGGCCGCCGAGGTCGTCGGGGCCGCCGGGGCCGCCGGGACTGCCGGGACCATCGAGATCACCGGGGCCGCCGAGACTGACAGGGCCGCCGAGACTGCCAGGGCCATCGAGATCGCCGGGGCTGTCGAGACTGCCAGGGCCATCGAGATCGCCGGGGCTGTCGAGACTGCCGGGTCTACCGGGGCCGTCGGGGTTGTCGAGTCTGCCGGGACTGCCGAGGCTGTCGGGATCACCGGGACTGTCGGGGTCGCCGGGGTCGTCAAGACTGCCAGGGCCGTCGAGACCGCCGGGACTGCCGGGACCGCCGGGACTGTCGGGGCCGCCGGGATCGCCGGGGCCGCCGGGGTCGTCAAGACTGCCAGGACCGCCGGGACCGCCGGGACCGTCGGGATCACCGGGGCCGCCGAGTCGGCCCCGAAGGTCCCCGTTCAGCGCGGTTCCGCGCCCGGGGCCGGTCCCACCCGCATCCGTCGGCCGCCGGAGCCGCCGAGCCGCCTGCGCTCCTCCCGCTCCGACCTCCTCCTGTGCGGTGTCCTCCTGGTGGCGATCCTCGTCGTCCAGGGCTGGAACATCGGCTCCTATCCGACCCTCAGCGACGACGAGGGCACCTATCTCGCCCAGGCCTGGGCCGTCCAGGAGGGCAGGGGCCTCGCCCACTACACCTACTGGTACGACCACCCGCCCTTCGGCTGGATCCAGCTCGCCGTGCTGACCTGGATCCCCGCGACGATCAGCCCCGAGTCGATGACCGTCGGCACCATGCGCGCCGTGATGCTGCTGATCAGCGGTATCAGCGCGGTCCTCGTCCACGTCCTCGGACGGCGGTTCGGGCTGCCCCGTTGGGCGGCCGGCCTCGGCATGGTCCTGTTCGGGCTGTCCCCGCTGTCGGTGGTGCTCCAGCGCGAGATCTTCCTCGACAACCTCGCGGTGATGTGGACGCTGCTCGCGTTCACCCTCGCCGCCTCCCCGAGCCGTCACCTCTGGCACCACTTCGGCGCCGGGATCGCCGCCGCCACGGCGGTGCTCACCAAGGAGACGATGCTCGTGGTCCTGCCCGCCCTGTTCGTCACCGCGTGGCTGCACAGCCACCGGGACACCCGCAAGTTCGCGCTGACCGGAGCCGTCACGGCCTGTGCGCTGATCGGGTTCTCGTATCCGCTGTTCGCCCTGCTCAAGGGCGAGCTGTTCCCGGGCGGCGGGCACGTCTCCCTGTGGGAGGGCGTCCAGTACCAGCTGACCAGACCCGGTTCGGGATTCATCCTCGACCAGGGCTCCGGCTCGTGGGGCGTCCTGCAGTCCTGGCTGTACTACGACCGGGTGCTGCCGCTGGGCGGCCTGGCCGGCGCGCTGCTGCTGCTCGCCACCTGGCGCTGGTCGGTCACCGCCCGCGCGCTCGCCGGACCGGCGCTCACCGTGGCGGTCCTCGCCGTGCTCGCCCTGCGCCCGAGCGGCTACCTGCCCGCCATGTACGTGATCCAGGCGCTGCCGTTCCTCGCGCTGGTCCTCGCGGGCGGCACCGCGAGCGTCGCCCACGCCGTACTGCGCCGATGGCGGTCCGACACCGAGCGCCGGTCCGTCGGGTACGCCCGGTACGCGCTTGCCGCAGCCCTCGCCCTCGCCGCCTGCGCCTATGTCGTGCCCCGCTGGTACGACGGTGCCCGCACCGCCGTCACCGCCGACGCCAACGCCCCCTACGAGGCCGCGTCGCACTGGATGGCCACCGAGGTGGCCGACCCGGGCGGCACCCGGGTGCTGGTGGACGACGCGATGTGGCTGGACCTGGTGCACGCCGGGTACCGGCCGGGGCTCGGCGTCATCTGGTTCTACAAGGCCGACCTGGACCCGGCGGTGACGAAGACGATGCCGCGCGGCTGGCGGGACATCGACTACGTGGTCGCCTCGCCGACCGTACGGCGCGACGCGGTGGACCTGCCCAACGTCGAGGCGGCCATCGAGCACTCGGAGCCGGTCGCCGTGTTCGGCACGGGCGCGGACCGTATCGAGATCCGCCAGGTCATCGCCACCGGAGGTACCCGATGAGCCAGGAGTCCACGGTCCACGGCGAGCTGGAGGCCCCGGCCCCCGACGCCGCCCCGGCCCCCGACGCCGCTCCGGCCACCGCGGGCGTGCCGGAGCCCGGCGCGGTCACGATCGTCGTGCCGACGTTCAACGAGTCGGCGAACGTACGGCAGTTGCTGCGGCTGATCACCGAGTCGGTGCCGGCCCGGCTGCCCTGCGAGGTCCTCTTCGTGGACGACTCCACCGACGACACCCCCGACGTCGTCCGCGAGGCGGCCCGCGACTGCCCCTTTCCGGTGACCGTGCTGCACCGGGAGGAGGCGGTGGGCGGCCTCGGCGGTGCCGTCGTGGAGGGCATCGGGGCGGCCTCCTCGGACTGGGTCGTCGTCATGGACGGCGACTGCCAGCACCCGCCCTCCCTGGTACCGGAGCTGGTGGCGACGGGGGAGCGGGCGCAGGCCCAACTGGTCGTCGCCTCCCGGTACATCGAGGGAGGCAGCCGCGCCGGGCTGGCCGGAAGCTACCGGGTGGCCGTCTCGCGCGGGGCGACCTGGCTGACCAAGTCCCTTTTCCCGCGGCGGCTGCACGGCATCAGCGACCCGATGAGCGGCTTCTTCGCCGTCCGCCGCAGCGCTGTCACGGCCGACGTCCTCAAGCCCCTCGGCTACAAGATCCTCCTCGAACTGGCCGTCCGCAGCCGCCCCCGCACGGTCGGCGAGGTGCCCTTCGTCTTCCGGGACCGGTTCGCCGGGGAGTCCAAGTCGACCGTCAAGGAAGGGCTGCGCTTCCTGCGGCACCTCGTCGGGCTGCGGATGGAGTCCTCGCCGGCCCGCATGATCGCCTTCGGGCTGATCGGGCTGACCGGCTTCGTGCCCAACCTGCTGGCGCTGTGGGCGCTGACCGGGGCGGGCCTGCACTACCTGCCGGCCGAGATCGTCGCCAACCAGTTCGGCGTGGCCTGGAACTTCCTGCTGATCGAGACACTGCTGTTCCGCGAACGGCGGCGGCACCGGCACTGGGCCGACCGCACGGCGCGGTTCGCGCTGCTGGCCAACGCCGATCTGCTGCTGCGGCTGCCGCTGATCGCCCTGCTGGTCGGCCGGTTCGGGATGGCCGTACTGCCGGCCACCGTGCTGGCCCTCGTCACCACCTTCGTCCTGCGCTTCGCCGCCACCGAGGCGCTGGTGTACCTGCCCCGGAAGGGCCGCACCCGGAAGGGCCGCACAGCCAAGAGCCGCACCGCAAGGCGTCGTTCAGAAGAGAGCCGCACCGAAGAGAGCCGCACCGAAGAGAGCCGCACCGAAGAGAGCCGCACCGAAGAGAGCCGCACCGCAAGGAGCACCGTATGAGAGCGCACCGTACGAGAACGCCTGTGCGAGCCGGACGCCGTACCGCCCTGCTGGCCGTCGGCGCCCTGACCAGCGGTCTTCTTCTCACCGCCCCGCAGCCCGCCTCGGCCGCCAACCTGATCACGAACCCCGGGTTCGAGACCGCCGGCGCGGACGGCATGCCGCACTGCTGGGAGAAGTCCGGCTGGGGCGACAACGACTTCTCCTTCACCACCACCTCCGACGCCCACTCCGGCGACAAGGCGATGAAGGTCGAGCTGACCCGCCGCACCGGGGGCGACCGCAAGGCGCTGATCACAGAGTCCGCCGAGTGCGCGCCGGTCGTGACGCCGGGCAAGCAGTACGACCTGGGTCTCTGGTACAGGACGACGACTCCGGACGCGTCCCTCACCCTGTTCCGGCACGACGAGACGGCCGGCTGGCAGTACTGGACGGATCTGAAGACGCTGGACATGCGGCCCGCCGTCTGGACCGAGGCCACCGTGCGCACCCCACAGGTCCCGGCCGGCACCGACCGCATCTCCTGGGGTGTCTCCGTCTACGGCACCGGCGCGGCCACCACCGACGACTACACGATGGAGCAGGTCGCCGAGCCGGTCCCGGACCCGGGCTGTACCGGTACCGCCCGGGAGTGCGCCGACGGCACGTGGGAGGTGCTGCCCACGCAGAACCCGGTCCGTTCGATGCACTCCGTGGTGCTGCACAACGGCAAGGTGCTGCTGATCGCGGGCTCCGGCAACAGCGAGGAACTGTTCGAGGCCGGCACCTTCACCAGCGCCGTCTACGACCCCGAGGACGGCACGTACGAGGTCGTCCCCACGCCGGACGACATGTTCTGTGCCGGACACGTGCAGCTCCAGGACGGCCGGGTGCTGGTGATGAGCGGCAACAAGGGCTATCCGTCCGCCGACGGCACGATCGGCTACCAGGGTTACAAGGACTCGTACGTCTTCGACCCGGAGACCGAGACCTACACCAGGACCAACGACATGAACGACGGCCACTGGTACCCGTCGGCGACGATCCTCGGCAACGGTGACGTGATCAGCTTCGGCGGTCTGCGCGAGGACTCCACCGGTTCGGTCACCGCCGACCTGTGGTCCGACGCCGAGCAGCGGTGGCTGCCGATGAACCGGGTCAACCAGACCTGGTCGTACTGGGGCCTGTACCCGTCGATGATCCTCATGCAGGACGGGCGCCTGTTCTACTCGGGCAGCCATGTCTTCGGCAACAACATCCCGGGCACCGGCTCCGCGATCTACGACTACGACGCCAACACGGTCACCGAGGTCCCGGGCCTGCGGAACAAGGACGAGCGGGACCAGTCGGCGAGTGTGCTGCTGCCCCCGGCGCAGGACCAGAAGGTGCTCACCCTGGGCGGTGGCAACATCGACTCCAACCCGGACGCGAACCGGCTGACCGACATCATCGACCTCAAGGAGGCGAACCCCTCCTACGTCGCCGGGCCGCCGATCCCGCAGGGCACGGTCGACCACGGCGACGGCCCGGTGCAGCAGACCGGCGACCAGGGCAAGATGTACGTCTCCGCGGTCCTGCTGCCCGACGGCAAGGTGCTGGAGACCGGCGGCGCGCTGCACAACCGGGCCGACCCGGTCTTCGAGACGTCGGTCTTCGACCCGGCGTCGGAGACCTTCGATCCGGTGGCTGTCGACCCTCAGGCGCGCGGCTACCACTCCTCGGCGTTCCTGCTGCCCGACGGCCGGGTCATGACCACGGGCGACAACCCGGGCAACGGCAGCTGGAACCACAACGTGTCGGTCTACAGCCCGCCCTACCTGTTCAAGGGCGAGCGGCCGGCGATCACCTCGCTGATCGACAGCGAGTGGACCTACGGCGACACCCAGCGGATCACCGTCGACCGGCCCATCGCCAAGGCCGAGCTGATCCGCCCGGCGGCCGTGACCCACTCCTCCGACCCGAACCAGCGGTTCGTGGATCTGCCCCTGTCCGTCGACGGAAACGACGAGAACACTGTCGACCTGAACGTGACGAGCAATCCCGACCTGGCGCCGCCCGGCTGGTACATGCTGTTCGCGGTGGACGCCCATGGCGTGCCCTCGGTCGCCGAGTGGGTGCACCTGCGGGGTCCGGCGGCGCTGACCGCCCAGGACGCCGGCGCCCATGTGCACGACTTCGCCGAGGCCCCACAGGGCAAGGTCACCGGGCCCGGGAGGAAGCGCGCCGCGGAGCCGGTCCCGCCGGCCGTCTCGGGCTGCGACCGGCACTACGGCTCGGCCAACGTCTGCGTACCGACCGCCTTCCCGGCCGAGGTCGGGGCGACGGCCGCCGCCCGCTGCACCTGGCTGAAGCAGAACGACTACGGCACGCTCGAGGTCAACGGCAAGGACGACCCGCTGCGGCTGGACAAGAACCGCGACGGCGTCGCCTGCGGCAAGGGCGACGTCCGGCGCGGCTGAGCACGGGCCGCACGGAGCTTTACGAGCCTTACGGAGCCGTACGGCGAAGCGCTGAACGGGCCGGGTTGCTCAGTTCCCCTGGGCGACCCGGCTCAGCGCGCGTTCCACGATCGCCTCCAGCTGGTCGTGGTGCGCGCCCCGCCAGTAGACGCGACCGCAGTCGGTGCACTGGGCGAACACGTCGTACGAGCGGTGCGTGCCGTTCTTCAGCTGGTCGGCGACCTCGTCCTTGGTGGCGGCACGGAGCAGCCCGTTGCAGGCGGTGCAGCGGGTCCAGGGGCGCAGCTCGGGCCGGAACCGGTCCAGGACGTACGGGAGCTGCTCGTCGGGCCCGGTGCTGTAGACGAACGCGCCGGCCCACAGTTCCCGGCGGCGCAGCAGTCCGCGGTCGCGGCTGAGCATCACCCGCTTCTCGGACGCGGACCGGGCGGCCAGGGCGGGGTCGCCGATGTCCGTCGACTCGTACGCCGTGTCCACGCCCAGCAGCCGCAGCCGGCGGGCCAGCGTGCCGAGGTGGACGTCGAGGAGGAAGCGGAGCGGGGCGCCGGGTACGCGCTGGGGGTGTGCGACGGGGCGGACGGTGACCGACTCGCCCGCGGCCGGGAGGTGCGAGACGGGCACCTCCCGGCCGTCCACGAGCAGCGCGCCGACCTCGGTCAGTGGGACGCCGAGGGACTCGACGACGTGACCGAGGGTGGAGACGCCGTCGGCCGGGGCCCTCGTGGCGCCGGTGGTGCGTGCCCGGGGGACGAAGACGAGCAGTTCGGGGGCGAACTCGACGTGGATCTCGGGACCGTTCACCGGGCCAGGATGTCATGTGCGCGGCCCGCGGCCCCGGGATTTCCGGGTGCTCCGGCCGAGGGCCGCGAGGGCGCCCCTCGGCTCATCCGTGCTGGTAGGCCACCAGGGAGATACCCACGTAGTGGGCGATGAAGGCGGCCAGGGTCAGGGAGTGGAAGACCTCGTGGAAACCGAACCAGCGCGGTGACGGGTTGGGCTTCTTGAGCCCGTAGATCACCCCGCCCGCGCTGTAGAGCAAGCCGCCGACGATCACCAGGACCAGGACGGCGATGCCGCCGGTGCGCATGAAGTCGGGGAGGTAGAAGACGGCGGCCCAGCCCATCGCGATGTAGCAGGGGGTGTAGAGCCAGCGCGGGGCGCCCACCCAGAACACCCGGAAGGCGATCCCGGCCAGGGCGGCCGCCCAGATGCCCCACAGCAGCCACTGGCCCTTGGCCTCCGGCAGGAGCAGCAGGGTGAGCGGGGTGTAGGTGCCGGCGATGATCAGGAAGATGTTGGCGTGATCGAGGCGCCGGAGCACGCCGTCCATGCGCGGACTCCAGTCGCCCCGGTGGTACAGGGCGCTCACGCCGAACAGCAGGCAGGCCGTCAGCGCGAAGATCGCGCAGGCGACACGGCCCCGGGTCGAGTCGGCGAGGGCGACGAGCACCAGCCCGGCGACCAGGACGGCGGGGAACATGCCCAGGTGCAGCCAGCCGCGGAGCTTGGGTTTGACCGGGTGCGGGAGGTCGAGCGGGACCGGGCCGCGGCCTTCGGCCGGCTGTCCCGCGGGTGTGTCAGGCGCGTCGGGGGCGTCGGAGGCGAACGCTGTCATAGCCGCCATCGTACCTACGGAACCGTAAGTTACGGGTCGGTGCACCAAAATCGACCCTGTCGGGGTTGCCATCTTCTCATGTGACGTACTCGCCGGTAGGCCCATGGTGCGTTCCGGGCCGAGCGGGGAGCCGGGAGGGGGCGCGAGGGGTCGCGGGCGAGGCGGTAAAAGGATGGCCGGGTGAACGTAACGTGCCCGTAAAGAGACCCGGCGTGCATGTGTGCCCTTCCGGAAACCGTGGCCAGCGTCACTCTGCTCACATGTGAGACCCCCTGGACAGATGGGCACTCGCATCGGAGGATCATATGAGTGCGGTCGGCACCGGATGAGCGCCCAAAATCTCACCGTGAAGCATCCGGGCCGCAGCCCCCACGGGGCCCTCCAGACAAAGAACCCTCACTTAGGAGCAATCGTGGCGCGCGACATCGCGGCTCCCAGCGTCCCCACCACCCACCAGGGACTCATCTCCTGGGTCAACGAGATCGTCGAGCTGACCCAGCCGGACCACGTGGTCTGGTGCGACGGTTCCGAGGCCGAGTACCAGCGGCTGAGCGAGGAACTGGTCGACAAGGGCACGTTCCGCAAACTCGACCCGATCAAGCGCCCCAACTCCTACTACGCGGCATCCGACCCCAGCGACGTCGCCCGCGTCGAGGACCGCACCTTCATCTGCTCCGAGAAGGAGGAGGACGCCGGGCCCACCAACCACTGGAAGGCCCCCGGCGAGATGCGGGAGATCTTCACCGGTGAGAAGGGCGTCTTCCGCGGCTCCATGAAGGGCCGCACGATGTACGTCGTGCCCTTCTGCATGGGCCCCCTCGGCTCGCCGCTGTCCGCGATCGGTGTCGAGATCACCGACTCCGCGTACGTCGCCGTCTCCATGCGCACCATGACCCGCATGGGCCAGGACGTCCTGGACGAACTCGGCGACGACGGCTTCTTCGTCAAGGCGGTGCACTCCGTCGGCGCCCCCCTGGAGCCCGGTCAGAAGGACGTGCCCTGGCCCTGCAACCGGACCAAGTACATCTCGCACTTCCCCGAGGACCGCGAGATCTGGTCCTACGGCTCCGGCTACGGCGGCAACGCCCTGCTCGGCAAGAAGTGCTACGCCCTGCGCATCGCCTCCGTCATGGCCCGCGACGAGGGCTGGCTCGCCGAGCACATGCTGATCCTCAAGCTGACCCCGCCGCAGGGGGAGTCGAAGTACGTCGCCGCCGCCTTCCCGAGCGCCTGCGGCAAGACCAACCTCGCCATGCTGGAGCCCACGATCTCCGGCTGGACCGTCGAGACGATCGGCGACGACATCGCCTGGATGCGGTTCGGCGAGGACGGCCGCCTCTACGCGATCAACCCCGAGGCCGGCTTCTTCGGCGTCGCGCCCGGCACCGGCGAGCACACCAACGCCAACGCGATGAAGACCCTGTGGGGCAACTCCGTCTTCACCAACGTCGCCCTCACCGACGACGGCGACGTGTGGTGGGAGGGCATGACCGAGGAGACCCCGGCCCACCTGACCGACTGGAAGGGCAACGACTGGACGCCCGAGTCGGGTACCCCGGCCGCCCACCCCAACGCCCGCTTCACCACCCCCGCCGCCCAGTGCCCGATCATCGCGCCCGAGTGGGAGGACCCCAAGGGCGTGCCGATCTCCGCGATCCTCTTCGGCGGGCGCCGCGCCACCGCCGTACCCCTGGTCACCGAGTCCTTCGACTGGAACCACGGCGTCTTCCTCGGCGCCAACGTGGCCTCCGAGAAGACCGCCGCCGCCGAGGGCAAGGTCGGCGAGCTGCGCCGCGACCCCTTCGCCATGCTGCCGTTCTGCGGCTACAACATGGGCGACTACATGGGCCACTGGATCGACGTGGCGAAGGACAAGGACCAGTCCAAGCTCCCGAAGATCTACTACGTCAACTGGTTCCGCAAGAACGACGAGGGCAAGTTCGTCTGGCCCGGCTTCGGCGAGAACAGCCGCGTCCTGAAGTGGATCGTGGAGCGCCTGGCGGGCAAGGCGGACGGCGTCGAGACCCCGATCGGCGTCCTGCCGACCAGGAAGGCCCTCGACACGGACGGCCTCGAACTGGCCGACGCGGACCTGGACTTCCTGCTCAGCGTCGACAAGGAGGTGTGGCGCGAGGAGGCCGCCCTGGTCCCCGATCACCTCAACACCTTCGGCGACCACACGCCCACCGAGCTGTGGGACCAGTACAACGCCCTGGTGCAGCGCCTGGGCTGAACCGCCCGGCACACAGACTCCGCGGCCGGTTGGGATGGGATGCCCTGACCAGCGATCGTCACGACCGGCCGCGGGACAGACCGGCGAGGCTCCGCACAACGGCGTGCGGGGCCCTGGGCCTGTCGTCACCCTCCCGCCCGCCCCGGCGGGACAGGGCGACGACAGGCCTTCGCCCATGTCAGCCACGTCCACCACCGTGCCCGTACGAACGCGTCGACGGCCTCCGGGGCCTGGGCGGTGATCCCGGCGCCCACCCGGGATCGAGCAACGCGGTCAGCAGCTCGGTGAGCCGCCGGCCTTCACGCCGCCACGGCCAACTGCTCCCTCCGGCGGCTCAGGCTGCGTCGGTGTGGTGTGCGGTGAAGGTCACCCGGGTGTCGTTGTCGTCGAGGGCGATGTTCAGCGTCGCGTCCAGGGCCGTGGCCAGCTTGGCGAGGAGCGGCAGTGTCGGGACGGTGTCGGAGCCTTCGATCCGGGAGATCTTCGCCTGGCTGAGACCCGCGCGGTCGGCCAGCTCGGTCTGGGTGAGTCCGAGCTCGGCGCGCCGGTCGTACACGGCCTTCGCCAGGGCCATGGACAGCCGGATCTCGCGGCGGGCCTCGGCCACGTCCTCCGGCTCGGTGAGCCCCTCGGCGAGCTTTCGTTGACGCAGGGTCTTCCAGCGGCTGTGGCTCATGGCTCCACTTCTCCCTTCTCGATGGTGCGGATGAACTCGTCATGGGCGGGGCCGTGTTCGGCCTCGCACACCTTCTTCGCGAGTTTGGCGCGCCGGACCTCGGCGTCTTCCCGCATGCGCGTCTTGCGGAAAACGGTCAGCAGGGCCGCAGTGCGGTCCGGGGCGAGCCAGTACGTGAGACGTACAGCGGCACCGTCGAGCGTCGGGCGTAACTCGCGGACTCCGTCGCCGAGATGGCGGGCGTAGGGCTCGCCAAGAGCGTCGGCGTGGTCCGCGAGTAGCCCGACGTATTCGTCGATCTTGAGGAAGTGCTCGGCTGGCAGAGCTTCCAGCCAGTCCCGTACCTCGGGTTCGAGCTCGATGGTGAAAGCGCATCCACACCCACCACGTTATATGTCGTCAACGACATATAACGTGGTGCGTGCCGTTTCGGTCCTTGCTGCCCGTGGCCGGGGCAGCGCTCCTCGCCCTCTGGGGCCGCCCCCTCATCACCCGGACCGTCCTCGAGGGCAACCTCGGGCCCGGACAGTAAGCGGTGGAACCTTGGCCTCCATGCCAGGTCAAGCAGGCGCTCGCCGACATCTCCGCCTGGAAGCTCGGCCTGCACGGCGTCGACCCGGAGGCGAAGGCGGCCCTCACCGCCGCGGCTGACACCGGGGTCTGGAAGAACGGCGACAAGGCCGCGCTGAACACCGTCTCCGGCCACCGCGACGGCTTCGCCACGCTCTGTCCGGGCGTCGCGCTCTACTCGGCGCTGCCGGAGATCCGCCGCACGGCGGGCGCGTCGGAGTACACGGGCCGATCCAGCGGACGTGGGCTGACCCGCGTCCGCGAGCCGATCGCGCGGGGAAACGGCGACGGGGCGCTCCAGGCAGCCCGCCCGGAGCGCCCCGTCGGCCGTGTGCGTGGTGCGAGGCGCCCGGTCCGCGCCTCGCTGTGGGTGCACGCGGACCGGGGCCGTTGGCGGGAGCCCCGGGGGGCGGGGCTCAGCGGGACGCGAGTTCGCGTGACTCGAGGGCCGCGGTGTGCGCGTCCATCCGCTCGGCGGCCAGGATCGCGGCCACCGTGTCGGCGCGGGACGCGGCGACGACCAGGGCGCGGCCCGCGAGGGCGTGCGCCTGTCGGTGCAGGGCGGTGACGCAGGGCGCGCTCCCGCTCGTGGTCGCCGACGCACGGGCCGGCTCACGTCCTCCCCGCAGGCGGGTCACCTGCTCGGCGAGCCGCTCGGCCGCCGTGTCCAGATCGGCCGAGGGTGCCGCGGCGCGCAGCTCGTCGGTGACGGCGAGCAGTGCGTCGAGATGGCCCGCGAGCTGAGTGTCCAGCTCTTCCTCGCGAGAGCGGCGGGGGAAGTCGTGAGGAGTGCCGGCCATTGCGCGGTGGACCGACTTGGTGCGGATCGGTTCATACATGGATGGCCTCCAGAGTGCTATCAGGAAGCCATCCTAGCTTAGAATTCGTCTAAAGTTGATTGCTTGACAGGATCGGACGAAGTGAACACGTAGCGTCAGGGCTGGTGGTAGCCGTCCAGGAAGCGGGCGATCCGGCCCACCGCGTCCCGCAGGTCGTCGGCCGACGGCAGGGTCACCACCCGGAAGTGGTCGGGCTCGGACCAGTTGAAGCCCGTGCCGTGCACGACCATGATCTTCTCGCTGCGCAGCAGGTCGAGGACCATCTGCCGGTCGTCCTTGATCTTGAAGACATTGGGGTCGAGCCGGGGGAAGAGGTACAGCGCCCCCTTCGGCTTCACGCAGGTCACGCCCGGAATCTGGGTCAGCAGTTCGTACGCCGTGTCCCGCTGCTCGCGCAGCCGGCCGCCCGGCAGTACCAGGTCGTTGATCGTCTGGCGTCCGCTGAGCGCGGCGACCACGCCGTGCTGGCCCGGCATGTTCGCGCACAGGCGCATGTTCGCCAGGATCGTCAGGCCCTCGATGTAGGAGTCGGCGTGCGCGCGGGGCCCGGAGATCGCCATCCAGCCCACCCGGTATCCGGCCACCCGGTACGCCTTCGACATGCCGTTGAAGGTGAGGGTGAGCAGGTCGGGGGCGATCGATGCGGTGGGGGTGTGCGTGGCGTCGTCGTAGAGGATCTTGTCGTAGATCTCGTCCGAGCAGACCAGCAGGTTGTGCCGGCGGGCGATGTCGGTCAGGCCCTTGACCATCGCCTCGTCGTAGACCGCGCCGGTCGGGTTGTTCGGGTTGATGATGACGAGCGCCTTGGTGCGGTCGGTGACCTTGCGTTCGATGTCGGCGAGGTCCGGCATCCAGTCGGACTGCTCGTCGCAGCGGTAGTGCACCGCCGTACCGCCGGACAGGGCGACGGCCGCCGTCCACAGTGGATAGTCCGGCGACGGGACCAGTACCTCGTCCCCGTCGTCGAGCAGCGCCTGCATCGCCATCACGATCAGCTCGGAGACGCCGTTGCCGATGTAGACGTGCTCGACGTCGGTCTCGATGCCGAGGGTCTGGTTGTGCATCACGACCGCCCGGCGTGCGGCCAGCAGCCCCTTCGCGTCGCCGTAGCCGTGCGCCGACGACACGTTGCGGAGGACGTCCTCCAGGATCTCGGGCGGGCACTCGAACCCGAACGCGGCCGGATTGCCGGTGTTGAGCTTGAGGATGCGGTGCCCGGCCGCCTCCAGCCGCATCGCCTCCTCGAGCACCGGGCCCCGGATCTCGTAACAGACGTTGGCGAGCTTGGTCGACTGGATCACCTGCATGGGGGGAGCTTACGGCCCGGTAACGCCGTGTGCGGTGTGTTATCCGCTACGTGAGACGTGTCGGTTCGGGTGATATGTCGGACGGTCCGCCCCGGGGGCGCCCCGGGCGCCGTCGTCGAGGTCGCCGTCGCGGCTGCCGTGGGAGCCGCCTTCACCACCTTCGCGCCGGGCCTCCCCGTCGCGGGCGCCTCTCCTGCCGCCTGCGCGGGGAGGGTGGTCCGGGCGGCGGGACCTTCCGGCCGGAAGGCCGGAAACGGCGTCTTGCCCCCGGGCTGCGGCGTATTGACAATGCGCATGTCAATCAATCCTGTGGGCGGCCGCAGGAATCCCGCCGCCTTTCGCAGGATCCGTCGCTGGAGGGGACCCCCTATGAGAAAGCCTCTCGTCGTCGCGCTCTGTGCCCTGGCCCTGGCCGGGGCGGGCGTGACCCCCGCGGTCGCCGCCGCGCCCGCCCCCACGGGCGCGGACACGGCCACGGGTACCGGCGCGGGTTCGGGTTCGACCGCGGTGCTCGACCTCGTCGACGGCGTCGCCGGCGCCGCGGCGGACACTCTGTCCGGTCTCACCGGGCCAAAGGCCGCCGCGGTGAACTTCGCGGGCACCGTCTCGCTGAGCAACTGCTCGGGCTCCGTCGTCCGCCTGCCCCGGTCGGCGAGCAGCGACCCCGCGCTGGTGCTCACCAACGGCCACTGCCTGGAGAGCGGCTTCCCCGCGGCCGGCGAGGTCCTCGTCGACCGGGCGTCCAGCCGTACCTTCGGACTGCTCAACTCCGCCGGCACCCGGGTCGCCACCCTGCGCGCCAACCGGCTCGTCTACCTCTGATCTTGGCCAGTGCTCCGCCCTTCAGGGCGGGGGTGAAGGCCGTCCTTGGCCCGGAGGCGCGGAGCGCCGGAGTGCTCTTCGTCTCCGGGGTGACGGTCAGCCGGGACGCTGCCGGCTTTCGATGTACTGCTTGACGACGGTCAGGGGTGCCCCGCCGCATGATCCTGCGAAGGAGGAGCCGGACCAGAAGTGTCCGCCCCACAGGTACCGGCGGACCTGCGTGCTGTCCTCTCCCCCAGCCCTCGGCCGGGAGGTGCCCCCAGGCGGAGCCTGCGGGAGCTGACGCCCTCGAGGGAGTCGACCGGCCTGGAGAGCTGGACAGTGGGAGGGTGGTGCACCAGCAGGTGGACGTGGTCCCGTTCGCCGTTGAACTGTTTCAGCCCGGCCTCGAAGCCGGCACAGACCTCCCGCATGACCGCCTCGGCGCGGCATGGTGTCGGTGAACGCATTCCGCCGGTACTTCGTAACAAAAACCAAGTGAACATGCAGGTGGTGAACAACATGGCGGCCGGTTCCGACATCGGGATTCGGGTGCCGGCGCGGTGACACCAACCATGGCTATTCTCGCGATCGTGAGTCGAGACACCCTGGTCAAGCGGCAGTTCGGGCATCGTGCCCGGCTTGCACTGCCCCCTGCCGGGGTTCGCGCGGTGGATGATCAGGCGCACGCGGCCCGCACCCTGTGGAACCTGCTGCACGCCTGGTGGCAGATGATGCCGAAGCAGAAGCGGACACTCCACCACGCGGACGCCGCGATCCGCCAGGCCCGTATGGATATCGACTTCCTGGCCGTCCTGCCCGCGCAGGCCGCGCAGGCGGTACTCAAGGCGTATTTCCGGGCGTGGAAGAACTGCTGGGAGCACCGGGCCGACGCCCCGAACTTCAAGGGCCGCATCCGCACGGTGATGTCCGTGGACATCCCGCAGGGCCGGGATCTGCACATCGTCCGGGTGCACCGCCGCTGGGGGCAGGTCAACCTTCCCAAGGTGGGCCGGGTCCGCTTCCGCTGGACCAAGGACCTGCCGGTGGGCAAACACGCAGGCCCGGAGAACCGGATCACCGGGGCCCGGCTGGTCAAGGACGTGCTCGGCTGGCACATCGCCTTCCGCGTCCAGACCCTTCGGGCCGGGCCCGAGCCCCACCAGGGGCCGGACATCGGCATCGACGTCGGTATCACCGTGCCGATCGCCTGCTCGGACGGCACAACCTACGAGCACGGCGCATGGCTGACACCGAAGGAGAAGACCAGGCTCCTGCATCTGGAGCAGCGCGCCGCGCGGCGCAAGCGGCACCGCAGGCCCGGCGAGCGCACCAGCGGCCGGCTGCACCGCACCTATGACCGGATCGCAGGACTGCGCGCGAAAGCCAAGCGCCGGGCCCTGGACTGGCAGCACCGCACGACCACCGCCATCGCCCGCACCTACGCCACCGTCGTGGTCGAAGCCCTCACCATCCCGAACATGGTCAGATCCGCCAGGGGAACCATCGAGGAGCCGGGGAAGAACGTCGCCCGGAAGTCCGGGCTGAACCGCTCCATCAGCGGTGAGGCCTGGGGTCGCACGGTCACCCTGCTGACCTACAAGGCCGCCCGGTACGGCGGCACCCTGCACAAGGTCCCCGCCCCTGGTACCTCCAGGCGCTGCTCGGCGTGCGGCTTCACCACGCCCGGCAGCCGGGAGTCCCAGGCCGTGTTCGTGTGCAGGAAACCGGACTGCGGCTGGTCGGGCAACGCCGACCACAACGCGGCCCGCAACGTCCTGCACCTGTACCGGACGGGCCTCGCGCCCCTCCCGGCTGCCGGGAGGGCAGTCGTCAGGCGCGCCAAGCGCGTCAAGCCCGCCACCGCAAGGTAGGCAGGAATCTCCTCCCTGAGTTCGCGAAGGGAGGAGAGCACTTCAAGCGACCATGACCGACACCGACGCGGCGGTCTACCGGCTCAGCACCACCTACGCGCAGATCAAGAGCACGTACGGCATCGACCCGCTCACCCTCGACAGCGCCCGCCCGGCCGCCGGCACCGCCATCAGCGTGGTCTCCGGGTACTGGAAGCGGATCTACACCTGCTCCGTCGACGGATTCGCCTACCGGTTGAAGGAGGGGGACTGGACCTGGAAGGACTCGGTCCGCTACACCTCCGCCTGCGACACCATCGGCGGTACCTCCGGCTCACCGGTCGTCGACGTCGCCACCGGCAAGGTGGTGGCCGTCAACAACACCGGCAACGAGGACGGCGCGCGCTGTACGGTCAACAACCCGTGCGAGGTCGACGCGAACGGCGTCGTCACGGTCCGCCGGGGCATCAACTACGCCCAGCAGACCTACCCGTTCACCGCCTGCTTCGGCACGGGCAGCAGGCTCGACCTCGGCGCGGGCGGCTGCACCCTGCCCAAGCCGTAGGCGCGGGGCCGGCCGGATCGGACATGGAACAGGCCGGACGGGTGGTCAGCGGGGCGACCTGCGGACCGCCCGCCCCGCCAGTACGCCGGTGCGCCGCCCGTCCTCGATCACGAACCGCCCGTCGACCAGCACGTACGGGATGCCCGTCGGCGGTGTCCGGGGCTGCTCGAAGGTGGAACCGGCGGCCACCGTCCGAGGATCGAAGAGCACCAGGTCCGCCTTGTAGCCCTCGCGGACCAGCCCGCGGTCCGCGAGCCGCAGCCGGGCGGCCGGCCGGGACGTCAGATGCGCGACGCACTCCTCCAGCGAGAGTACGCCCAACTCCCGTACGTACCGCCCGAGATACTGCGGGAAGGTGCCGTACGCGCGCGGGTGCGGCTTGGCGCCCTGGAGGATGCCGTCCGAGCCGCCGGTGTGCACCCGGTGCCGCATGATCTCCCGCACGTTCTCCTCGTGGCCGACGTGCTGGAGGATCGACGGGACCAGCCTGTCCTTGAGCAGCAGCTCGCGGGCGAGGGCCCACGGGCTCTCGCCGCGCAGCGCGGCCGACTCCTGGACCGTGCGGCCCACGTACTCGCCCAGCGCGGGGTCGCCCACCCCGGAGATCTCGATGGTGTCCCACTCGATGGGCACGCCGTGACAGCCGTCCGAGCCGGTGACCTCCAGATGATGCCGGATCCGCTCGGCCGTCGCGTCGTCCGCGAGCCGCCTGAGGATCTCCTCCGGACCGCCCTCGCTCGCCCAGCTCGGCAGCACGGCGACCAGCGTGGTGCAGCCCGGCGTGTACGGGTACGTGTCGAGGCTGATGTCGGCGCCGGCGGCGAGCGCGTCGTCCAGCAGCGCCAGCAGCTCGGGCGCCCTGCCCTTGTTCACTCCGAAGTTCATCGTCGCGTGCGCCAGGTGCAGCGGGCAGTCCGCCTCCCGGGCGAGCGTCACCATCTCCTCGTACGCCTGGAGCGCGCCCGCGCCGTAGGAGCGGTGGTGCGGGCAGTAGTAGCCGCCGTACCGGGCCACCACCCGGCACAGTTCGGTCAGTTCGGCGTCCTTGGCGTACATGCCGGGCGTGTACGTCAGCCCCGACGACATGCCGACCGCGCCCTGCTCCATGCCCTCGGCGACCAGGTGGCGCATCCGGTCCAGCTCGGCGGGGGTGGCCTCCCGGTCCTCCCAGCCGACGGCGAGCGCGCGGACCGTGCCCTGCGGGATCAGGTACGCGGCGTTGACCGCGATGCCCCGGTCGAGCCGGTCCAGGTACTCGCCCACCGACCGCCAGTCGAAGTCGATGTCGTCCCCGCCGCCGTTCCACCCGGCGATCGCGCGGCGGACCTCGCCGAGCGTGCGGTCGTCGACCGGCGCGTACGACAGGCCGTCCTGGCCCAGCACTTCGAGGGTGACGCCCTGTGCGGCCTTGGCGCTGTGGTCGGGGTCGCGCAGCAGCGCCAGATCGCTGTGGGCGTGCATGTCGATGAAGCCGGGGGAGAGGACCAGCCCCTCGGCGTCCAGTTCGCGGCGGGCCTTCGGACGCTGACAGCCCGCTGCCGCAGCCTCCTTCACGATCGAGACGATACGGCCGCCGTCGACGACCACGTCCGCGCGGTACGCGCTGTCGCCGGAGCCGTCCACGACGTCGGCGTCCCGGATGACGAGCTCTTCCATGCCACGGCCCCCTAGAAGAACGTACGGATGTAGTCGACCACCGTGCCGTCCGCCTCCGCCACGGGAATGAGTACCCATTTGTCGAAGGAGGTGCACGGGTGGGAGAGCCCGAGGCCCAGCCAGTCGCCGACCTCCAGATCGGCCTCCGGGGCGGTACGCAGCCAGGCGTGCTGGTCGGAGAGGGAGACGACCGAGATCCCGGTCGCCGGGCGCTCCGTGCCGCCTCGGCGGACCACCTGGGCGAACGGCAGGTCGAGGTCGTAGGCCGCGTCCCGCTTGCCCGCGTTGGCGAAGGCCTGCTCGGCGGACGGCCGGGACACGATCTGCGTCCACAGCCGGAACGCCGGTTCCAGCGCACCTTCCTCCGGTACCCGGTTGAACGGGGTCAACTCGCGGTAGTGCCCGTCGTCGTGCGAGACGTACGCCCCCGAGCGCAGCAACTTCAGTACGGGCAGGGAGAGTTCGGGAATCTCCGCGAAGACGTCGGCCACCGCGTCGAACCAGGCGCTGCCGCCCGCGCTCACCACGATCTCGTCGAGGCCCGCGAACCGCCCGGCCTTGTCGAAGTCCACCGCCAGGGCCACCAGGCGCCGCAGCCACGCCCGCACCCGCTCCGGGTCGGCGTCCGGCACCTCGCCCTCGTACCCGGCGACCCCGGCCAGCCGCAGACCGCGCGCACCCGCCACCGCGTCGGCGACGGCGGCGCACTCCGCCTCCGTCCGCACCCCGGTCCGCGCGCCCTCGCCCCCGGCCAGCTCGACCACGACGTCCACCGGGCGGGCGGACCCGGCGAGGACCGCGTCCATCAGCTCGACACCGCGCACGGAGTCGACGTAGCAGACGAAGCGGAAGTCCGGGTCGGCGTCCAGGTCGGCGGAGATCCGGCGCAGGGCCGCCGGGTCCACCAGCTCGTTGGCGAGGAAGACCCGCCGCACGCCGAACGCCCGCGCCACCCGTACCTGATGCGGCACCGCGAGCGTGATGCCCCAGGCGCCGTGCTCGATCTGGCGCCGGAAGAGCTGCGGGGCCATGGACGTCTTGCCGTGCGGGGCGAAGGCGAGGCCGTGCCGGGCCGCGTACGTCTCCATCAGCTTCAGGTTGTGCTCCAGGCGCTCGGCGGACAGCGCGAGCACCGGGGTGGTGAAGCCGCCGGTGAACAGATTCCGGCGCTGGGCGGCCAGCTCGCCGACGGTCAGCCCGTCGGCGTCCGGCGGGAGGCCCTTGAAACGGTGGTCGACGCGTTCCTCCGTGAGCTGCGTGTAGGCGTCGGAGCCGGGGCCGAGGACCATCAAAGCCTCCCTGATCTGGTGTGTTGCGTTCCCTGCAACACCCATTGCGTATGTCGCTTACCGCTGTCTAACATCTCGGCCACACGGGGTCAATGGAACCGGGTTCCGGCGGCCGGCGAGGACAATGCGGGCAGACACCGACGATCCGCCCCCGCCCGGCCCCGCGCCACCCGTCCCGCCCCCGCCCCGCACCACCGACACCGCCCGACCCCGCCGCATCGAGGAGCCACTCCACCGTGACCGCCACCGGACCCCGCCCCGCCCCCGACGTCGTGGAGACCGTCGATGTCGTCGCGCTGGGCGAGTCCATGGTGACGTTCCTGCCCTCCCGGCCGGGCCCCCTCGCCGACGTGCCCTCCTTCGAGCGCGCCATCGGCGGCGCGGAGTCCAACACCGCCTGCGTCCTCGCGGCGGCCGGCCACTCGGCGCGCTGGATCAGCGCGGTCGGCCGGGACGGCTTCGGCGACCACCTCCTGCGGGCGATCGGGGACTACGGCGTCGACGTGTCGTCCGTCCGGCGCGACCCGCACCGCCCCACCGGCATCTACTTCCGCACCGCCGGCGACCGCGCCACCGACGCCCACGAGGTCGCCTACTACCGGGCGGGCTCCGCGGCCTCCGCGATGACCACCCGCACCGTCGACCTGGCCGCCGCCCGCGCCGCCCGGGTCCTGCACCTGTCCGGCATCACCGCCGCCCTCTCCGCCGGCTGCCTGGACCTCCTACGGGAGCTGACCACTCGTCGCCCCGGCCGTCCGCTCGTCTCCTTCGACGTCAACCACCGGCCCGGACTGTGGCGCGACAGCGACGCCCACGGCCCCGAGGTGCTGCTGGAACTGGCCCGCGGCGCCGACCTCGTCCTCGTCGGCGACGACGAGGCGCGCGAGGCCTGGGGCCTGCGCGACGCCGCCGCCGTACGCGAGGCGCTGCCCGAGCCGGAGATCCTGGTCGTCAAGCACGGCAGCCGCGGCGCCACGGCCTACGGCCCGCACGGCGCTCGGACGTTCGCCCCCTCCCTCGGTGTGGACGTCGTCGCCGCCGTCGGAGCCGGGGACGCCTTCGCCGCCGGGTTCCTCTCCGCCACCCTGCGCGCCCTGCCCGTACGGGACCGGCTCCGGCACGGCCACCTCATGGCCGCCGCCGCCCTCACCGTCCCCGGCGACCTCGCCGCACCTCCCGCCCGCGACCTGGCCGACCGGCTGGCCGCCCTGGACGACACGGCGTGGGGGAGACTGCGTCTCGGCCCCGGTTGGACCGAGACCGCCACCGCGGGCGCGCACACGGACGCGGGCGCGGACCGGGCCGAGGAGGAGGTACGTACCCCATGAGCCAGACCGTCGACCGCGCACTGAGCATCCTGCCGCTGCTCGCCGAAGGGCCCGCCGACCTCGGGCAGGTCGCCGACCGCCTCGGCGTGCACAAGTCCACGGCCCTGCGGCTGCTGCGCACCCTGCACGAGCACGGACTCGTCTACCGCCAGTCCGACCAGCACTACCGGCTCGGCGCCCGCCTCTTCGCCCTCGCCCAGGAGGCGATGGAGAACCTCGACGTCCGCGAGATCGCCCACGCCCACCTCGTCCGTCTCAACGAGCAGTGCGGCCACACCGTGCACCTCGCCGTGCACGAGGAGAACGAGGTCCTCTACATCGACAAGGTGGAGAGCCGCTACCCGGTCCGCATGTACTCGCGGATCGGCAAGCCCGTCGCCATCACCGTCGCCGCCGTGGCCAAGCTGCTCCTCGCCGACCTGCCCGAACACGAGCGCCGCGCCCTCGCGGAGAAGCTCGACTACCCCCTGTACACGTCCCGTTCGACGCCGGGCCCGGCCGCGTTCCTGCGCGAGCTGGAGAAGGTGCGCGAACAGGGCTGGGCCACCGACCTCGGCGGCCACGAGGAGTCCATCAACTGCGTCGCCGCGCCGATCCGCGGCGCCGACGGCCGGGTGGTCGCCGCGATGTCGGTCTCCGCGCCGAACGTCGTCGTCACCGCCGACGAACTCCTCACCCTGCTCCCGCTGGTCCGCCGCACCGCGGACGCGATCAGCGGCGAGTACTCCGGCAGAACTCCGGCAGAACTCCAGTGAAGGACCACCCCGCATGACCGAGAAAACCGAGAAAGTCGCCCTCACCCCGAGCACGCACACCACCCCGCCCGCGAAGTTCTCCCACGGCGTGCGCAAGGGCAACATCCTCCAGGTCGCCGGCCAGGTCGGGTTCCTCCCCGCCGAGGAGGGCAGGCCGCCCACGCCCGCCGGCCCCACCCTGCGCGAGCAGACCCTCCAGACCCTCGCCAACGTCAAGGCGATCCTCGAAGAGGGCGGCGCGACCTGGGACGACGTGATGATGATCCGCGTCTACCTCACCGACGTGGGCCACTTCGCCGAGATGAACGACCTCTACAACACCTACTTCGAGGAGCAGGGCCTCACCCAGCCGCCCGCCGCGCGCACGACCGTCTACGTCGGCCTGCCCGCGGGGCTCCTCATCGAGATCGACGCACTGGCCGTACTGGGCTGACGCGCACTCACCCCTCACCCTTTCCGGTCACCACCCCGCACCCCGCACCCCGTATGCCACGGCACGGCGTCCGCCATCCCTGTGACGCCGTGCCGCGATTCCCCATGCCCGAAAGCTTCATGTGCTCAAGCAGAGGACCCCCGAATGTCCCAACCGTCCCTTTCGCTCGCCGCCGGCGCCGCGGCCGAGACACCCCCGCACACCGGCGGGTTGCTCCTGCTGATCGACGGCACCGCCGGTCTGCTGACCGTCGCCGCCATCGGTATCGCGCTGCTTCTCTTCCTGATCATCAAGGTCCGGCTCCAGCCGTTCGTCGCCCTGCTCGGCGTCTCCATAGCCGTCGGCCTGCTGGCCGGCCTGTCGGTCACCGAACTCTTCGGCACGGTCCAGCGCTCGGACGCGGTGTCCACCATCGAGTCCGGCATGGGCGGCATCCTCGGCCATGTCGCGATCATCATCGGCCTCGGCACCATGCTCGGCGCGATCCTCGAGGTCAGCGGCGGCGCCGCGGTCCTGGCATCGCGGCTGCTCGGCCTGTTCGGCGAGAAGCGGGCCCCGCTCGCCATGGGCCTCACCGGCCTGATCTTCGGTGTCCCGGTCTTCTTCGACGTCGGCATCTTCGTCCTCGCGCCGATCGTGTACGCCGCCGCCAAGCGCTCCGGCAAGTCGATCCTGCTCTACTGCCTGCCCCTGCTCGCGGGCCTGTCCGTCACCCACGCCTTCCTGCCCCCGCACCCCGGCCCGGTGGCCGCCGCCGGACTGCTCGACGTCGACCTCGGCTGGGTCATCCTCATGGGTGTCGTCACCGGCCTCCCGGCCGTCGTCGCCGCCTGGGTCTACTCCGCCTGGATCGGCAAGCGGATCTTCGTCGCCGTACCGCAGGACATGGTCGAGGCCGCCGAGGAGTCCCGCCAGGCCGTCCTCGACGAGCAGCGCGATGGGGGTGCCCCCTGCTCGAGCGAAGCCGAGAGCTTGGGGGACGGCGTCGCGCCGCGCGAGACGCCCGTGCCGCTCGGCACCGTCCTCGGCATCATCGGTACGCCGCTCATCCTGATCCTCGCCTCGACGTTCTCCTCGATCGCCCTGGACGAGTCCACGCTGCGCTCGGTCGTGGAGTTCTTCGGCCACCCGTTCGTCGCGCTCACCCTCGCCCTGTTCATGGCGTACTACCTGCTCGGCATCCGGCGCGGCTGGTCCCGCAAGTCCCTGGAGACCGTCTCGACGTCCTCGCTGAAGCCGGTCGGCAACATCCTGCTGGTCGTCGGCGCCGGCGGTGTCTTCGGCGCGGTCCTCAAGGGGAGCGGTGTCGCCCAGGCGCTGTCCGACACGTTCAACGACGTCGGCCTGCCGGTGATCGTCCTGTCGTACCTGATCTCCGTGGTGCTCAGGGTCGCGCAGGGCTCGGCGACGGTGGCGATCGTCACGACGGCGGGCATCGTCGCCCCGCTGCTGTCCGAGGGGGACCACTCGCAGGCGTTCGTGGCCCTGGTCATCATGGCCATCTCGGCAGGCTCCATCTTCGCCTCGCACGTCAACGACGGCGGCTTCTGGATGGTCGCCAAGTACTTCGGCATCAGCGAGCGGGACACGCTGAAGACATGGACGGTGCTGGAGAGCGTCCTGTCGGTGGCGGGCTTCGTGGTCGCGGCGGTACTCAGCTTGTTCGTCTAATGCCTGATGCCTGATGCCTGACGCCCCGTTCGTCCGGCTCCGCGCGTGCGTCCAACCCTGTGTGATCATCCTCCGATTCGTACGAACGGTGGGGCGCATGTAGGCGTCTGATAACGAAGTGAGGGGCTGACTGTGCTCCACACAGGATCGTCGACCATACTCATCCGGTGTGGAGCAGCGCATAGGTTCGAGCAGCCAGCCCCAGCCCCTGGAAGGCGCCGGATTCGACCCGGCCTTCATCCCCGGGCTCACCGCACCCGTGTCCGGCACGTCCGACCGCAAGGCGGACGTGAAGGACGCGCAGGGCGAGGAGGAACCCGAGGACGCGAAGCCCGCCTCGGAGCCGGAGGACGCGGCGCCCGAGACGGACCCGGTCACGGAACCGGGGGCGACGACCTCGCTGGAGAAGCCCGGGACCTCCGAGACCTCGGAAGCTTCTGCGTCCTCCGAGTCCTCCGAGTCCTCCGAGTCCTCCGAGGAGGAGCCCGTCCCCGACGGCCCCGTCTTCGAGGCGTCCGACCGCCGCGCCGAGGTCGTCGCCGATCACAGCGGCGTACGGCTCCGCCTGGACGACCAGGCGTGCGAGTTCCGCTGGGACGAGATCGGCGCGGTGGAGACGGAGACCGCCCGCTTCGGCAAGCGGTACACGGTCACCGTCCACACCACGGAACGCCGTTGGTACCCGCTGGAGATCGAGGCCACGTCCCGCAGCCATTTCGCCACGTGGGACACGGAACTGGACGCGGTCCTGGACGCCTACTTCGACGACGGGGCAGCCGAACCCGAGACGCCCGAGGCGGACTCGTCCGAGGCGGACACGCCCGACACCGACTCGTCCGACACGGACGCCAAGGCCGGGAAGCCCGAGCCGGACGCCGACGTGGGCCCGTCCGAGGACACGGGCGAGTCCAAGCCGGACGCCGACGTGGGCCCGTCCGACGACACGGACAAGCCCAAGCCGGACGCCGACCTCGTGGGCTAGGCACCACGACGGCTCCTCGCGCCGGGCGGCGCCGCTAGCCGCAGTACTGCGCCGCCTTGCCGATGGAGCGGTACATGCAGTCCGCGTTCTCCAGGAGCTGCAGGACGGCATCCCGGTTCCGGGACGTCTCCCGCTCGATGACCTCGTCGGGCGGGTAGAAACCGCCGCTCGACGAGGACCGCGGATACATCTCGTAGGTGTAACCGAAGATCTTGTGGGTGCCCCACAGGTAGTCGTCGATCGACCCGTCCGTGATGTACAGATCGCTGGACTGCTCGGCCGTGTAGCCGTTGCTCGCCGCCATCTTCTGACCGACCGTCCGGAAGGCGGCCTGGTCGTCGGCCGTCATCCCGGTCGTGGTGTCGGAGTAGGTGTAGCCGAAGGGCCACAGCACCAGCTCGCTGTACGTGTGGAAGTCGACGCCCGCCTTGATCTGCTGCACGCCCCCCACGACCCGGCTGCGCACGAAGTCGGCGACGACCTTCACCTCGGGTGCGGATTCGGGAGCCGAACCCCGGTAGGTCTCGGAGGACGTGGAGCCGGAGGAGCCGTTGCAGCAGCCCCAGCGGTAGTCCCAGTTGCGGTTCAGGTCGGTTCCGACGTTCGACGAACCGGAGTTGGGCTGCCGGTTCTTGCGCCATGAACGGTAGGAGCCGGTGGCGATGTCGTACTCGCCGCCGTCCGGGTTGAGGTCCGGGACGATCCAGATCTCCCGGCCGTTGACCATGTTGGTGATCCGCGAGTCGCTGCCGTATCCCGCGCCGAGTTCGCGCAGCAGATACAGCGCCATCTCCACGGTCAGGTGCTCGCGCGCGTGCTGGTGGTGGGTGAACAGGACCTCGGGCTCGTTCTCGTCCGTCGTCACGTTGTCGCTGATCTTGATGGCGACGATGTCCCGGCCCTGGTAGGACCGGCCGATCACCCGCTTGCTCATGATGTTCGGGTACGCCGACAGCCGCTGGTCGATCTCCGCGTTCATCTCGGCGTAGTTGTGGTAGCGGGAGTCGGCCGAGGGGAAGTCGAACAGACGCAGATCGCCGGCGTCGGACGAACGGTCCGGAGCCGCGCCCAACGGCGTGATTGCATAGCCCTGCTGACGCAGGGTGCGGATCTGCTCCGCGCGGCCGGAGACGACCACCGTCTCCTCGTCGGCCTCGTCCACGGTGACCCCGGCCCGCTGAATCGCCGTACGGGTCACGGGAGTCGTGTGCTGATGGATCTCGTACTGGCGGATGTCGTCGGCCGACGGCGCCGCCCGTTTCGCGCTGTCGGCGCCGGCCTCCGTGGCCGTCATCGACACGGGCGCGGCGAGGGTGAGGGCGAGGAGCGCGGCGAGCACGGCGGAGCGTCTGCCGCGTGTGCGAAGTCGCATGAAGTCTCCTTGTGGGAGGTGGGGTTGTCCATGGCGACGTGCCTGGTGCGGTGTGCGGTGCCGCAATCCTGCGCGTGTGACATGATCAGGTCAATACCGTCGTGTCGGCCGACCACTCGACCAGGTGCATCCGGTGAAGATCCCCGCACGCCCCCTTGTCCCGTCGGCGCCCATCCGCTTTCTTGACCTTCATGGCGGACACCATGGGAAACACCCAGGACACCGGAGCACCACCCCACGGCCCCGGCCCCCAGCCCCGCAAGTCCAGTTGGCGCTACATCGGCCCCGGCATCGTTGTCGCCGCATCCGGTCCGCGACGCGGCGCCCCCGTACCGCCGGCGCTGTCGCCGAGGTGATGCGAACGCGTGTGTCTGTGGTCGCTGGTGGGGGTGGTGGCTGTGGGATCGGGGTGTGTCTGTGCGGCTGTCGTACGTATGGTCCTTCGGAGGGCCCGGGGTGGCGGAGTGTCCCGGCGGGGCCGTGAGGGGGCGAGGTGGCGCAGGTGAGGGCGGATGCGGGGGTCGGGCATGCCCGGTACACCTACCGGTTGCGCGTGTCGTGCGCTGCCCGTACCGTCCTGGCGGCGGAGTGGGACCGGTGCCGCTGGGTGTGGAACGAATGCGTCGCCAAGTCCAGGGCCGTGCACCTGCACAACAAGTCCACCGGGCAGAAGGCCACATGCGGCCCGGCTCGGCTCGACAGGATGCTGACCGAGGCCCGCGCCCGTACGCCGTGGCTGCGTGGGGGCTCGTCGGTTCCCCAGCAGCAGGTCATCCGCGACTTCGGTCGCTCCCGCGCCAAGGCGCACAAGAACATCAAGGAGCGCCTGCCCATGGCGCGCCGGGCCGGGATGCCGAAGTGGAAGACCAAACGCGAGGCACTGGCGACCCTCAACTACACGAAGCGCGGGTTCCGGTTGAAGGACGGCCGGCTGCACCTGGCGGGCGGCGTCGTCCTGGCGGTGGTCTGGTCGCGGGAGCTGCCGGCCGAGCCGTCCTCGGTACGCCTGTACCAGGACGGCCTCGGGCATTGGTACTGCTCGTTCGTCGTCCCCGCCCAGGTCCAGCCCCTGCCGGAGACCGGTCACGTCCTCGGCGTCGACTGGGGTGTGAAGGAGACCGCGACCACCACGTCCGACGCGCACGACCTGCCACACGCCGAGCACGGCAGGAAGGCCCGAACGAAGCTGGCCCGGTACGACCGGATGATGGCCCGCCGCAAGCCGAAGAAGGGCGAGCCCGCATCGAAGGGCTACCGCGAGGCGGGGAAACTGCGGGCGAAGGCCCACAAGAAGGTCGCGAGCCAGCGTGCGGACACCGGGCGCAAGTGGGCCAAGAAAGTTGTCCGCGACCACGACATCATCGCGGTCGAGAACTTCCGCCCGAAGTTCCTGGCCAAGACCACCATGGCCCGCAAAGCAGCCGACGCCGCCATCGGCGCCACCAAGGCCGCCCTGCTCGAGATGGGCCGCAAGCACGGGCGGGACATGCGTCTCGTACATCCCGCGCACACCACGATGGACTGCGCGCACTGCGATGCGAGAGCCAAGCACGCACTGCCGCTGGGTGAACGCACCTACACCTGCGCCGCCTGCGGAACCGTGTCCCCGCGGGACAAGAACTCCGCACGCGTGATGCTGATCCGGGCTGGTCTGGCCCCGGCTGGTGCCGAGGGCGGAAGACCTCCCGGAGCGCTGCTCCGGGAGGCGGCCTGAGCCAGGAATCCCCTTCCCTTCAGGGAGGGGAGGATTCAAGTCGCTGATCGGCGTGTGGCACGGGTGAGCCTGATGTTCGCCGACTTCGTGACGCGCGGCCGGAAGAAGGCGAAGGCGTCGACGGGCGAGGCCATCGCGTCGGGCCGCCCGGAGAAGTCCTGGCCGTTCCGCGCCTACCTGCTGTGGCTGACCTTCCCGCCCATGATCCTCCTGTTCGAAGGCCAGCCCTTCCGCCTCATCATCATCTACGGCGTCCTGGGCGCCGCCTTCATGCCCTTCCTTGCCCTGACCCTGCTCTGGCTCCTCAACTCCGCCCGCACACCGCGCGAATGGCACAACGGGGCCCTCAGCAACAGCATGCTCGTCATCGCGGGCCTCCTCTTCCTGGTCCTGTGCGTCAAGCAGGTCTGGGACCATCCCTGGTCGGAGTTCTTCTAGCGGTCAGGCCAGGCCAGGTCGTCCCACCGGGAGCTGAGGGTGATCTTCCGGAGTTCCTTCATGCTCAGCGCGGGGGCGTCGCGCGTGGCGTCCTCGTGCTGAGCGCCGGTGTTGAAGGCGCTGATCACCACACGCATGCCGTCGGCCCGCAGGGTGTCGACGGTCCACATGACGACACCGACGGCGCCCTTCTCTCCCGGCCCCTGCTGGGTAGCGACCCGGGTTCCGTCGTCCAGCATCTCGGCGGAACCGTAGAGCCGGTCCGCGTCATCCAGGCTGCGGTGCTGGACGTTGAGCTGGACGAAGCTCTTCCCCTCGCCGTCGTCGACGACGAGATAGGCGTACTCCTCCGGCAGATCCGGGAACACGGCGGTCGAGCGCTCGGTACTGCTGCGCCGCCGCCGGTGGGTGAGGAACGCGCGGGTGAGCACGGTCTGCGCGTACCCGGCGGGGTTGTCCACGCGGGAAACCCGCCCCCAGTGCACGTACACCCGCCCGAGTGTCTCCTGGACGAGGTCCTCGGCGAGGTGCGTGTCCCCGGCGGTGAGCAGACACGCGGACCGGTACAGATGCCCGGCCCGCGCCACCGCGAAGTCCCCGTACCCGCCCTCGCGGCCGTCCTTCCCCATGATCGCATCCCCCTCGGCTCACCCCACGGTTCTCACCTCATTGATGCGCCGGGCCCGGGGGAATGTTTCACCCCCACGTCACACCAGGCCTCCGTTGGCCCGCAGGATCTGGCCGTTCACCCAGTGGCCCTCCGGGCCGGTGAGGAAGGCGACCACCTCGGCGATGTCCTCCGGGGTGCCGAGCCGCTCCAGCGCGGGGGCCTTGGCGAGCGGGGCGATCTGCTCGGGGGTCTTGCCTTCGAGGAACAGGTCGGTGGCCGTGGGTCCGGGGGCGACCGTGTTCACGGTGACGTCCCGCCCGCGCAGCTCGCGGGCGAGGATCAGTGTGATCGCCTCGACGGCGCCCTTGCTCGCCGTGTACGCGCCGTAGGCGGGGAGCTGCGTGCCGACCACGGAGGTCGAGAAACCCACGAACGAGCCGCCCGCACGCAGCCGCCGCGCGGCCTGCTGGGCGACCACGAAGGTGCCGCGGATGTTCGTGCGGTGCACGGCGTCGAGCACCGCCAGGTCGAGGTCGGCGATGGGGGAGAGCGCGAGCCGGCCGGCGGCGTTCACGACGACGTCCACACCGCCGAACTCGCCCTCCGCCCGATCGAACAGCGCGGCGACCGCATGCTCGTCCGCCACGTCCGCCCGTACGGAGATCGCCTGCCCGCCGACCGCGGTGATCGTCTTCACCGTCTCCTCGGCGGCAGCCGTGTCGCCGGCGTAGTCCACCACGACGGCCAGACCGTCCCGGGCGAGCTTCAGGGAGACCGCCCGGCCGATGCCGCGCGATCCACCGGTCACGACGGCGACGCGAGCGGCCGACGGTGCGAGGGCTTCAGGGTTCGTAGTCATGTCTTCCACGATGCGCACAGACGACCGGTGGAACCAGGGGACGACACTCCCTGTGTCGCTGACCCGGCCGACCCCACCGGCACCGGCTTCACAGCAGGTGGTCGGCCTTCCCCGCCTTGATGTCGAGGATCATGCGCCGCAGGGCGTCACGGCTGTCGGTGAGGTAGTCGTCCTCGGAGCCGGCTATGGCGATGTAGCCGTTGCCGTCCTGGTCGGTACCGAGGCGGAAGCAGGCCGATCCCTCGGCGCAGAACGGTTCTTCCCAGACGATGTCGAGCATGGTGATGTCTCCTTAAAGCCGGCTGGCGATGTCCTGGATGAAGCCGTGGGAATCCGCGGGCGACAGGGCGTGCTGCTCCATCCAGTCGAGCTGAGCCCGGTACTTGGACAACTGTGCTTCGTGGTAGATGAATTCCGGGCCGTGGGTGCTGTCGATCTGTACGGTGTCGAGGCGCCGTACCGGCCCTTCCATGTAGACGACGGTCTGACCTGCGCCAGGAAAGGCTCCGGCTGCGAATGGAATGACCTGCAACGACACGTGAGGCAAGTCGGACATGGTGAGCAGGTGCTCCAACTGCCCACGTGCCACTTTCGGTCCGCCGAACTGCATGCGCAGAGCCGCTTCGTGGAGTATCCCGACGTATGCGGTGGGGTTGTCGCCTTCCAGTACTCGCTGACGTTCCAGGCGGTGTGCCAGCCGTAGCGCGACCTCATGTTCTGGCAGCGGAGGCAGCGCGGCCTTGAACACGGCTTGTGCGTGAGCAGTCGACTGGAGCAGTCCGGGCATGTGGATCAGGTGCACACTGCGTAGGCGTACCGCGTGGTGCTCCAACTCGGCGATGTCGAGCAGCCCGGCCGGGAGGCTGCCCCGGTACTTGTCCCACCAGCCCTGTCCTGCAGACCGTGCCATCTCGACAAGGGCGTCAACGTAGGCATCGTCGTCGCAGTCACAGTTGCAGGCCAGCGTGCGCAGCCGCTCGGGGCTGATGGCGCGAGTACCGGACTCGATGTTGGAGATCTTGCCCCGGTCCACACCGAGTAGTCCGGCGGCGAACTCGCCGGTCATACCGGCAGCCGTACGCATCCTCCGGACCTCTGCACCCAGCCTCTTCTGACGTTCGGTCGGCGACGTCCTCGCGCCCATGCTGCCCCTTCTCTGGCTCGCGCCACTCTATGGGGTGCCTTTGTTGCCAAATGTAGGGGCAACATAACCCCGTCATGCTTACATCGAGTAGCGCACAAGCTACCTGGCGCAGTCGGCAGTGCGTCGCGCAAGCCTGCCCGCGTGATGGAGCCACCGACTGCCGCCGGCCGTCATCGACCACTGACCACTGACCACTGACCACTGACCACTGACCACTGACCACTGACCGCCGACCGCCGACCGCTGCCCATGGCAGGGCGCTGCCGTACCTCACCGAAGGAGCCACCGATGTCTGTGTCCCGCTGCCCCGTCGCACCCACGCTCTCCGCCGCTCCCACGGCCCCCGTCCCCGAAACCCTGGCCTACGGCTTCACGCTGCCCGCGCAGCTCACGAGCCCGGCGCTGGCGCGAGCGGCGTCGCGCGAGGTGCTGAGGGCGCACGGGCTGATGGGCCTGCTGGACCCCGTGCTGCAAGCGGTGAGTGAGCTGACGGCGGTGGCGTGCCAGTTCACGGCGTCGGCGGACGTCTACCTCTCCCTCCGCTACCGTGCCTCCGCCCTCCAGGTGATCGCCTACGACAGTCACCCGCGCCACACCCACCCCAAGCTGGCCACGGCCTGCGACACGCGCCGCCGCGCGGCCCTGCGCTTCCTGTCCTGCGTCTGTCGTGCCTGTGGAGGCACCTGGGGCTTCGGAGAGGCGCGCGAACCGGGCGGCGGCACCCGCATGTGGGCAACGCTGCCCAGTACGGGCGCGAGGGCGTACGGCAGCCCACCCGCCCCTGTGTCCCTGCCGTCAAAGTGACCCGCCCCGCAGGGTGGCTTACTGAAAAGCGTGAACACTCGGCGCCCAACTGTCACACATGTGCTCAAACGGGCGATATCAGGACAGAGGAAGTCGAACTGTTCACGCTTTCGGGAGGGTGTGCGGTGCTCCCGGCCGCGACCGGCAACCGTGGTTCGGCTGAGGGCACCGCTCCGCCCGTAGCCGTGCGGGTGGAGCGGCGCCCTCGAGGCGGGGTGACCGGGGGGAGTTCGGTTACGGCAGGGCGTGGACGTGGGGGCCGACCGTGTTGGACCAGGCGTTGCCGGCGGTGGCGTCCCAGTTGGTGGACCAGGTCATCGCGCCGCGCAGGCTCGGGTAGGTCCGGGACGGCTTGAAGGTGCCGCAGTTCGTGCCGCGCGTCAGGCAGTTCAGGGCGTTGTTCACCACGGTCGGGGAGACGTAGCCGCTGCCCGCCCCACGCGTGGAGGCCGGGAGGCCGAGGCCCACCTGGGACGGGTCGAGGCCGCCTTCCAACTGGATGCAGGCCAGCGCGGTCAGGAAGTCCACGGAGCCCTGGCTGTAGACCTTGCCGTCGCAGCCCAGCATCGAACCGCTGTTGTAGTACTGCATGTTGACGACCGTGAGGATGTCCTTCACGTTCAGCGCGGTCCGGAAGTAGGAGTTGGACGTGGACTGCATGTCGATGGTCTGCGGAGCCATCGTCAGGATCATGCCCGGGCCGGCCTTCGCGGACAGCGACCGCAGTGCCTGCGTCATGTAGGTCGTGTTGAGGCCGTTCTCCAAGTCGATGTCGACGCCGTCGAAACCGTACTCCTGCATCACCGTGTACACCGAGTTCGCGAAGTTCGTCGCGGAGGCGGAGTCGTTCACCGAGACGGTGCCCTTCTCGCCGCCCACCGAGATGATGACCTTCTTCCCGGCCGCCTGCTTCGCCCGCACGTCCGCCTTGAACTGGGTGACGGTGTAGCCGTTCAGGCCCGCCGAGTCCAGGTTGAAGGTGACCGCGCCCGGCGTGCCCGTCGCGTCCGCGAAGGCGACCGCGATGATGTCGTACTGGCCGGGCACGTCCGAGATGCGCTGCACCGCCGCGCCGTTGTTGAAGTTCTGCCAGTAGCCGGTCACCGCGTGCCGGGGCAGGACACCGCCGCCACCGCCGTTGCCCTCCGTCGTCCGGGCCGTCACCGCCGTCGACTTGGGGGACTCGCCCGCCGCGTTGGTCGCCGCGACCTGGAAGGAGTACGAGGTGGAGGCCGCGAGGCCGGTCACCGTCGCGGACGTGCCCGTCACCGCCGTGATTCTCGTACCGTCACGGTAGATGGTGTAACCCGTCGCGCCTGAGACGGAGTTCCACCTCAACGACGCCGTCGACGACGTCGTACCCGAGACGCTGAGGCCTCCCGGCGTGCCGGGAACGGTCGGAGCCGGGTCACCGCCTCCGCCTCCGTCGGGGCCGAAGACCGACAGGTCGTCCGCGTAGTAGGGCTGCTGCCCGTACCAGCCGTGGGTGTAGACCGTGACGGACGTGGTCGCGGAGCCGGTGCGGAAACTCGTCGTCAGCTGCTTCCAGCTCGTGGAGTCCGGGGTCCAGGTGGAGACGTCCGTCGTGCCGGTGCCGGTCACGCCCAGGTAGGCGTAGCCGCCCTGCACCCAGGTGCTCAGGGAATAAGTGGAGTTGGGCCGCACAGCGACGGTCTGCGCGCAGCGGGCGTTGTCCTGGCCGGCCGGGGTGGCCTTGAGTGCCGCCGTGCCGCCGTGCACGGGGGACGAGACGGTCGTCCCGCTGTTCGCCGAACAGGTCCAGTTGCTCAGACCCGACTCGAAACCGGCGTTCCTGACGTTGTTCACGTCCGCCGCGGACGCCTGGCCCGCCCCCACGAGGGGGAGGGTGAGAGCGAGGGCCGAGACGAGGGCGCCCGCCCAGAGGCGGCCCTTGCCGCCGGCCGGCTTTCTGGCGGCGTCTCTGCCTCGGGGTTCGGTCATGGCTGGTGCGCGGTCCACTGAAGCCTCCGGTGGGGGGATGGGGCGGGATACGGGGGTACAGAGGTATAGGGGCGGAAGTGGGAGGGGAGAGCCATGGGGATGGCAGTCGCCTCCACTGGACCAACAAGGTGGTCCAGACCAATAGGGTTGTCAATGGGTCCAGACCAATTTCGGGGAGCCGGGTCGCCTTCGGTCGCTCGGCGCTCCGGGTCGCCGGTCGCCTCCGCGCCCGGGTTCCGGCGTCAAGGCGGTGCACGGGATCTCCACCCTGTGAGTCATATCGAGACCAGCGAGATGCTCAACGTGCCCCGTTTTGGCGCAACTTGTGCAACGCCAGTTGCTTACGAGCTACACAAACGCTGTTCTCCGGCCATGGAGCCGTGGTTACAGTGCTCGCATAGTCACGCAGCGAAGTCATCAGGGTGCGCCGGAGTGACTTCCGGTGGACCGAGGGGCATGGGGAGAACGGGGAGCCGCGCGTGCAAACTGCCATTGCCGTGACCAGTGCCGACCTGGCGCTGCCACCGCAGGACGAACGGACCCTGCCCGCCGCGGTGCTGCGGGACATCGCCACCCTGCCGCTCGAACAGGCCCTGACCGAACTCCAGGCGCTCATCGAGCAGCACGGGCACGTCATCGTGGTCTGCTCCCAGGCGACACCCGTCGCCGTCCTGCGGCGGCTGCACACCCTGCGCTCCCTGCTGGAGAGCGACCGGATCGCCCTCTTCAGCCCCGATCTGCCCCCGCTCGGAATCGCCGTGCTGGCCCGCCAGTTGCGGCAGCTGGGTTCCTGCGACCTCAGCCCCGGCGTGCTCGCCTCGGCCGGCCGGCTGCTGGTCCACTACATCCACTCCGGTGCCGTGCTCGGCTCCGTCACCCGGCTCGACCGGATCCCGGTGAACCTGAAGCAGCACGCCAAGTCCTGGGTGCCCGGAAGTCAGTTCGCCGTCCTCGCCCACCCGCAGCCGCAACTCGTTCGCCTCGGCCCCGAAGCCGCCCTGGAAGGACCGGAGTTCGGAACCTGGATGCTCGTCGCCAAGGGGCAGCTCCAGTCCGACTGGGTCACCGGCACCCTGGCGCCGTCCTGGAAGGTGCAGGGGCTGCGCGAGGCGCCGCTCCCCGCCGAGTCCCCGAGCTGGTGGGGGACCGGCAAGGTCATCGAGTTCTGCACCTACCTGCCCGACCTCTCCGTCCTCTATCAGCTGGTCACGAGCGTGCGGCGCGGCATCTGTCACTGGTGCGGCATCGACGTCATCGGCGACCGGTGCGTGTTCTGTTCGGCCACACCACCGTCCGTACCCGCCCACGACAGCAGGAACAGGAACAGCAACAGGAACGCCGGCAGGGCCCTCGTCCGGCGCACCTGACCCGGACGGCCGGACGGCGCTGTCGCCGGCACGCCGTCCCCGGCCGTCCCGCTCGGCCGTCCCACTCGAACCCGCTCGGCCCACATCCCCCAATGAGGTTGCACGGTCTATGAACTCCCGTCAGCGCCGCGGCGTGATACTCCTGCTCCTGTCGATCCTGTGCGCCCTCGCCGCGTTCGCCGGCGTGCTCTCCGTCATCAACGACGTGGAGTCCAAGGTCGGTCCCGAGGTCAGCGCGTACCGGCTGAAAACAAATGTGGCACCGTATACGCCCCTCAGTACGGGCCAGTTCGAGAAGATCGAGATGCCCGAGCGCTGGCTGTCGGAGAACGCGGTCACCGATCTCGGCGACATCCGGGGCAAGATCGCCGTCACCACGCTGCGCGAGGGTTCCCTGCTGCAGAGCGACATGATCGTGAACCAGCCCGCCCTGCAACCGGGGCAGCAGGAGGTCGCCATCATGATCGACGCGGCCACCGGCGTCGCCGGAAAGATCACGCCGGGCTCGTCGGTCAACGTCTACGCCACCTTCGAAGGGGAACGCGAGGGCGCCCCCGCCCAGTCCAAGATCATCGTGACCAACGCCAAGGTCCTCGACGTCGGCCGGATCACCGCCCTCGAACCCGACGAGAACGACCGCGGCCGGCAGCCCACGGACGCCGTCCCCATCACCTTCGCGCTGTCCACCATCGACGCCCAGCGCATCACCTACGCCGAGTCCTTCGCCCAGCGGGTCAGGCTCGCACTCGTCGCCCCCGGCGGCGACACCACGGTCCCCGAGCAGGACCGTACGTACGAACTCGCGAAGGACAAGTGAGAGGCCCGCATGCCCACGAGGATCCTCCCGGCAGTCGGTGACGCGGACGCCGTCCGGTCCATCATCATGCTGCTCAGCCAGCTCCCGGACGCCGAGCCGATGACCCCGGTGGCCGACTCCACCCAGCTCGTCGACACCCTCGCGCGCCTGGCCGCCGAGTCGATCGACGAGCTGCCCGAGGTCGTGGTCGTGCACGAGCGGATCGGCCCGGTCCCCGCGCTGGAACTGATCCGCGAAGTGGCCCTGCGCTTCCCCGCCGTCGGGGTCGTCCTCGTCACCTCCGACGCAAGCCCCGGCCTGTTCCAGGCCGCCATGGACTACGGAGCCCGCGGCCTGGCCGCCCTGCCGCTCAGCTACGAGGAACTCGCCAGCCGCGTCCACGCCGTCGCCCAGTGGTCGTCCGGCGTACGCCGCCATCTCGGAGCCGGCGGCGACGTGTTCACCGGCGTCGGCGGCACGGTCGTCACCGTCAGCGGCGCCAAGGGCGGCGTGGGCGCGACCCTGACCGCCATCCACCTCGCCCTCGCCGCCCAGGCGTCCGGCCGCAGCACCGCCCTGGTCGACCTGGACCTCCAGAGCGGCGACGTCGCCTCCTTCCTGGACGTCCAGTTCCGGCGGTCCGTCGTGGACCTCGCGACGATCACCGACATCTCCCCGCGCGTCCTGGCCGACGCCGTCTTCCGCCACGACACCGGCCTCACCCTGCTCCTCGCCCCCGCCGAGGGCGAACGCGGCGAGGACGTCACCGACCGGGCCGCCCGCCACATCGTCGGCGCCCTGCGCTCCCGGTACGAGGTCGTGGTCGTCGACACCGGAGCCCAACTCGTCGGGGCCGGCGCGGCCGCCGTCGAGACCGCCGACACCGCGCTCCTGGTCACCACCCCGGACGTGGTCTCCGTCCGGGGCGCCAAACGGACGGTACGGATGTGGGACCGGCTCCAGATCCGCAAGGCGGAGGAGACCACGGTCGTCGTCAACCGCCACACCCGGGGCACGGAGATCCAGCCCCCGCTCATCCAGAAGATCACCGGCACCGCGGTCGCGGCCACCGTGATCCCCGCCAACTTCAAGGAACTCCAGCACGTCGTGGACGCGGGCCGGGTCCACGAACTGGAGAACAAGAGCACGGTGAAGCAGGCCCTGTGGGCCCTGGCCGGAGAGCTCGGCCTGGTCAAGCCCACCGAGGGCGCCCACAAGTCCGGTCGGCTGCGGGGAGACCGGCCGCGCGGCGACCGCGGAGCGGTGAGCATCCGACGACGCAAGGACGGAGGGGGATGAGGTGAAGGGGGAGGAGAAGCACGCTCACTCGGGCCGGGGTCAGGGCCGGGACCGAGGACAGGTCACCATCGAGTTCCTCGGCATGATCCCGACGATCCTCGTGACGCTCGTGGTGCTGTGGCAACTCGTGCTGCTGGGATACACGTTCACCCTCGCGGGGAATGCTGCGGACGAGGCGGTACGGGCGGCCACCGCCGCGGACCCGGGCGCGCGCGACGGCGCCTGCCAGGCGGCAGGACTGGACAAGCTGCCCGGCGCCTGGGAGGGAGCGGCGACGGTGAAGTGCGGAACCGGGGGCGGCTATGTCACCGCCGACGTGACGCTGCGCGTCCCCGTCCTCTTCCCCGGCACTGCCAACTTCCCCTTCGAGGTGAAGGGTCACGCGGGCGCGGTGGAGGAGGAGGTGGGGGACTGACATGAGGTACGACGACAGGCGGGGCGAGCGAACGCGGACCGAGCGCGTGGGGACCGACCGCACGCGGGGCGAGCGCACACGGCACCGGGACCGCGGGCAGGTGGCGATCGAGTACCTCGGCTTCCTGCCGGTCCTGATCATCGTCGCCATGGCCGCCGTACAACTGGGCCTGATCGCGTACACCGCCCAGCAGGCCGGGACCGCGGCCCGTGCGGGTGCCCGCAGTGCCTCGCTCGACGAGGCGGCGGGGCCGGCCTGCGCCGTCGCGGTCAGCGGCTGGCTGGCCGGCCGTACCGACTGCGGGGCGTCCGGTGGCGGCGACGAGGTCACCGTCACGGCGACGATCGACATCCCGTCGATCGTGCCGGGCTGGGACTTCGGCCGGGCCCGGAAGACCGCCACCATGCCCGTCGACCACTGACCACCCACCGGCAACCGATCGTCGTACCCCGACCGCCGACTGCCGACCGCCGACTGCCGACTGCCGACCGCCGACCGCCGACCGCCGACCGCCGACCGACCGCCGTCGACCGACCGCCGCCGACCACCGACCGCCGCCGACCACCGACCGCCACCGACCGGAAACCGACCACCGCACAAGGAACCAGCAACGAGGAGCGCCGGACTCATGAGTCTGCGGGCACGTATCAACTCCCCCGAGGAGAAGGGCAACCGGGGCGAGGACGGCCATCTGGTCGCCTCCTACCGAGCCAAGCTCCTCGAGGAGATCGACCTCGCGGAGATGAGTTCGCTGGCCGCCGCCGAGCGCCGGGCGAGACTGGAGCGGGTGCTCGGGCACATCATCAGCCGCGAGGGCCCGGTCCTGTCGACCGTGGAGCGCTCGCAGCTGATCCGCAGGGTCGTCGACGAGGCACTCGGCCTCGGCATCCTGGAACCGCTCCTCGAGGACCCCTCCGTCACGGAGATCATGGTCAACGGCCCCGACGCGATCTTCGTGGAGCGCGGCGGCCGGGTCGAGCAGCTGCCGATGCGCTTCGCCTCCCACGACCAGCTGATGCAGACCATCGAGCGCATCGTCTCGACGGTCAACCGCCGTGTGGACGAGTCGAATCCGATGGTGGACGCGCGCCTGCCGTCCGGCGAGCGCGTCAACGTCATCATCCCGCCGTTGTCCCTGACCGGCGCCACCCTCACCATCCGCCGCTTCCCGCGCTCCTTCACCCTCCATGAGCTGATCGGCCTCGGCTCGCTCGACGAGCACATGCTGTACCTGCTGGCGGGCCTGGTGCAGGCCCGCTTCAACGTGATCGTGTCGGGCGCCACCGGCACCGGGAAGACGACCCTCCTCAACGCCCTCTCCGGCCTGATCCCCGAGGGCGAGCGCATCATCACCATCGAGGACTCCGCCGAACTCCAGCTCCAGCAGCCGCACGTGATCCGCCTGGAGTCGCGCCCGCCGAACGTCGAGGGCAAGGGCCGCATCACCATCCGCGACCTGGTGCGCAACTCGCTGCGCATGCGCCCCGACCGGATCGTCGTCGGCGAGGTCCGCGGCGGCGAGTCCCTGGACATGCTCCAGGCGATGTCCACGGGCCACGACGGCTCGCTCGCCACCGTCCACGCCAACAGCGCGGAGGACGCGTTGATGCGGCTCCAGACCCTCGCCTCCATGTCGGAGGTGGAGATCCCCTTCGTCGCGCTGCACGACCAGATCAACAGCGCCGTCGACGTCCTCGTCCAGCTCACCCGCTTCGCCGACGGCGCCCGCCGCATCACCGAGATCGCCCTGCTGGAGAGCCACGGCGGTGAACCGTACCGGCTGGCCACGGTCTCCCGGTTCAACGCGCAGCCGATGGCCTCCGACGGCCGTATCTACGGCGCGTACGAGCATCACCCGCTCCCGCGCCGGACCGCCGAACGCCTCTACATGGCGAGTCAGCCCGTCCCGCCGGCCTTCGGTATCGCCCGCTCCCTCGACCAGCTCACCACCCGAGAAGCCAGGTAGGACCGCTGCCATGGATCTGCAGAACCTGATCACGCTGACCACCGGCATCGCGCTGCTGACCTGCGTCCTCGCGGTGGTCGGCGTGCACCTGTACGCAGCGGGCAGGGCTCAGCGGCAGGCGCTGGTGGACCGGTTGGCGTACACCGGCCAGGTCACGGTCAACGGGCGCCGACGGCACTTCCCCACCCTGGACCGCCGGCTGCGCAGCACCGCGTTCGGCAGGAAACTGGAACTGCGTCTGATGGCGACCGGCCTCGACATCACCCCGGGTGAGTTCTTCGCCTGCATGGTCGCCATGGGCCTGGGCCTCTTCCTCACCGGCCAGGCCGTCCTGGCCCCGTTCTTCGGCCCGCTGGCCGGACTGCTCGGCATCTGGGCGGCGTTCCAGTTCCTCGACTGGCAACGCCAGAAACGCATCGAGAAGTTCATCAACCAACTCCCCGAACTCGCCCGCATCCTGGCCAACGCCACCCAGGCCGGCCTGGCCCTGCGGACGGCGATCGGCATGGCGGCGGAGGAGCTGGAGGCCCCGGCCGGCGAGGAACTGGCAAAGGTGGACAACCAGTTGGCCCTCGGTGCCTCGATGGACGATGCGCTGGGCGAGCTGGCCCAGCGGCTCCCGTCCCGCGAACTCGTCGTCCTCGTCACCACGTTGGTGCTGTCCAACCGGGCCGGCGGCCAGGTGGTGAGCGCTCTGCGCAACCTCACCGAGACCCTGGAGGAGCGCAAGGAGACCCGGCGCGAGGTCCGTACCCAGCTCTCCCAGGTGAGCATGACGTCGTACGCCGTCCCCGTTCTGGGGGTCGGCTCGTTGTTCCTGATGAACGGGGTGAAGGACGGCGCCCTGGAACGCATGACCGGCTCCCCGGTCGGCCAGGGTGCGGTGATCGTCGCCTTCGGCCTGTACGCGATCGGCTTCATCCTGATCCGCCGCCTGTCCCGCATCGACGTCTGAGCAGCCGGATCGTGGATCGGCAATCGTGGATTGGCAGAGGAGGGACTGACTGACATGGGACTTCTGCTGGCGCTGGTCATGGGCATCGCCGTATGGGGCGTCTTCGCCGGTGTGCGCATGTACCGCGCCGACGCGAAACTCCCCGCCGACCTGGTTCTCGCCCTGGAGGTCGGCGCCACCCGCACCGGCGCGGTGGACTCGCTCGTCGACCGCATGGGCATGCGCTACGCCCCGGCCGTCCTGCGCGTCATGGGCCCCCAGCGGGTCGCCAAGTACCGCCGCAAGATCGACCTCGCGGGCAATCCCGGCGGCCTCACCATCGACCGCTACGCCGCCCGCCGCGCGGTCTACGGCTTCCTCGGCGGCCTCGGCTTCCTGGTCTTCCTGATGCGCGGGCAGTTCTTCGTCGCCCTGCTGCTGCTCGCCTTCGGCGCGTTCTGGACGGAGGTCGGCATCTGGTCGGCGATCCGCATCCGCCGGGACGTGATCGAGCGGACCCTGCCGGACTTCCTGGACGTCCTCGCCGTCGTCGTCAGCGCGGGCCTCGGCTTCCGGCAGGCCCTGGACCGGGTCGCCACCAAGTACGAGGGCCCGTGGGCGGACGAACTACGCATCACGCTCCGCCAGATGGACCTCGGCATGAGCCGCCGCCAAGCCTTCACGGAACTGCGCCGCCGCAACGACTCCGAGCAGGTCGCCATGTTCGTCACCGCGTTGCAGCAGGGCGAGGACCTCGGCGCCCCCATCGTGGAGACGCTGGTCGCCCTCGCGAAGGACATGCGCCGTACGGACGCGCAGAACGCCCGCCGCAAGGCGGCCCGCGCGGTCCCCAAGGCCACCATGATGATCACCACGTTCATGGTCCCGGCCACGATGATCCTCCTCGGCGCGGGCCTGATCCTGGGCTCCGGCACCGACTTCGGCTCGATCACGGGCGAGTGAGGGGCAGGGGACGGTGGACGGTGGGATGACGACGACCGGGGAGCGCAGGCGACGCCTGGGGCGCGGAAACCGGCAAAGGGGCCGAAGAGGGCTGTGGTGCCGCGCCCGGCCACCCCGGACCACCAGGACCTCGGCGGGCTTCCCGGCCCTCCCGGGGTATTCGGCCCTCCCGGAGTCTGTCGTCAGGAGCGTGCCGGACGCCCAGATGCCGCCGGTGCCACCGGCGAACGACAGCCGCCCCGCAAGGGACCGGGGCACCCCCCATCCACCCGATCCACCCGATCCGGACGTCGACCTCCAGATCAACGCCCTCCAGGCCCTGTGCCGGCAGGCGTTCGGCTTCCGGCTGGCGGTGATCGCGCTCGCCGCCCCCGCCGCCCTGCTCAACGCGGGGCCGGGCTGGGGAGTGCGCCTGGTCGGTATCGCGGTCGTGGTCACCTTCATGGCGTCCTACGTCCTCGTACGGGACTGGGAACGCTTCGGCCCCCTCCTCCTGCGCCACCCCAGCCTGCTCGCCGTGGACACCCTCTTCGGCTCCCTCCTCCTCGTCTCCGCCGGCCCCGACAGCCTCCTCGCCTACGCCGGCGTCTGCACCCCACTCCTCGCCGGTCTGGTCTACGGCCGGCGGGGAGCGGCGGCGTTCGCCTCCCTCCAGGGCCTGATCCTGCTCCTGGTCCACGCGACCCTGGCGGACCCGCACGCGAACCTCACGGAGACCCTGTTCCTGCCCGGCCTCTGCGTCATCGCGGGCGCGGTCGGCTTCAGCCTCCGCAACCTCCTGCTCCGCTTCGGCACGGCCACCCGGGCCCTGACCACGGTCCAGGCCCGTCTGGCCGCCACGGAGGCGGTCAGCGAGGAACGCGCGCGTCTGGCCCGCGAGATGCACGACTCGGTGGCGAAGACCCTGTACGGCGTCGCTCTGGCCGCCGACGGCCTGGCCGGCTCGGCGAGCGCCGGGCACGTGAACGTGGCGCTGGTACGACAACAGGCGGAACTGGTCGCCCGCTCGGCCCGCAGAGCCGCCGCCGAGTCCCGCGAACTCCTGGCGGACCTGCGCGGCGAGCCGCCCCGGGGCGCGGCGGCGGGCACGGGAGCGAGTAAGGGTGCGGGCGTGGGGCAGAGCGTGGACCTACTGGCCGAACTGGCAGTGTGCACAAGCGACTTCAGCGCCCGCACCGGCCTCCCGACGGCATTCGGTCGGACGGGCGACAACGCGGACCGGCCGCACCGCCCTGCCGCGGTTCCCCTCCCGGTGGCCCGCCAAGTCCTCACCATCGTCGGAGAGGCCATGGAGAATGCCCATCGCCATGCCTGCCCGACCAGGGTCGCCGTCGGCGCGGGCGTCCACGGCGACCTGCTCCGCGTCATCGTCCACGACGACGGCCGCGGTCTCCCGCCCGGCACGAACCTCGAACAACTCAGCAGGGACGGCCACTTCGGCCTGGTCGGCATGGTCGAGCGTGCGGCGGCGATCGGCGCCCGCATCCGCGTCGGCCGGGGCACCCACCCGCGCGGCACGGAGGTCCGCCTGGAACTCCCCCTGGCGCCCGCCAGGCCCCGCACAGACACGTTCGCGACAGCGGAGGCGGCCCGATGACCCCGTACCCCTTACCCCGTACACCTCGAGAGGAGGCACCCCGATGACGCGGATGATGCCGAACCAGGCGCCCCCGACCACCGCGACCCTGCGGGTCCTCGTCGCCGACGACAATCCCGTGGTCCGCGCGGGCCTGACGGCCCTGCTCTCCGGCCGGGGGGAGATAAGGGTCGTGGCGGAGGCGGCAGACGGCAGGGAGGCCTGCGAGGCGGCCCGCGACCACCACCCGGACGTCATTCTCCTCGACGTCCGGATGCCGGGCATGGACGGCATCTCGGCACTCCCGTACCTGGTGCGGATCGCTCCGGTGGTGATGCTGACGTACAGCGGGGAGTCGGAGATCGTCGAGGAGGCACTGCGCAGGGGAGCGGGCGGATACCTGGTCCACGGCGAGTTCACGGCGGACCAACTGGTCTCGGCGGTACGGGACATCAGCCAGGGCCGCCCCCACTTCACCCCCACGGCGGCAGGAGCGCTGCTGGCCCAGCTCCGCAGGACGCCCTCGGGCCCGCCCCTGCCGGAATGCCTGGGAGGCCGTACAGATGCGACTGCATACGAAGTTTCCATGACGAAGCTGCCGCATATGAACCTCCAACAGGCCGTACCACCAGGGCAATTAATTGCACCGCTGCCCGCACCCTCACCTATTTCTTCACAAAACCTTTCGCAACTGCAACCGCATGTGGGACAGTCGTCGTCAGGATGGACAAGCGGTCGTCCGGCCGTTCCCGACAGGTCGAGGTTCCCACTGAGCAGCAGGGAGGCGGAGATCATGAACCACATCGCATCCGGCATGAACAACCAGCAGATCGCCGCCACTTGTTTCATCAGCGAGAAGACGGTCAAGAACCACATCAACCGCATCTTCGCCAAGCTCCACAGCACCAGCCGTTCCGAAGCCGCCGCGAAGTGGCTCGGCACGGCCCCGGATTCCGCACGAGGACTGGGGTGACCTGCGGTGACGTCAAGGGGGACGAAGCGGCGGCCCGTCAACTGGGCCCGGGATTGGGTCCTGGGGCCCTCTGGCGGACTGGGAAATTCGCCGTACGTTGCTGATATCGAATGCGGCACCCTGAAGGAAGCCGCAACCGCGTCAGCCGGAGGGGAACACCATGAGCAACTGGATCAACACCACGGTCACCTACCTCCAATCCCGCACCGCCCGCAACGACAGGGGCCAGACGGCGGTGGAGTACCTGGGCATCATCGCGGTGGTGGTGGCGATCGTGCTGGCGATCACGGGGACGAGCATTGGCGAGACGATTTTCAACGCGATCACGGCCAAGATCGACGAGGTTATCGGCTGACCCGGCGTCTCAGTTGCGACGACGCAGGGCAGGCCTTCCCCATCTACATCATGGTGGTGGCGGGTCTGCTCTTTCTCGCGTTTGCCTACCTCGCGGTTGGCCAAGCAGCGGCGAATAGGAACGGTGCTCAGACGGCTGCCGACGCGGCTGCGCTTGCTGCGGCCCAGGACAGACGTGATCAACTCGCTGGGGCGTGGGTCGAGAACCTTCTGGATCCGACCAAGTGGGAGGCTATCTTCAATGGTGACGGGGGAGCGCTCGCTTCGTCGTGCCCACGTGCGGGTCAACTCGCCACACAGAATGATGCCGAGGTGCTGGCATGCGTACCGCTGGGGTTGTTGGGATACGAGGTTGAGGTTCAAACCAACAAGCCGGTGGGAGACTCCATTGTTCCCGGGACCGAAGGCAAGTACGCCAAGGCGTCAGCCACCGCAGTGATTGAGTCCCGATGCGTGTTTGATCTGCCTGTCGATGACGGGGGGGACGGCGTGTTGCCTCAGCTCACCTGCGACGGCAGGGATTGGGAGTTGGACCCGGAAGACCCTCTGGAGCTCCTCCCGGAACCCCAGGAACTCTTCGACGTCCACCTGGCTGACTGACTAGGAACGACGAGTGGTGAAGGAAGAGGCATGAGCATTCGGTTCGCAACGAAGGCCCGCAGGGGGATGGCTGCAGCGGGCATCGCGGCTGGGCTGGCCATTGGTGTGGCTGGCTGCAGCGGTGGTGGCGACGACAAGAAGCCAGAGACCTCGGCATCAGCCACCACGGAAAAAGAATCGGACCCCAGCGCTCAGCAAGGTACGGACGAGAGTCTTGCAGAGCTGAAGGGCGAGGGTGGTCTGATTCTCGTCGTCACCTCTGCGGCGAGGGACGCCGGCGGGTTCGTGACGGTCAGTGGTGAGATCAAGAATGATGGTGCCGAAGGGGCCCGTATCCCAATCCAGACCAGGGGCAACGAGACCGAAATCATGAAGCACGGCGTCTCGCTTGGCGGCGCGACTCTGGTAGACCCTGCCAGCAAGAAGCGCTACTACGTACTGCGTGACACGGATGGGCGCCCCCTGACCACGACAGGCATGCCGAGAATCAAGCCGGGAGCATCCATTCCGGTCTTCATGCAGTTCCCCGCGCCACCCACCGAGACGGCGGAAGTGACGTTCCAACTTCCTACGTTCGCCTCGGCCTCAATTGAGATCTCTGCGTGAGGCCAGCCATGATTCTCACCCATTCCCGCCCGGGGGCACCACGCCTCGCAGCCGTAGCAACCACCGTCACCGTCCTGGTAGCCACAAGCCTCTACGGCGCCTCCGGCGCTGCCGCCGCCGACGACCCCAGCGTCCCCCCAGGCACCGAAGCCACCGCCTCCGCCCCCGTCGAACTCGACGGCAACGACCCGGACCTGAAGCTCCCCGACGGGGCCACCCTCGCCGAACCGAAGGTCCTCGACATCAAGCAGGTCGTCGAGGAGCAGAGCGGTGACGAGCGCCGCGAGGACACCAACACGGAGGTGACGTTCGCACTGCAGGCCGAGGTGCTGTTCGGCAAGAACAGCGCGAAGCTCAGCGCCCAGGCGAAGGCTCGTATCGGCACGATCGCCGAGGAGATCAAGAAGCAGAACGCGACGAAGATCCGCGTCTTCGGCTTCACGGACAACCTGGGCTCCTCCGCCCACGGCGACGTCCTGTCCCGCAAACGAGCGAACGCGGTTCACACCATCCTGGACCAGGAGCTGAACGACCCCAACGTCACCTACGAGGTGCGCGGCTACGGCGAGCAGTACCCGATCGCCGACAACTCGACGGAAGCCGGCCGCAAGAAGAATCGCCGGGTCGAGATCACGTTCCCCCGCACTGAGAAGTGACGACCTGAACCCCAGCCGGGAACCGGCGCCCCCAGCTTGCGTAACGGGTCCGTTCCAAGTGGGCCGCGGGGCAGTGGGACTGGCTGGATGTTTCCGGCAGGTCGCCACTGATTTCTCTGGTGTCGTTACGCATCGCTGGATAGCGTTGGTGCGCTCGAGAGAAGCCTCGCCCCACCGGGAGCCGACCGTGAACCGCCGTCCCACCCTGCTCGCAGCGCTTGCGCTGACCGCCACCACGGCCCTGACGCTGTCCGCCTGCGGAGGCAGCGAGGAGAGCTCCGCCAAGGACAAGGACAGCGACAAGATCGCGGGCGCGGCCACGGGGGGTGGGAAGTCGGCCTCGCCGAGCGCATCACCGGCCCCGGCCGCCGAGGGACGCCCGAAGATCGAACTGCCCGCAGACGTCACGTACACGTTCGAATGGAAGAAGACCGGCGATACGGACAAGGATGCGGTGCTCAGCGATGCCGAGCAGCGCATCAAGGCTGTGGACATGGCCATCGCCGAGCAGAATCCGCTTCACGACGCTTACCGCTTCTACTCAGAGGGCACGGCCGCCGCTGGGAGCCAGAAGTACATTCAAGAGTTTGTTGATCACAAGGCGCGTACAACGGGTGTGACCCGCTTCTATAACGAGAGTGTGGCCATAAAGGCTGACGGAACCGCCTCTCTTGTGTATTGCGAGGACCAGAGCAAGACCTTCAACAAGTTTCTGGAGACCGGAAAGACCGACGTCACGTCGGTGAGCAAGGACTCTTACGTCGTATACGCCGGCACCCTGCGTAAGAGCAAGGACGGCGTGTGGGTTACCGAGCGGCTGATCTCTCAGCGGGGGAGTGCGAAGTGCCAGCCTTGATTCGGCGCGGCCACCTGCTGTTTCCCCTTGGGCTTACAGCCCTTGTCCTCGCGGCTGCCACCCCTTCATATGCGGAGAAGGGCTTCGGTGGTGGCACGGATGGCGAGACGGAGCAGAGTGCTGAAGTCGGTGGTGACGGCACTGTTTCGGTCACTGTGGGTGGTGTGGTGTTCGACCGTTCGAAGAACGGGCGTGGTGGCTCCGCGGGTGTGTTGAGGTCGTCGACGTCGTGGACACCACCTGCTTGTTGGTATGCCCCCAAGTACACGCCGGAGCAGTTGCAGAAGTACCTGGAGCCGATCTGGGAGGCCGGGTCGACGGGGCATGAGTGGGATGCCAAGCAGCGGAAGAAGTATCTCAACCCGGACGAGCCCGAGAAGGATTTCAACAAGGACAAGACGGGTGAGGGCCACTGGTGGGGTTCTTACGTCAATGACAGCTATCCCCCGGGCTGGGATTCCTGTGACGAGGACTACTTCTGGGTGGACCAGGGCGATCCTCCGCCGGCCGGGATTGAGAATGCGGTGACTCCGGAGGTCCTCGCGGAGCTCGCCTACGCCGAGATTCGTGTCCCGGGTACGGAGGTGACGTTGGCCCCTGCCGGGGAGGCCAAGGTGAACCTTCCGACGTGGGCGTGGCTGGACGGAGCGGAGTTCAAGCCGGTGTCGGTCACCGCGTCGGTGCCGGTGATCGGTATTGAGGCGACGGCCACGGCGGTGCCGGTGTCGCTGGAGATCGATCCGGGTACGCCGGACGCGGAGACGTTCCCGGCGTCCGGTGTCTGTCAGATCAATGACGGGCGTATCGGTGAGCCGTATGCCGGGGGCAAGGCGGAGCAGGATCCGCCCTGTGGTGTGAAGTACCTGCGGTCCTCGGGCGACGGCACCTTCCCGCTCCAGGCCACGGTCACCTGGGAGATCGAGTGGACCGGTACCGGCGGCGCGGGCGGCGACCTTCCCGCCGGCACCTTCGGCGCCACCCAGGACGTCGTCGTGCAGGAGATCCAGGCCATCAACCGCTGACCCACGCAATCCCCTCGCCTTCGCGTAGATCCGCGCTTGACCTGCCTGCCTCGACACGCCGTCACGCAGGATCGAGGCGCGGCTGCTCTGGTCCGAGGATCCTGCGGCCGTGCCGCACCCCGACCCATGGGGGATCTGACGAGCGCCGAGGACTTGAGTATTCCGGGCGAGGGCTGTCCTACAGCAGGTGGTCGGCTCTGCCGGCCTTGATCTCGAGGATGAGATTGCGGAGGGCTTCCCGGGTGTCGGTGAGCGGGTGGTCCTCCTGGCCGGCGACGGCGATGTAGGCGTTGCCGTCGGGGTCGGTGCCTATGCGGAAGCAGTTGGCGCCCTCGGCGCAGAAGGGTTCTTCCCAGATGATGTCTGCCATGGGGTGCTCCTCAGAGGTCGCTGGCGATGGTGTGGATGAAATCGCGTGAATCGGCCGACGAGAGCGACGCCTCTTCCATCCAGTCCAGGTGCGCACGGTACTTGGCCAGTTGGGACTGACCGTGAAGGAACTCGGGCCCGTGAGCCGAGTCCAGTTCCGCCGTGTCGAGTTGGGGTACTGTCGCCTCCGCGTAAGTGAGGCCCTGGCCGGCGCCGGGGAAAGCTCCGGCCTTGAAGCGGATCACCCGCACGTCGATGTTCGCGAGTTCCGAGAGGTCGCAGAGGTGGTCGAGCTGCGCGCGCATGGTCTTCGTGCCGCCGAACTCGACGCGCAGTGCGGCCTCGTGCACGTAGCCGACGTACGTGATCGGGGCTTCCCGATGCAGGACCTGCTGACGCTGCATGCGATGCGCCACTCGCAGTTCGATCTCGGCAGGTGACAGCGGCGGTAGGGCGGCGGCGAACAGCCTGCGTGCATAGACATCGGTCTGTAACAGGCCCGGCACGTGCAGGGCCAGTCCGCCCCGGACCCGCCTGGCACGCCACTCCATCTCGGCGATGTCCAGCAGCGCTGCGGGGAGTTGACCGCGATACGACTCCCACCAGCCCCGTGACCGGTCGACGGCCATGTCCGCGAGGGCCTCGACGTATTCCTCGTCGCGGCAGTCGTAGTTGCACGCGAGGGTCCGCAGACGTTCGGGAGTGATGGCCCGGACCCCTGCCTCGATATTGGAGATCTTCGCCCGATCGAGGCCGAGCAGTCCGGCGGCGTACTCCGTCGACACCTCTGCTGCGAGACGCATCTTCCGCAGTTCCGCGCCCAGTCGTCGCTGGCGTTGAGTGGGCGTTGCCCTCGGCGGCATCTGTCACTTCCTCCAATGGTCGCGGCGTCAGTCTGCCCCTTGTCGGTTCGGTAGGTCCACCCAGACGAGTGGCAAATTCAGCTGATGAGTGGCAATTTGCCACCATCACCGTCTACTGTCGGCGATGTAGTAGTCGCGATCCGTGACGCCCGGAAGCGCATCACGCGAGCTCACCCGCACCCTCCTGCCCTGGGAGGGGTGTGCCCGCGTCAGGGAGACAGGCCACCGGCCGGACCGCGTCACAGACCAGCAAGCAGAAATCAGCAATCAGTCGTCAGTCCTCGGGAGTTGTCATGCCTGAACCCTCGTCCCGCTGTCCGATCGCCGCGCCCGTCGACCGGCTGCCCGCCCCTCCTGCTCCCGAGGCCCTCGCCTACAGCTTCACGCTCCCCGCCGCCCCGCGGAGCCCCGCGATCGCCCGCTCGGCGACGAGGACGATCCTGCGGGCCCACGGCCTGGACGACGTGATGGACGCGGCGGTGCAGGTGGTGGGTGAACTGGCCGCGTGCTCATGCCGGTTGGCGCCCTCGGCCGAGGTGTACGTCTCCCTGCGGTACCGGGACGAAGCCCTCCGCGTGGTCTTCTACGACGCCCATCCCCGCCACACGCACCCCCGGCTGCTCGCGGCCTGCGCCGCCCGCCGCCGGGCGGCGCTCCGTGTGCTGGCCTGCGTGGTCAAGGCCTGTGCGGGGGAGTGGGGCTTCGGGGACGCGCGGGAGCCGGGTGGCGGGACCCGGATGTGGGCGGTTCTCCCCAGGGGCGGCGCACGCGCGTACGCGGCCGGCGGGCCTCAAGGCTCCCGCTCGTGAAGTGCCGGGCGGCTGCCGCGACCAGGGCCTGATCAGGCCCGATTCAAACGAAAGACCCTAGGTGCGCGGCGTGGCGGGCGTCGCCTGCCCGGTATCGGAGTCGGGAGGGCTCGTCACCACGGTCACCCGCACTCCGCTCCGCAACCCCCATCCCGTCATCGCCCCGGCCTCGGATTCGACGACATGCCGTGCCCGCAGCCTCGGCAGTCCGAGCCGCCCCGGCGGCATGGTGCGTATGGCGATGACGCGGAGACGCCGGTCGAGATAGGCGACGTCGATCGGCATGCGCATACGGAAGGTGTGGATGCTGTTGGCGGGGGAGAGGAGCAGCGCGCCGTCGAGCGATGTCCGCCCCAACAACCCCTTGGTACGGGCGTGGTAGGAGGCGGCGATCTCCAGAGGTACGTGCACGTCCGGCTGCCCCTCGTCACCCGGCACGACCAACTCCCCGCGCCCGTCCCGCCACGCCACCCTCACCACTCCCGCTCCTTCTGTTCCTTCTGTTCCTTCCCCCTATGGTCAGTTGTCGCGGAGGCGGGCCGCAAGGGCGGCCAGGGACTGGGCGGTCTCGGTCAGGCTCGCCACGGCGGCGTCCAGGTCCGAGGCGAGCCGGGGCGCCGGAAGGGCGGCGGGCGCGGAAGGGTGCGGCGTACCCCGGTAGCCATCGGACCTCGTTGTAGCGCTGGTACGAGCCGGTGAACCGCAGGCGGCGCGGTGGACGCCGTGCCCCCTTCTGACAACGCCTTCGGTCGACGGCGACGCCCGGGGTATCGGCGGTGCCGGCTGCGTAACGGGTCCGTGCCAAGTGGGCCGCGTGGCGATGGATTTGGCCGGATGTACCCGGCAGGTCGTCACTGATCTCTCTGGTGTCGTCACGCATCGCTGGATAGCGTTGCTTCGCTCGAGAGAAGCCTCGCCCCACCGGGAGCCGACCGTGAACCGCCGCCCCACCCTGCTCGCAGCGCTCGCGCTGACCACCACCACAGCCCTGACGCTCTCCGCCTGTGGCGGCAGTAGCGACGAGGGTTCCGCCAAGGACAAGGACAGCGACAAGATCGCGGGCGCGGACACGGGGGGCGAGGAGTCGGCCTCCCCGAGCGCGAGTGCTTCGGACTCCGGAGGGCGTCCGGACATCGACTTTCCCTCGGACGCGAAGAACGTCTTCGAAGGGCAGAAAACGGGTGACCCGACGAAGGACGCAGTCCTCGCGGATAGCGCTCTAAGTGTCAACTCCATCGATGAGGCGATCTTCAAGGGCAGTACGGATACCAAGGCGCTCGGCTTCTACAACACCGGTAAGGCCTTGAGCTCATCGATTACGTATGCGCAGCGCTACATCGACGGCAACGACACATGGACCGGGGAGACACGGTTCTTCAAGCGTGAGGTGAATCTCAGTGGTGACAGTAAGGCTTATGTGACTTACTGCTCCGATGAGAGCAAGTCGTACATCAAGAGTAAGAAGACCGGTGAGGTTGACAGGTCGCCTGCGACTTCCAACAGCTACGTGCTGTACAGCACCAAGCTTGCCAAGAACGCCGATGGTGTCTGGCAGACCGCAGATATCGTCTCGAAGCGGGGAGCCGAGGCGTGCCAGCCCTGAGGAGTTCAGCCAGGATCGGGACAGTCCTGGCGATTATTTGCGTATCCGTCTTTTCTTCTCCAATGGCCTTTGCTGAACGGGACAAGTACGGAAATGCTGGTGACGAGCAACAGAGTGCCGAAGTCGGTGACGACGGCACTGTGTCCGTCACTGTGGGTGGGGTGGTGTTCGACCGTTCGAAGAACGGGCGTGGTGGTTCTGCGGGTGCGTTGAGGTCGTCCACGTCGTGGGCGCCGCCGCCTTGTTGGTATGCCCCCAAGTACACGCCGGAGCAGTTGCAGAAGCACTTGGAGCCGATCTGGGAGGCCGGGTCGACGGGGCATGAGTGGGACGCCAAGCAGCGGGACCGGTACGTCGAAGGGAAGCCGTACAAGGACTTCAACAAGGACAAGGAGGGCAAGGGCTACTTCTGGGACTCGTTCGTCAACGAGGGCTTTCCGCCGGGCTGGGATTCCTGTGAGGAGCAGATCTTCTGGGTGGACCAGGGTGATCCTCCGCCGGCCGGGATTGAGAATGCGGTGACTCCGGAGGTCCTCGCGGAGCTCGCCTACGCCGAGATTCGTGTCCCGGGTACGGAGGTGACGTTGGCCCCTGCCGGGGAGGCCAAGGTGAACCTTCCGACGTGGGCGTGGCTGGACGGAGCGGAGTTCAAGCCGGTGTCGGTCACCGCGTCGGTGCCGGTGATCGGTATCGAGGCGACGGCCACGGCGGTGCCGGTGTCGCTGGAGATCGATCCGGGTACGCCCGACGCGCAGACGTTTCCGGCGTCGGGTGTCTGCGAGATCGACGGCGGGCGTATCGGCGAGCCGTACGCCAGGGGGAAGGCGGACCGGGATCCGCCCTGTGGTGTGAAGTACCTGCGGTCCTCGGGCGACGGCACTTTCCCGCTCCAGGCCACGGTCACCTGGGAGATCGAGTGGACCGGTACCGGCGGTGCGGGCGGTGACCTTCCCGACGGCACCTTCGGCGCCACCCAGGACGTCGTCGTGCAGGAGATCCAGGCCATCAACCGCTGACCCACGCACTCCTCCTCACCTGCGCGCGAATCATACTGCCGGGGCAGGGCCGGGGGTGCTGGTCACCACCATGTGTGACGCCGGGCCCCGATGAATTCGCCCGTTCGGCCGCACTGCCTCGCGTGCACTGCCGGATCGCTGTGTCGTTGACACGGACGCGTGCCGAGGTCCAGGGCATTGGCGGGCCTCGGGCGCTCAGCGACGAAGTGCGAGAGGGACGGAGTACACCCATGCCTCTTATACGCGGGTTCAGGGTGGGTCGCCGACGTCATGCCGCGGTCATCGCAGCGTTGGTGACCTGTTCGACGACACTGACCGGGCAGAACCCCGCCGCGGCCGGCGGTACGCCCGCACCTTCCGTGCCCGCCCCGCAGTTGGACTGGAGCCCGTGCGTTCCGGGCAGCGCGTTCGACTGCGCGACCGCGAGGGTGCCGCTGGACTACAACAACCCTGGTGGCCGCACCCTCGAGCTGGCGGTCGTCAAACGGAAGGCCACCGGCCCCGGTCGGCGCATCGGCACCCTCTTCTTCAACCCGGGCGGCCCCGGCGGGCCCGGAACGGTGCAGATGCCACAGAACTACGAGCGATCCCCGCGCGAGGTGCGGGAGCGGTTCGACATCGTCAGCTGGGACCCTCGCGGGATCGGCAGCAGCACCGCTGTGAACTGCTTCGCGAGTCCCGAGGAAGCCGCTGACTGGAATGCGAGCAAAGCGGCGGGCTTCCCGGTGGGAGAAAAGGAGCGGGCGGCCTTCATCGCCGCGTACAAGGATCTGGCCCGGCGTTGTGAGCAGCGCGACCCCGAGCTCCTGCGCCACGTGTCGACCACCGACACCGCTCGGGACCTCGACCAGCTCCGCCGGGCGGTGGGGGAGTCACACCTCACCTACCAGGGGATCTCCTACGGCACGATTCTGGGCGCCACCTACGCCAACCTCTTCCCCGACAAGGTCCGCGCCATGGTCCTCGACAGCAACATCGACCCGCAGGCCTGGACGAACCACGCGTCCGACGCCGACCCTCGGCTCACGACATTCCTGCGCATGGGCTCGGACCGCACCGCGGCAGCAACCCTGGACCAGTTCCTCACCCTGTGCGGGTCCACCACCACCGCCCACTGCGCCTTCTCCGCCGGCAGCCCGGAAGCGACCCGGGACAAGTTCGACCAGCTGATGCAGAAGCTCCGCAAACATCCTGTGGGCGCCTGGACTTATGCCGGCACGGTCGCCGACGTGGTGAACAGCCTCTACATCGTCCACCCTGGGTGGACGGACCTCGCCGGCAGGCTGCAGGACCTGTGGCAGGGCCGCGTCGCGGAGCCGTCCCCGCTCCCGCACCCACCCGCGGTCCCGCATCCGAATCCGTACCTGGGCGAGGAACAGGGCGCTGCGGTCCTCTGCGGCGACAGCCCCAATCCGCGCGACCCGAACGT
>NZ_JBHSPC010000007.1:76655-110603 GCF_042656345.1 Streptomyces incanus
GCCGGACGCTTCTGGACCTGGGCCGCCGAGGGGTGTTCGACCTGGCCCGCGGTCGCCGCAGACCGCTACCTCGGTCCGTGGAACAAGCCGACGGCACACCCCGTCCTGGTGGTCGGCACCACCTACGACCCCTCCACCCCCTACACGAACGCGCAGGCCATGGCCAAGGAACTGGCCAACGCCCGCCTGCTCACCCACAACGGGTACGGGCACACCGCACTGCTCAACCCCAGCAGCTGCATCAACACGTACACCGGCCGCTACTTCATCGACGGCACCCTCCCGCCGGCCGGAACAACGTGCCGACCGGACACGCCCCCCTTCTCCGCATCCAAGCCGGCCGGCGGCGTCGCCACCGGCGGTGGCGGGCTGGCCGGAACCGTCTCCTGAACCGGCCACAGCTCCCAGCCCACTCCCGTCGTCGCCCTGCCGGCCGAGCTGCGCGGGCTTGCGTGACTGGGGCGTTCCAAGTGGGTTGAGCGGTGATGGTTTTGGCCGGATGTGCCCGGCGGTTCGTCACTCTTCTCTCTGGTGTCGTTACGCATCGCTGGATAGCGTTGGTTCGCTCGAGAGAAGCCTCGCCCCACCGGGAGCCGACTGTGAACCGCCGCCCCACCCTGCTTGCAGCGCTCGCGCTGACCGCCACCGCAGCTCTGACGCTCTCCGCCTGTGGCGGCAGCGACGAAGGCTCCGCCAAGGACAAGGACAAGGACGGCGACAAGATCGCGGGCGCGGACACGGGGGGTGGGAAGCCGGCCTCGCCGAGCGCATCACCGGCCCCGGCCGCCGAGGGACGCCCGAAGATCGAACTGCCGTCAGACGTCAGGCTGGTCTTTGAAGGTGAGAAGACTGGTGATCAGGTCAAGGACGCCGTCCTGACGGACAACGCTGAACGCATGAGGGCGGTGGACGCAGCCATCGCAGGCACTGATGCCAATGGCGAGGCTCTGGCCTTCTACAACACGGGCAAGGCTTTGGAAGCAGCTCTGTCCTGGGTCAATCAGTTCGAGAAAGCTGGAGCCACGATGACGGGCGAAGTCCGTTACTACGACCGCAAGGTGACTCTTGAGGGTGAGAAGTCGGCAATGCTCATTTTCTGCGCGGACGAGAGCAGGGGCTTCAGCAAGGACAAGAAGACCAACAAGGTCCATAAGACGCCGGTGACCAAGAACAGCTATGTGCTTTACAACACCAAACTCGACAAGAGCGCCGAGGGCGTGTGGCAGACCTCCCAGGTCATCTCGTCGAGGGGAGCTGCTCAGTGCCAGCCGTAGCCCGTCTGTCATTGAGAGGGCTCGTCCTGGCCGGCCTCATCATGGCCGTCACCGTCACGGCAGCTCAAGCGGATGTCGTTCCTGGTGGGGAAGGAACGGGTTCCGAGACCCAGGTCGAAGGTGACCGAAAGGGTGAGAACATCTCGGCGACCGCGGGGGTGGTCGTCTTCGATCGCTCTCGCAACGGCACGGGTGAGGCACCTGGTCCGGTGACGTCTGCCGCCAATTGGACTCCGCCCGCTTGTTACTACGCTCCCAAGTACACCCCTGACCAGTTGCAGAAGCACTTGGAACCGATCTGGGAAGCGGAATCGACGGGCTACGAGTGGGACGCGGCGCAGCGCGACCGCTACGTCAAGGGTCACCCCTACACCGACTTCAACAAGGAGAAGGCTGAGGAGGGCTACTGGTGGGACTCGTACGTCACAGCCGGTCGTGAAGGCGATCCAGGGGCCCTTGACTGCGACAAGCCCGTCTTCTGGGTGGATGAGAACGACGCCCCGCCGGCGGACATCCCGCAGGCAGTCACTCCGGAGATCCTCGCCCAGCTCGCCTATGCCGAGATCCGTGTTCCCTCGACGGAAGTGGACCTCGCACCGGAGGGCACGACAAAGGTGAACCTCCCCACCTGGGCATGGCTGGACGCGGCGCAGTTCAAGCCGGTGTCGGTGACGGCCTCGGTGCCGTTGCTGGGCATCGAGGCGACGACCACCGCCGAACCGGTCTCCGTGGAGATCGAGCCGGGCACGCCGGACGCCGAGACCTATCCGGCGTCCGGTGTCTGCGAGATCCAGAACGGCCGGATCGGTGAGCCGTACGCCAAGGGCAAGGCGGACGGGACCCCGCCCTGCGGTGTGAAGTACCTGCGCTCCTCGGGAGACGACTCGTACGAGCTCACGGCCACCGTCACCTGGAAGATCGAGTGGACCGGCACCGGAGGCGCGGGCGGCGACCTTCCCGACGGCAGCTTCGGTGCCACGCAGGACGTCGTCGTCCAGGAGATCCAGGCCATCAACCGCTGACTCACGTACTCCTCCTAAAGAGGGCCCTCCGCTCCGGATGCGCCACGAAAGACGGAACCTCTCGTTCCTTCCATGGGTGCAGATGGATCGGGAGAGGGCGAGCGTATGGCTGAGCCGCGGTTGGCGGTCGACGGGGACGAGCTCGGGCGCTTCATGAAGTCGCTGCGCAAGTCCTCGAGCTCGCTCAAGGGTGTACGGCAGGCGCTCGCCGACGGAACTGTCACCGGACTCGGTACGGACGACCTCGACCGTGCCTGTGAGTACTTCCAGGACGACTGGAAGTACGGGGCCGAGGAGATCGGCAAACAGACCGAGGACCTCGCCGAGATCATCGGCAAGAGCAAGGACAGCTACCTCGAGGTCGACAAGGCCCTGGAAGCGGCCCTCGAACGGGCCCGTGCCGGCAAGGGCGGGGGCGGCGGACGGTGACCGTCACCCAGATCGACGACACCGGCGCGGCTCTCGACCCCAAGTCGAGGGCCGACCTCGGCAAACCCCAAGGGCTCAAGTCGGCGCCCCACATCCCATACCCCGACTATCCGCACCTGGGATTCAACCCCGTACCGGGCGAAACGGAGACCGTTCGCGGACTGCACAAGAAACTGAGCGGTTGCGCGAAGGTACTCGAGGACACCCACGAGCTGGTCACCAAACTGCTGGACGGCAGTTATTGGAAGGGTGACGCCGCCGTCGCCTTTCGCGAACAGCTCGACGATGGTCCGCTGCCGCTGAATCTGCGGAACGCCGCACGGTCCATCCGCAAGGCGGCCAAGCAACTGAGCTGCTGGGAAGGTGAGCTGGACGACTTTCAGCGGCGTGCGAAGCGGTTGGAGAACGACGCCGAAGAGGCGCAGGCCGCTGTGGACCTGGCGAAGGGTCGGGCCACCAAAGCGGAGGACCAACCCGACCTGGAGAAGAAGGGGAACGGGGACAGTGCGGCGCAGCGGGCGCTGACCCGTGCCCAAGCAGATGTCGAAGAGGCCCAGGCCGAGCTCGACAAGATCATCGGCAAGGCGAAGAGGCTGGCCGAGGAGCATGAGCGCCAGGCCAAGCATCGCGCGACGAAGATCTGCGAAGCGACAAAGAAGCTGGCTCCGCATGAGCCGGGCATGTTCGACAAGGCGCTCGACTGGCTGACGGACAACCTGCCGGACATCCTCAGCTTCACAGCGGGACTGATCGCCGTCGCAGCCCTCCTCCTTTCCGGCCCCCTGGGATGGAGCCTGGCGACTGTGGCGGTGCTGATGCTCACGTCTTCGGCGGTGAGTTTGACTGCCTTCACACTGCGGATTTCCGACCCTGAAGTGAGGATGTCTTTGTGGGATGGAGTCCGGAATGGTGAGCTGGATGCCGACTTCTGGAGTAATGCGGTATCAGTTGGTGCTGATCTTGTGGGATCACTACCGGGGGTCGGCGCAGTCGGTAAAGGGGGGTACGCCGGTATCCGGGCTGCGCTGAGCGGCACGGCAGGTGTCACCCTCGGCGATCGGGTGGCGGTGGTCGGAACGAAAACCATGGATGAAGCAAAGACTGCGGCTGACCTCGGAAATTCGCTGGTGGCTCGGGCTGTACGAGGCACGAGTAATCCCGAAGCCTCAGCCAAGGCTGTGGAGGGGACGGCAGGCGTCGTCGGCATTGGGACTGCCGGGTTCGGTCTCCACAACAAGCTGGTGGACGCGGACGACGACGGAGTGAAGGACGGCGCAGTAGCCGGTATTGATGGTTCGCGCCTGGTGCTGGACTCCGGAGCTATCTATGCTCTTGCTCGCCATCTCTTCTGACACGTTCTGAGGAAAGGGAGCGGATGCGGTCTGTTAACCGACCAACTGCTTGGGATTCACGGTTCACCCGCCGGGCGTGGTCAGGAGGCCTCGTCATGAGGGTCATCGGGTTGGTTGCATGGGCTGGTGGCTGGGTGGTCCTACTGGGGGTTTCTGTGAATGGCCCGGACTGGCTTGTATGGGTATTCATGCCCTATTGGGTCTATGGGTTTTATCGGGTGGTGGCGCAGTTTCACGAAATTCCAGTTTCGTTTAGTGTGCTGCGGATCCTCCGTGAATATCCCTGGCGGATTTACCACGACACAGCGCGAGGAATTGATGATCACCCAGATGCGGAGGCTCCCGGGATCTGGATCGAGCTCCCTGACCCCTCAGACCCCTCGGGCGCAGGGGTCCCCCTGGCGTTCGTGAAGCACCACCGGGCGTTCTGGTGGTTGCGGCGTATGGGGGGCCGCGTACGAAGCCTGCGCTCAAGGCGCAACTGGAGCCTCTGTGGTTCGCGGGCGATCCGAGGTTTCTGGGGGTCGTGGCCGTGTCCTCCCGGGACGGTAAGGCGCCCAGGCGCCTGCACTTCCTCTATCAACCGTCTGCCTTCGACGAGCGCGCCCCGCGTAGGAGTTGGGAGGGCGCGGATCCTGCCGACCTTGAGCGTGCCCGTCGTGCCGGAGCACGGTTCGTCGACGCTGTGCCCCCTGCCGTTTCCGGCGTCGGGGAGAGCGAAGGGGCAGGTCCTTGAGCGCACCCACGATCACCGTCGATGCCTCTACGGCGGATCCCCTCGCCGAACTGTGGTTCGTCGAACCACCGGGATTTCTCCCACTGCCCTTGGACGCCCTGCTCCCCGGCCCGGACTCCTTGGCAGGGGACCGTTTGCGGGCAGCGGCCGCGCCGCTGGTCGACACTGCGCCTGATGAGGCGTCCCGCCAGCAGTTCATCGCAGCCTTCGCCACCGGTCAGCAACTCCTCGCCGCCCTCCGCGAAGTGGGCACCGTGCATTGTTCCGTTGGGCTGCATCGGGATGATGTGAGTGGGGCGGGTGGCCATGGGGGCGCGGTGGTGGCGGGGCCGTTGTTCTCGTTGTTCACGATTTCCTGGCGGGAGACCGCCCCCGCGCCCCGGGGTGTCACCGCTGCCCGTGCCGTGACGGCCGTTGGAGGGCATACGGGGGTCGAGTTCGTCGAGTTGCCCGCAGGGCCCGCCGCGTTCAGCGAGTCGACCTCCACCCCCGGGAGCGGGAGCGGTCTGCCGCGGCGTCCGCTTCTCCAGGTGCACGCCCATCTTCCTCACCCGGACTGCCGGCGGCTCGCTGTCCTCACGCTCACCACCACGGCCCCGGCCCGGCGCGAGGAGTACCGGGCGATCCTGCGGGCGATCGCCGAGAGCGTCAGCTTCGAGAGCCCCGGGTAGGTACATCGCCGTAACCACACTTGGTGCCGTGTTCCGGCCGCAGCTTGCTCCTGAGCGTCCCACCGGTTGGCCGAGGCCGGGGCCGACTCCGTGATCCTTCAGCCGACGGGGGACGAGCCGGACCCCGAGGGGTTCGTGCGGTTCGCCGCGGAGGAAGTGGCCCGGCGGGTGGGGGCCGCGGTGGTGTAGGCCATGGACTGCGGGCCATGGACTGCGGGCCGCGGCTGTCTGCCCCGGGAAAATCCGGGAGCGGGTTCCGTCGGCTTCTGTGAGGATCGAGTGATGTCGTACGGACGTCGCTCGGACCGTTCCTCTTCCTCCTCCCCTTCCTCTCCTTGCTCCTTGTCCTTTGACGAGTTGCTGGCCGAAGGTGTGGCCGTTCCCACCGAGGGATGGGACTTCTCCTGGTTCGCCGGGCGGGCCACCGAGGGTCGGCCCTCGTGGGGGTACGCGCGGGCCATGGCCGGGCGGTTGGGCGGTCAGTCGGGCAGGGCGGTCGAGGCCGTGCTCGATGTGCAGACCGGGGGAGGGGAGGTGCTGAGCTTCGCCCTCGACGAAGCCGGACGTGCCGCCCCCGGGAACCGTCGACCCGCGCTTGTCGTCGCCACCGAGGGGTGGGCGCCCAACGTTGTCAAGGCCGCCGGGCTTCTCCGGGAGCGGGGCGGCTTCGTCGTCGCCTCCGCGGACGGGCCGTTGCCCCTCGCCGACGGGGTCTTCGATCTCGTCGTCAGCCGGCATCCGGTGAAGGCCCACTGGCGGGAGATCGCGCGGGTGCTGCGGCCCGGCGGTGGTTACTTCGCTCAGCACGTCGGACCCCGCAGCGCCTACGAACTCGTCGAGCACTTTCTCGGACCGCAGCCGGAGGAGCAGCTCCGCGCCCGGCATCCCGAACGCGAACGCCGGGACGCCGAGGCCGCCGGGCTGGAGATCGTCGACCTGCGGGCCGAACGACTGCGCATGGAGTTCTACGACATCGCCGCCGTCGTGCACTTCCTGCGCAAGGTGATCTGGATGGTCCCGGACTTCACCGTCGAGGAGTATCTGCCCCAACTGCGCCGACTACACGAACGGATCGAGACCGAGGGCGTGTTCGTCGCCCACAGCAGCCGCCACCTCTTCGACGTACGCAAACCCTGACCATCCTCGATCCGACGCCTACGCGTGCGCGCCGAGCATCGTGGACACCACCTCGGCGACCGATGTACTCCCCGGCGCAGGGGAGGCCAGGAACTGCCGCTCGAACCGCCGCGCACTCGCCTCGGCCCATGTGACGGTCGTCTCGGTCACCGCCTCTGCCCCTGTGCCTGTTCTCGGCTTCGTCGTGTCTTCGACGGTAGAGACAATTGAGGACAGATACCGTCCGCAATCGGTGGCCCCGCCCGTGCTTCGAAGCCACTTCGGGGTGTGGCTCGCCTTTCAGCCGCCTACCGGGCTCCGCTCAAACCGCAGCCATGCGCCCGAGCAAAGCTGCACGGACGGCGTCGCGCAGTAGAGGGGGCCGTGCGTCGCCCGAGGCGTCGTGCCGTCGCCCGGCCGCCGACTCGTCTGCGGGTCAAGTGGACGTTCCTCGCCGGGTCACCCGTCGGGGGGACGGCCGGAAGGGTGGTCGTGGCGGGGTTCTGTTGAGGATGTGTCGCGTCACCGCGGGCGGGATAACCCGCTATTTCCTGTTTCTCCTGGGGAGAACTGTTGCATTTCGGCCACTGGGATGCCCGGAATGCGTGCTTCCGTGGTCGTCGAGGCGTTGTCGGGCGATTCCGGAGAGTAGTTGTGGCGCGCCAATGTACGCAGCATCACTCACGAAGGGTTATGGTGGAACTCCCCCCCTCGGGCCGGTCCGTATCCCCCCCACGGACCGGCCCGTTTTTCTTTGCCTGCGTCCGGTGGTCCGGCCGCGGCTCCCCGTTCCAGCCTCAGGCGGTCATCGGGGGGGTCCCTGTCCGGCGTTGGGGCGCCCCCCGCACCCATCCCGGGGCGCCCCCTGCGTCCATCCGGGCGGCCCCCGAGCAGACCCCCGAGCGTGCCGCCGGTCACTCCCGACGTTGAGGTCACCTGCCCTCGCGGGGGTAGGCTTCGCTCCCGGGGACTGCCACAGGGAGACGGGGTCCGCCCGCGGCCGAGTACCGGGCCGCAGGGTGCGGACCGCGGCGGGTGCCGCCCCTGTCCGATCCGTACGTGAGGGGCTGACGATCACGTGAACCTGCGCGACAAGCTGCGCGGCCTGCTGGTCAGGCTGTACACGCGCCGGGTGGAAGGCCGCCTGGACCACGCTCAGGTGCCGAAGCACATCGGCGTCATCATGGATGGCAACCGTCGTTGGGCGAAGGCCTCGGGTTCCAGCACCGTCCACGGCCACCGGGTCGGCGCGGACAAGATCGGTGAGTTCCTCGGCTGGTGCTCCGAGACGGATGTCGAGGTGGTCACCCTGTGGCTGCTGTCGACGGACAACTTCGACCGGCCGAAGGACGAACTCGTCCCGCTGCTCGGCATCATCGAGGGCGTCGTAAGCAGTCTCGCGGCCGACGGCCGCTGGCGGGTGCACCACGTCGGCACCCCCGACCTGCTGCCTGCCGGGATGCAGACCACCCTCAAGGAGGCCGAGACGGCCACCGCGCAGGTCGACGGCATAGTGGTCAACGTCGCCATCGGGTACGGCGGGCGCCAGGAGATCGCCGACGCGGTGCGCTCCATGATTCTCGACGCCCACGAGAAGGGCACCTCGATGGAGGCGCTCGCCGAAGCCGTCGACGTCGACATGATCGGACGTCACCTCTACACCCGCGCCCAGCCCGACCCGGACCTCGTCATCCGTACGAGTGGCGAGCAGCGGTTGTCCGGATTCATGCTGTGGCAGACCGCCCATTCGGAGTACTACTTCTGCGAGGTCTTCTGGCCGGCCTTCCGCAAGGTCGACTTCCTGCGGGCCCTGCGCGACTACGCGGCCCGCCACCGGCGTTTCGGCGGCTGAGGACACGGCCGCGGCACCGTTCGGCGGCCGAGCGGTGCCCGGGCGGGGTCGGCGAGCCGTTCGGGGGAGCGGACGCAACGAGGAGCGGACTTAACGAGGAGTTCATCGGGGCGCTGCCGGGCGATCGGGCATGGGCGCGATGGTTCGAGGGCATAAGTCAGACAGGTCGACACCCGAACCACGGGTGTCGGATCTCAGCGGACGGCCCGGGGTCGTCCGCCCGGGAGGCCCTTTGCACCAGCCCGACCGTGCGGTCACGGCACGGACGAAGCAGCGGAGGGCCGGTTCTCGGCCCGTGCATCGGCGCCGTCGACCGGTCCAACTCCGCTCCGTCGCTCCCCGACCTCTTCCGAGGGGGTACGTCCTTCCGTGGTGACCAGCACAAAGCGCCACAAGCCCGACCGGCGCACCTATGTCATCGACACCAGCGTCCTGCTGGCCGATCCCAACGCCCTGAGCCGCTTCGACGAGCACGAGGTCGTGCTGCCCGTCGTCGTGGTGACGGAATTGGAGGCCAAGCGGCACCATCCCGAACTCGGCTACTTCGCCCGGCAGGCGCTGCGCCTGCTCGACGAATTCCGGGTGCGGTACGGCCGCCTCGATGCTCCCCTCCCGATCGGGGACCTCGGCGGAACCCTGCGCGTCGAGCTCAACCACTCGGACCCCAGCCTGCTGCCCAGCGGCTACCGCCTGGGGGACAACGACTCCCGCATCCTCGCGGTCGCCCGCAACCTGCAGGCCGAGGGATTCGACGTCACCGTCGTGTCGAAGGATCTCCCGCTCAGGATCAAGGCGTCCTCCGTGGGACTCCTCGCCGAGGAGTACCGCGCCGAGCTCGCCGTCACGGACGCCTCCGGCTGGACCGGAATGTCCGAACTGACCCTGCCCGGCGAGCAGGTGGACATCCTCTTCGAAGAGGGCCATGTCTACGTGCCCGAAGCGGCCGACCTGCCCGTGCACACGGGGCTGACCATCCAGTCGGAGCGCGGCAAGGCGCTCGGCCGGATCACCCCCGAGGGCAACGTCCGTCTGGTGCGCGGTGACCGGGAGGCGTTCGGCATCAAAGGCCGGAGCGCCGAGCAGCGGATCGCGCTCGACCTGCTGCTCGATCCCGACGTGGGAATCCTCTCCCTCGGCGGCCGGGCCGGCACCGGCAAGTCGGCGCTGGCGCTGTGCGCGGGCCTGGAAGCGGTGCTGGAGCGCCGTCAGCACCAGAAGGTGATGGTCTTCCGCCCGTTGTACGCGGTGGGCGGGCAGGAGCTCGGCTATCTTCCCGGCAGCGAGGCCGAGAAGATGAGCCCCTGGGCGCAGGCCGTCTTCGACACGCTGTCGGCGGTCACCAGCCGTGAGGTCATCGAGGAGGTCACCGCGCGCGGCATGCTGGAGGTCCTGCCGCTCACGCACATCCGGGGCCGCTCGCTGCACGACGCGTTCGTGATCGTCGACGAGGCCCAGTCGCTGGAACGGAACGTACTGCTGACCGTTCTGTCCCGGATCGGCGCCAATTCGCGGGTCGTCCTGACCCACGATGTCGCCCAGCGGGACAACCTCAGGGTGGGCCGGTACGACGGAGTGGTCGCCGTCGTCGAGAAGCTGAAGGGTCATCCGCTCTTCGCCCATGTGACCCTGAACCGGTCCGAAAGGTCCCAGATCGCCGCCCTTGTGACCGAAATGCTGGAGGACGGGCAGATCTGAGCGGTCTGTGACCTCCGGGTGATCCGAGGGGTCCAGGCGCTTCGAGGGGTCCAGGCGCTCCGGGACGTCTGAGCGGTCCGAGACGTCCGCCCCGTCAGGTAGTCGGCGCCGTCCGGAAAGGCGAAGAGCCTATCCGGGCGGCGTCGGCGTGCGTGCGGCTTTCCGGTAATCGGCTGGGCCAAACGGGATGTGAGCTTTCACACCCGCGAGGGAATTGCCTCCCGGCTCCGTATTACGGCAGAGTCTCACTCCTGTCAGGCCCCGCATACGACACAGCCTTACCCCCAGCGGTAGGGCGCCACATGAGCACCAGCATCAACTCCATAGCGTTGTCGTATGCCGCCCGAGCACCACGCGGCGCTCCCGTTCGGGAGTTGCCCACCGGGCCCGTGCCTCCCGTGACCCGAGTTGGGGAGGCCAGTGTCAGGGGGCACGATTGCGTCCGCGAGGGTCACCGAAGCGGTCGATGCTGGAAGGAAACCGTGTGAGCCGGATTTCGGTCCGGGGATTCGCAGTGGCTTCGGCCACGGCGGTCACCGCTGTCGGAAGCGTCGTCGGCGTTGCGTCGGGCAGTACCGCGCAGACCAACAACGACCTTGAGGCGACGGCAGCCGGCACCACGCTGCTCGCGGACATCCCCGCGGGTCAGCAGGTCGAGGTGCAGACCGCTTCCCTGACGCAGCAGGCCGAAACCATGGCCATCGCCGCGGACACGAGCGCCAAGAAGGACGCGGAGGAAGCGGCCCGCAAGGCCGCCGCCGAGACCGCGATCGCCAAGAAGCAGGAAGCCGCCGAGCAGGCGGCCAAGGAAGCCAAGGCGGCCAAGGAAGCCAAGGAGCGCGAGGAGGCCGACAAGGCCGCCAGCCGTTCCAGGACGGCCGCCGCGTCCGCCTCCGACTTCGCGGTCCAGAGCTCGTACAGCGTCGCCGAGGTCCAGGCGATGGCCCGGCAGATGATTCCGGCCGACCAGTTCCAGTGCTTCAGCAACATCGTGAACCACGAGTCCACGTGGAACTACAGGGCCGTGAACCCCTCCTCCGGTGCCTACGGTCTCGTCCAGGCACTGCCGGGAACCAAGATGGCGTCGGCCGGTGCCGACTGGCAGACCAACCCGGCCACCCAGATCAAGTGGGGCCTCAACTACATGAACGACCGCTACGACAGCCCCTGCGGCGCCTGGTCGTTCTGGCAGGCCAACCACTGGTACTAGAGCCCTGTTCGGTACCAGCCACGCTCAACCTCGGCAGAGCCCCGCACCGTCCTACGGTGTGGGGCTTTCGCCATGTACGGTCTGATCGGCGACCCCGGGGGAAGGAGGGGGAGCGATGAGGGGAACCGGGGGAAAAGGACGCATCATGTCGCACGTGCCAGGATGGCTCGGCCGGATCGGAGCCGGACTGACCGAGGTGAGCAGGCGGTTGGAGGAACGCCGCGCCGCGATGGAACGGGAGAGCCGGGGGGACGGCCCCGGGCCCGGCGCGACGCCCGCCCCGCCCGTCGGACCCGACGCACCCGATGCCGCCACCACCGCCGAGCCCGCCGACCGGGTGCCCGTGCCGTCGGGCGACCACGCCCTCGCAGCCGCGCCCGCCCCCGCGACGGCCTTGGGCACCGCGCCCGCCCCGGTCCCCGTCGTCCACTCCCGCCCCGATCCCGCGCAGGCCGTGCCCTGGGGAGTACGGGTCGCCGCCGAGGCCGGCTGGCGCCTGCTGGTGCTCGCGGGCACGGTCTGGGTGCTCATGCGGGTCATCGGCGCCGTGCAGCTCGTGGTGCTGGCCTTCGTCTCCGCGCTGCTGATCACGGCGCTGCTCCAGCCGACGGTGGCCCGACTGCGGAAGATCGGGCTGCCGCGCGGACCGGCCACAGCGCTGACCGCGCTGTTCGGGTTCGTCGTCATAGGCCTCATAGGCTGGTTCGTGACCTGGCAGGTCATGGAGAACATCGACACCCTCTCCGACCAGATCCAGGACGGCATCGACGAGCTGCGCATCTGGCTGCTCAACAGCCCCTTCCACGTCACCGACCGCCAGATCAACGACATCGCCAAGAACCTGCGTGAGGCGGTCGGCGCCAACACCGAGCAGATCACCTCGGCGGGACTCGAGGGCGTGACGGTCGTCGTCGAGGCACTCACCGGCATCCTGCTCGCGGTCTTCTCGACGCTGTTCCTGCTCTACGACGGCAAGCGCATCTGGGAGTGGACGCTGAAGCTGGTGCCCGCCGCCGCCCGTCCGGGGGTCGCCGGCGCCGGACCGGCCGCGTGGCGGACGCTGACGGCGTATGTGCGCGGCACAGTGGTAGTGGCACTGATCGACGCGGTCTTCATCGGCCTCGGCATCTACTTCCTGAATGTGCCGATGGCGGTGCCGCTCGCCGTCTTCATCTTCCTGTTCGCCTTCATCCCGCTCGTCGGTGCGGTGGTGTCCGGGGCACTCGCGGTGGTCGTCGGGCTGGTCACACAGGGCGTGTTCACGGCGGTCCTGACGCTGGTGGTGGTCCTGGCGGTGCAGCAGATCGAGGGCCACATCCTCCAGCCGTTCATCCTCGGCCGCGCGGTCCGCGTCCACCCGCTCGCGGTGGTCCTGGCGGTCGCCACCGGCGGCATGGTGGCGGGGATCGGCGGTGCGGTGGTCGCCGTACCGCTGGTCGCGGTGACCAACACCGTCGTGGTGTATCTCCGCGCGTACGCCCAGGAGCCGGCCGCGCGTTTCGCCCCGAAGCCGCGGGGCGCCACAGCGGTGTCGGCGGCCACGACCCACCCCGTGCCGCCGGTTCCTCCCGTTTCACCGGTCCCACCCGTGTCGTCGGTCCCGCCCGTTTCATGGGTCCCACCCGTGCCGTCGGTCCCACCCGTGCCGTCGGTCCCGCCCGTGTCGTCGGTCCCGCCGGAGTCACCCGCCGGGCCGAAGCCGCCGCAGAGCGGCAGGGGCACGCGGGCGCAGGACGGACGGGAGTAGGCAACCGCTTGCGTCCTCGGCTGCCGGTGGGACGGAGGGGCGATTGCCGGTGGAACGGCGAGCGATCGCTCGGGAGCCGCTCGGGAGTCACTCCGCGAGGGCCGCCTCCGCGTCCAGGGTGGTGGCGACGGCCTGGATCACCGCGGCGATCTTGAACGCTTCCTGGACGACCTCGCGTTCGACGCCCGCCCGGCGCAGGGCCGATTCGTGCGCGTCGAGGCACAGTCCGCAGCCGTTGACCGCGGAGACCGCGAACGCCCAGAACTCGAAGTCGACCCGGTCGACGCCCGGGTTGCCGAGGACGTTCATCCGCAGGCCCGCGCGCAGGCTGCCGTACTCCTTGTCCGACAGCAGGTGGCGGGTTCGGAAGAAGACGTTGTTCAGCGCCATCACCGAGGCGGTGGTCTTCGCCGCCCGGTACGCCTCGGGCGACAGGACCGCCTTCGCCTCCGGCGCCAGCTCACGCAGCACGACGGCCGAGCGCGAGGCGATCGCCGTCGACAGCACCGTGCCCCACAGTCGCTGGACCGGCAGGTCCGAGCTGCCGATGGCCGCGTCCAGATTGAGCGTCAGATCCCGGGCGTAGTCGGGGAGGCGGGACTTGAGGGACTCCAACGACATGGCGGACACGCTCCTCGTGGCGGGGAAGGCACCCGGACCGCACGGGTTCGGACCACAATGCCTTCCCGTGCTTCCCATGCTTCCGTGCTTCCCATGGACCGGACGCGGCCCATGCTGCCACGGGACGGCGGCCGGTCCCGGGCACCCCGTGCCGTCCGGGACCGGCCGCCGCGCCGCCGGTCACTCCGTGCGGAGGCCGTCCGGGCGCATCATGCGCAGGAGGGGCGGCAGACTCAGCAGCGTCACCACCACGACGACACCCGCACCGAAACCGGTCATCTGCAACAGGCCTGTCCAGTCCATCCGTACCGGTGTCGACGTCATCCGCAGCAGGACGGCGCCCAGCGCGACCCCCACCACCGAGGCCAGCAGCAGCCCCAGGCCGATCGGGAGGGCCGTCTGCCACAGCACCGACAGGCTCAGGGTGCGCCGCCGGGTACCGAAGGCGACCAGGGCCGACAGCAGCTTGCGGCGTTCGCGCAACTGCTCCAGCTGGGAGACCAGCAGGCTCGCCCCGATCAACGCCAGGACACAGGACGCGCCGACGAACAGGCCGGTACGGATCGACTCGTAGGTATCGGAACGCTCGATGGAGCTCCACCTGAACGCGTCCGTCAGCGGATCGATCGCGACGGCCGTGTTCCGCACGTGCTCCATGGCGTACGGCACCGAGTCGTCGACCTTGAGGTAGAGCTCACCGGAGAGCCCGTCGGTCATCCCCGCCGTCACCGCGCCCGGGGTCAGCAGGAAGCCGCCGCGCTCCTCGCCCACCGGGTCCGGAATCGACCGGGCCTGCTTGACCCCGGCGGGAACCGTCCAGCGGACGCCCTCGCCGTAGCCGGAGGGGTCCGAGCGGTCGGTCACCGTGAGGTAGAGGTCCTGGCCCGGCTTGTTCAGCTCCGGGGCGTCGGTGTCGGTTTCGGTGTCGTGCTCGACGCCGGAGACCATGAACACGTCGCCGTCACGGCACGAAGGGAGCTTCGCCACCGTACGCAGAGTCGCGCAGTCGGCGACGGTCAGTGGGGCGCTGCTCTCCGGCTCCTGCCGCCAGGGCTTGTTGCCGAGGTAGCCGTGGGACACCGCGTAGACCTTGCTCACACCCTTGGTGGCCGCCAGCTTCTCTGCGGCGGGGGCGAGTTCCTGGCCCGTCGGCAATGACACCTGCACCTGGGCCAGCGACACGTCGAACCCGGTTTCCTCGGTGTAGTCGCCCTCGACGCCGGTGAACAGCATCTGGAGCGCGATCGCGCCGGCCACCGCCACCGCGACCCCGTTGACCATCCGGGCCGCCGAGCCGCTGCTGAGCTGAAGCCGGCGCACCGCCAGCTGCCACGACAGGCTGCCCCTGCCGAGCCGGGAGACGACCGTCTCCACGACCCACGGCAGCAGCGCGGTGATCCCGATGAGCACCAGCAGAACACCGCCGGCGACCAGGTACTCGTTGAAGTCCCCGTTCTCCCGGCCCTGACCGATCATCGGGTAGAGCATCGCGATGCCGGCCAGTGGCAGCAGCAGCCGCCACCACAGCCGCCGCCGGGGCGGACGCGCCGCACGGACCACACCCAGCGGCTCGATGACGACCCCGCGCAGCGCGAGCAGCGTCACCAGCACCGCGGCCGCCGGAACCGCGACCGCGACCGCGAGGGCCAGCAGCGGCGAGGGGTTCAGGTAGCTCGGGAACACACTGACGCCGAACACCTCGACGGAGGCGGCGACCTGGCGTCCGATCAGGAAGAAGCCGGCGCCGAGGACCAGTCCGAGCAGCGAGCCGGCCAGTGCCTCGCCCCCCGCGATGCGGCGGGTGGCCGCCGCGTCGGAGCCGACCAGCCGCAGCGCCGCGAGCCGGCGGTCGCGCCGTTCGCCGCCGAACCGTACGGCGGTGGCGATGAACACGGCGACCGGCGTCAGCAGCACCACGAAGACGACCAGGACCAGCAGCATGATGACCGGGTCGGTCTCTTCCTCGGACACATATTCGTCGGGGGTGCCGAACCCGTCGAGGCGTACCGCCTTCGAGTCGTCGAACCGGTCGGTGAGCCCCTCGGCGCCCGCGTAGTAGGCGAGCTCCTGCGAGCCGACGAGGCCAGGCTCGCCGATCGTCCCCACGATGTCGTACGGCAGCCGCTCGCGCAGCAGTCCGGTGCCGTCCGACGCGATCAGGTCCTTCAGGGCAGGGGAGACGACCATCTCGCCGACCGCCGGGAACTCGCTCAGACCCGGCGGCACGGGAGCCTTCGGGCCCTCCGGCTCCGTCAGCCGGCCGCGGATGTGCTCGTTCCGGAACTCGGTGTCGGTACGCGCGATGATCAGGGTGTCGTCGGCCTTCGGCATGACCTCCCAGCTGAAGGGCCAGTCGAGCCGCGCCTCCTCCCGCCGGTCCCGCTCCGACAGCACGCCGGGCAGGGCGGCGCAGAGCAGCAGCAGTGCCACACCGAGACCGACGCCGATCCCGGTGAGCGTGGCCCTGATCCAGCCCTCGCGCCCGCCGGCCAGGGCGAACCGGACGCCCATGCCCAGGTCCCGGGCCACCGCCCGGACCTTCGGCTCCGTGCGGACGGCGGGGACTTCCGGGGCGGAGGAGACGGTGCGGTCCCGCTCCTTGGTCCCGCTCATACGGCGTGCTCCATGTCCCGGGACTTACCGTCGCGTACGACGATCTCGCGGTCGGAGTACGCGGCCACCCGCGCCTCGTGCGTGACGAGGACGACGGCGGCGTTGGTGGACCGGGCGGCTTCGGTGAGCAGTTCCATCACGCGCTCGCCGTTGAGCGAGTCCAGCGCGCCGGTCGGCTCGTCGGCGAACACCACCCGTGGCCCGGTCACCAGCGACCGGGCCACGGCGACCCGCTGCCCCTGGCCGCCGGAGACCTCGCCGGGCCGCTTCGCCCGGACGTCGTCCACCTCCAGGCGCTCGAGCCAGCCCAGGGCGGCGCGCTCGGCCTCCTTGCGGGGCGTGCCGTTCAGCCGCATGGGCAGGGCGACGTTCTCCACGCAGGTCAGCTCCGGCACGAGCTGCCCGAACTGGAAGACGAAGCCGAACTCCGAGCGCCTGAGCCTGCTGCGCTCGGAGTCGTTCATCGCGGTCAGTTCGCGCCCGTCGTACGTGATCGATCCGGAGTCGGGCGTGACGATCCCGGCGAGGCAGTGCAGCAGGGTCGACTTGCCCGACCCGGAGGGGCCCATCACGGCGACGACCTCGCCGGGGTGTATGGAGAACGCGGCGCCGTCCAGCGCGGGGGTGGGCCCGTATGCCTTGTGCAGGTCCTGGGCGGTGAGCAGGGAACCGACGGGGATCGTCATCGGGAGACCGCCTCACGGAGTCTGTCGAGGCGCGCGGCGGTGAGCTCCAGCCAGCGCAGATCGGCCTCGAGGTGGAACAGGGCGTGGTCGCAGATGAGCTGGTCGGCCAGGTCGCCCTGGCGCTTGCGCTCGGTGAGGGCGCGCATGCCGCGCAGATGCTCGGAGCGCTGGGTGTCGAGGATGTCGGCGGCGTCGCGGCTGGTGAGCAGCGCGAGGACGACCTTGGTGTAGAGCGTCGACTGGAGGTACGGCTCCGGCTTCTCCGGTGTGGCGAGCCAGCGGGCGACGTCGGTGACGCCGGCCTCGGTGATCGCGTACCGCTTGCGCTCGGGGCCGTCGCCGGCCTCGATGCCGTCGACCTCGACGAGGCCGTTCTTCAGCAGGCGGGACATCGTCGAGTAGACCTGGCCGTAGTGCAGCGGCCGGTCGTGACCGAACTTCGCGTCGAAGGCCCGCTTCAGGTCGTAACCGTGGCGCGGGCCGGACTCCAGGAGCCCTAGAAGGGTGTGACCGATGGACATGGCGAGCACTCTACACAGCGTGTATACGCGCCGTGTATACGCGGAGTGCGCAGGTCGCGGAGCGAGGTGCGGAAGCCCAGGTGGGGGCCGATTGTCACGGTTCCGTCACCGGGGCGGGAGGGGGGCGGGAGTGGGGTGGACGGGCGTTCGGATCGGGCCGGATCGGGGTCCGGCCTGATCCGAACGAAAGACCCCAGGGGCCAAGAGGGCAGGGGCCGAAGAGGCGGGGGCCCGGAGGGCTTACCGGAGCGCGGGGAGGGTCTTTGGCCACGGGATGGCCCTCCGGCCCGGGGAAGGTCCTCGGCCCGGGATGGCCGTCCGCCCTGGAAGGGTCCTCGGCCCGGGGAGGGTGAGGGTCCTTGGCTCGGGATGGCTGTCCGCCCCGGGAGGGGTCCTCGGCCCGGGGAGGGTGAGGGCCGTCCGGCCCTGGGAGGGTCCTCCGCCCGGGGAGGGCCGTTCGCCCCGGGAGGGGTCCTCGGCCCTGGGAGGGTCCTCGGCCCCGGGATGGCTGTCCGCCCCGGGAGAGTCCTCGGCCGGGGGAAGGCCGTCCGGCCTGGGAAGGTCCTCGGCTCGGGATGGCCGTCCGTCCCGGGAGAGCCCTCGGCCCGGGGAAGGTCCTCCGCCCGGGATGGCCGTCCGGCCCCAAGAGGGTCCTCGGCTCCGAGGAGGTCATCGGGGCTCGGGCGGATGATCCTCGGGCGGAGGCTGCGTGGGCTGCTGCTGTACGGGCGGGCGCCCCCGGCGGGGCGGGGGGCCTGCGCCGCCGGGCAGTCGGCCCGCTTCCGCGAGCGCCCGCCGCAGCAGGAACTCGATCTGCGCGTTCGCCGAGCGCAGTTCGTCGTTCGCCCATCGCGCCAGTGCCTCGTGCACCAGCGGGTCCAGCCGCAGCAGCACCTGCTTGCGCTGCTGCGGCGGCCTGCGCCGAGGGGTCTGGCCCTCGGGGTCGGACGGGGCGGTCACTGGTAGAGGGTCCCGGTGTTGAGGACAGGCTGGACGGCGCGGTCGCCGCAGAGGACCACCATCAGGTTGGACACCATCGCGGCCTTGCGCTCGGGATCCAGCTCCACGATGTCCTGCTCGGCGATCCGGGCCAGTGCCGTCTCGACCATGCCCACGGCGCCTTCCACGATCAGCTGCCGGGCCGCCACGACCGCGCCCGCCTGCTGCCGCTGGAGCATCGCGGAAGCGATCTCGGGGGCGTAGGCGAGGTGGGTGAAGCGGGACTCGATGATCTCGACACCGGCCGCGTCCACGCGTGCGCGCAGTTCGATCGCGAGCTTCTCGGTGATCTCCTCGGCGTTGCCGCGCAGCGAGAGGCCGTCCTCCTCGCGGGCGTCGTACGGGTACTCGATGGCGATGTGCCGGACGGCGGCCTCGGTCTGGGTGGAGACGAACTCGACGTAGTCGTCCACCTCGAAGGTGGCCTGGGCGGTGTCCGCGACCCGCCACACCACGACCGAGGCCAGCTCGATCGGGTTGCCGTAGGCGTCGTTCACCTTGAGGACCGCGGTCTCGTGGTTGCGCACCCGGGTCGAGATCTTGGTGCGCGAGGTGAAGGGGTTCACCCAGCGCAGGCCGTCCTGCCGGATCGTGCCCCGGTAGCGCCCGAAGAGCTGGACCACCCGGGCTTCGCCCGGCGCCACCATGTTCAGCCCGCACATGGCGAGGAACGCGGCGAGGGCGATCAGGATGCCGAAAATGATCAGCAGCGCCTTTCCGGCGTCCCCGGTGACCGCCGTGGCGCTGGCGGCCATCCCGACGCCGAACAGCAGTCCGAGCAGGCCGAACGTCAGGGCGAGCCCGCCGCCGATGCTGTGCGCCGCCGTCTCCCGCACCCGCGGGTCCGGCATCTCGGGTACGTCGGTCGTGGCCGGTGCGGCCGTCGTGGCGTGTGCGGTCATGGGTGGTCCCCCGTCTCTCGGGGCGCCGCCGCGTGAACTGCGTGCCACTAGCGCCCGTTTATCTAAGTGATAGCACTTTAGCAGCCTGCGGCAACCATGAACAGCTTTCGTACGTCGGTTCTGGTGAGGCGGATGGCGGCTCACGGTGGGACGGGTGCTGATTCTCACGCCCGTAAAGGCAGGATCGGCGGCCGTTTGTCATGGCTTCCGGTGTTAGCTTGCGGAGTTGACCTGAGTGAGGAATCTGTGTGCTACGTGAGCACACACGAGCGAAGCGGAGCAGAGCGGACCCATGGGACGAGCGGAAGAACGACGCGCACGACAGCGCGGTGGGCGCCGTGCGGAATCCGGGGGCCGTTCGGCGGGCGGGAACGGCCGGGGCCGGATACGCCGCCTCTTCACCTGGAAGAAGATCCTCGGCACGGCCTTCGGCCTCTGTCTGCTCGGCATGGGCACCTTCATCGTGCTGTACATGCTGATCGACATCCCCGAGGGGAACGCCGACGCCCAGCAGCAGAGCAACGTCTACAAGTACAGCGACGGTTCGATCATGGCCCGCGACGGCGAGGTCAACCGTGAGGTCGTCGACCTGGCGCAGGTCCCCAAGCCGGTCCAGCGGGCGTTCGTCGCCGCCGAGAACAAGACGTTCTACAAGGACGCCGGTGTCGATCTCAAGGGCACGGCGCGCGGTCTGCTCAACACCGTTTCCGGCAAGGGCGCGCAGGGTGGTTCGACGATCACCCAGCAGTACGTGAAGAACTACTACCTGACCCAGGAACAGACGGTCTCGCGCAAGCTCAAAGAGCTCGTCATCTCCCTGAAACTGGACCGGGAGAAGCCCAAGGACTACATCCTCGCCGGCTACATGAACACCAGCTACTACGGCCGTGGCGCCTACGGTGTCCAGGCCGCCTCCCAGGCCTACTACCGCGTCGACGCCGAGGACCTGACCGTCGAGCAGGGCGCCTACCTCGCCGCGCTCCTCCAGGCACCGAGCCAGTACGACTGGGCGGTGGCCTCGGACACCAGCAAGAAGCTCGTCAAGAACCGCTGGAACTACGTCCTCGACAACATGGTCGAGGAGAAGTGGCTGGACGCCGCCGAGCGGTCCGGCATGGAGTTCCCGGTGCCGAAGGACCCCAAGGGCGATCCCGGCCAGGCCGGCCAGGTCGGTTACCTGGTGACCGAGGCCAACGCCGCGCTGAAGCGGCAGCTCGTCGCCGACGGCGCCGCCGCGGACACCAAGGAGGCCGACGCGCTGGTCGAGCTCGGCGGCTGGACCATCACCCTCAACATCGACAAGAAGAAGCAGGAGGCGCTGGAGGAGGCGGTCAGCACCCAGCTCACCGGCAAGCTGGACGCCGAGGAGCGCGAGGTCGACGCCGACATCCAGGCCGGCGCCGTCTCCGTGGACCGGAAGACGGGCGCGGTCGTGGCGCTGTACGGCGGCGTGGACTACCTCAAGCACTTCACGAACAACGCCACCCGCCCCGACTACCAGCCCGCCTCCACCTTCAAGCCGGTGATCCTGGCCGCCGCGGTCGAGGAACAGGCCGAGACGCAGGACGGCCGGCCGATCGTGGCCAACACCGTCTACGACGGCACCAGCAAGCGTCCCGTCATGGACAACGGCACGGAGGTCGGCTTCGCCCCGGAGAACGAGGACGACGCGGACTACGGCGACATCACCGTCCAGACGGCCATGAACAAGTCCGTCAACTCCGTCTTCGCGCAGATGGGCGTCGACGTCGGCATGCCGAAGGTGATGGAGACCGCGGGCAAGCTCGGCATGGACGTCGAGGCCCTGGAGGCGGTGCCCGCCCAGACCCTGGGCTCCATGGGCGCGAGCCCGATGGACATGGCCGCCGTCTACGCCACCCTCGACAACCACGGCAAGCGGACCACCCCGACGATCATCAAGTCGGCCGAGCACCTCAACCGCACCGTCACCATCCCGGACGCGGTCGGCGAGCAGGTCATCAGCCGCGAGGCCGCCGACACGGTGACCTCGGTCCTGACCGGTGTGGTCGACGACGGCACCGCCCGCACGGCGGTCCGGGACAACCCGCTGCGCGACGGCCAGCAGGTCGCCGGCAAGACAGGCACCTCCGACAACAACAAGTCGGCCTGGTTCACCGGCTACACCCCCGACCTGATCACGGCGGTCGGCCTGTTCGGCGAGGACGACGAGCCCCCGCACAAGCAGGTCGAGATGTACGGCGCGGGCGGCGAGCCCCGCGTCAACGGCGGGGGCTTCCCGGCGCAGATCTGGGCCGCGTACACCTTCGGCGTGATGGAGAAGACCAGCAGGTTCGACCTGGAGACCGATCAGGGCGCGGCCGTCACACCGCCCCCGTCCTCGTCGGCGCCCGCGTCGCCCTCGGAGTCACCCACCGAGGAACCGACGACCGAGGAGCCGACCACGCCGGCGCCGACCACCGAGGAACCGACCGAGGAACCGACGACGACCGAGCCCACCACCGGGGAACCGACGACCACCCCACCGACGGACCCGACCTTCACCCCACCCACCATCGAGGTCCCGCCCGATCCGGACGAGACGACGGACGGGGGCCAGTAGAGGGGGGAGCAGAGGGGGAAGCGAACGAAAGGGGCGCCCGGTGACAGGACCGGGCGCCCCCCATTTCGCCGACACCGTTCAGGTGCCGTGGTTCAGTTTCCGTGGTTCAGCTCGAACCACACCACCTTGCCCGTGCTCAGCCGGGTCGCGCCCCAGCGGCGGGCCAGGCGGTTGACCAGGTAGAGGCCGCGACCGCCCTCGTCCGTGGCGCGTGCCTGGCGGAGCCGCGGGAGCTGGGGCACGTCGTCACCGACCTCGCAGCGCAGCACGTCCGTACGCAGCAGCCGCAGCGTGACCGGGCGGGAGGCATACCGCACCGCGTTGGTGACCACCTCGCTGACCAGCAGCTCCACCGAGTCGCTCAGGTCCTCCATGCCCCACCGGGACAGCGCCTTGCGGGCCAGCCGGCGGGCCCGGCCGGGAGCGGCGTCCTCCGGCTCGAGGAACCAGTAGGCCACATCGTTCGGCGCGATCCCGTCGAAGCGGGCGGCGAGCAGCGCGATGTCGTCGTCCCGGTCGCCCGGACCGAGCATGTCGAGCACCTCGTCGCACAGCGCCTCCAGCGGCGGCGGATGGTCCGGGCCGGTCAGCTGGGCGGTCGCGGCGAGCTTGTCGCGCAGCTGGTCGATGCCGGTCCACACGTCCCGCAGCCGGGACTCGACCAGGCCGTCCGTGTAGAGCAGCAGCGTCGCCCCGGCGGGGGCGTCCAACTCGACCGCCTCGAAGTCCACGCCGCCGACGCCGATCGGGGCGCCCGCGGGGACCCGCAGCACCTCGGCCCGCCCGCCCAGGGGGAGCAGGATGGGTGGCGGATGACCGGCGTTGGCGATGGTGATGCGGTGTGCCACCGGGTCGTACACCGCGTACAGGCAGGTCGCCATGCGGTCCGCGCCGAGCCGCTGCGCCTGCTCGTCCAGGTGGTGCAGTACCTCCTGCGGCGGCAGGTCGAGCCCGGCCAGGGTCTGGGCGGTGGTGCGCAGTTGGCCCATGATCGCGGCGGAGGTCATGGAGTGCCCCATGACGTCGCCGACGACCAGCGCGACCCTGCTGCCGGGCAGTGGGATGGCGTCGTACCAGTCACCGCCCACGCGCGCGGTCTCGGCGGCCGGCAGATAGCGGGAGGCCAGCCGCACGCCGGTGCAGCGCGGCAGGTTCTCCGGCAGCATGGTCCGCTGCAACTCGTCCGCGATGTACGCCTCCCGCCCGTACAGCACCGCCTTGTCGATGCCGAGGGCACTGTGCGTGGCGAGCTGGGCGGCGACCAGCAGGTCGTCGGCCTCGAAGGCGACCCGCTCGGGACCGCGCAGGAACAGGGCCGCGCCGATCACCCGGCGCCGGCCGCGCAGCGGTGCGAGGATCGCCCGCTGACCGTCGGGGACGGCCGACTCGGCGCTCTCGCCGAGGAGTTCGGGCAGCGCGGCGCGCGCGGCGGGCGCGTCCGTGAACACCGGCCGTACGCCGCGCAGCACTTCGGCGAGCGCGCTGCCGGGCCGCACCGTGCACCGCTCCGAGCCGATGGAGTCCAGCTCGGAACGCGCGGGCGCGGCGGCCGGCACGAAACCGCCCTCGGTGTCGCGCTCGGCCGGGATCCGGTCGCTGCGCCGCAGCCGCAGCACCAGCGGACCGGTGGGCCGCTCGTCACCGACCGGCAGCGGTTCGCGCAGGTAGACCAGGATGGTGTCGGCGAAGGTGGGCACGGTGGCCCGGCACAGGCCCATCACGATCTCTTCGAGATCGATGCCGCGGGCGATCCGCCGGGTCGCGGCGCCGACGAACCTCAGCCGGTCCCCGTCCCGCCGCATCGGGGTGGGCTTCCCGGGCGGGGTGATCTGACCGGTGCGGCGCTCGAGGCCGTCGGGGACGGGTGCGGAGCGGTCCTGGGACGCCTGCTCCCGGGACCCGCGGTCCTGGTCCCCCCGCTCCTGGCCCCCTCGCTCCTCGGGCGCCCCGCCGGGCGCAGGAGGAGCCGCTACCGGGTGGTCCGCTGCCGGGTGGTCGTGCACGTCGGTCTTCTGTCCTCCGGCCGGCTGGAGCGGGATGCCCTCGGGCGCGGGCCGAGGGCGGTGGGTGTCGGGTTCCTGCCCGGCGTGCGGCTGGGAGTGCTCGGCGCCGGGCCCGGCCGTACCCGACGACGCCAAGGACGTCGGCGAAGCCGGAGACGCCGGCGCGGATGACGGCGGCGATGACGACGATGTCGAGCCGGGCCCGTGTGCCGGCGCCGAGGCAGGCAGGAACGCCCCGTGGGCGTCCGCGGGGGTGGCGCCCGGGTCCGGGCGCTCGTAGGAGGTCGGCTGCTCCGTCACGCGTGTCGAGTCCATCCGTCCGGGGCCACGGCCCGTTTCTCACATTCCCGCCTGCCCCGTGAACGTGAGGCCGGGGACACACGCCGTGCACACCGTACGTCCCGCCGGAACTCCGATACCCAAAACGCATGCCCCAGGAACGGGATCCCCGTGTGGTGAGCGCTTGCTCCTGCGCCGCCTGCCGGCCGTCCCCGGCCCGCACCGGTGTTGCCGTACCCCTCGCTCACGTCCTGCCGCCCCTCGGTGACGTTCGGTCAAGCCCAGCGCGTGTTCCGGGAGTTGCTCTCGCCCGGTGCCTTGCGGAGGACGATCCTACGTTTCCTGACCCGGGGTGCATCAAGAGTCTCATGACGACAGATGCGCGGGCGTGCGGTCCCAGTCCGGTGGCAGTGAAGGTACCGTCCAGGACGGATCCGGGCGCCAGTTCTGCCAGCCGTCCGAGAACGGGGCTCCCCACCGGGAGATCACGGCCACCGCGTCCCGGCCCGCCTCCCGCACCCGGCCGGCCAGCGCGGCGTCCACCAGTCCGTCCCGCTGGGCCTGCGCGAACTCGTCCTCGTCCCGCCAGTGCCAACTGCGGTCCGGATGCACGGAGATGTCCAGGAAGTGATCCTCGGAATCCACCCCGCCGGCCCAACGGGCCAGCGGCTCCTCCAGGTTCACGTACCAGTTCTTGAACCGCCAGTCCTGGTCCCAGAACAGCCACACCGACCAGGGCTCACCGGGCCGGGCCAGCTTCAGCACACCGGTCCCGGTCCAGCGGTCGCGCTGGACCGTACGAGGCTTGGTGTACCGGGTCCGGAGGGGCTCCTGGTGCACGGGAGTGCCGTCGGCGAGCACCGGCCTCACACACTCGGTGCCGGGCGCCATCCACACGGCGAGCAGCTCCGGATCGTCGCGTACGACCGTGACGGGGCGCACGATGTGCAAGCGGGCGCCACCGTTCTCCCGGTAGCGCCACAGCACCTGCGTCCCGGGCGCCCAGCGGCCGTCCGGGCCGGCCGCCGTCCCGGACCGCGGGCCACCCGCCGCCGTGGTGCCGTGCTCGCGCCTCGGGCCGCCCGCTTCCTCGGGTCCTGCCGCTCCGTCCTTTGTCATGGGCAGATATTAGGTGCCTCGGGCACACGCCGCTGCGGTCCCCGTCACGGTTCACCCGAGCGGAACCGCCGCGGACATGACGGGGACACGGCGGAGGCGGGACGGGGTGCCCCGGGGCACGACGGGGACGCGGGTCGGCCGCGACGCGTTACGGACGCGTCATCCGCAGGACGTCCAGGGCCTCGTCGAGCTGCTCCACGGTGAGGTCGCCGCGCTCGACGTACCCGCCCTCCAGGACCACCTGGCGGATGGTGCTCCGCTGTGCCAGCGCCTTCTTGGCGACCTTCGCGGCCTCTTCGTAGCCGATGTACTTGTTGAGCGGGGTGACCACGGACGGCGAGGACTCGGCGTACTCACGGGCGCGCTCGCGGTCGGCCACGATCCCGTCGACCGTACGGTCGGCGAGCAGCCGGCAGGCGTTCGCGAGCAGCCGGATCGACTCCAGGACGTTCTTCGCGATGACGGGCAGCATCACGTTGAGCTCGAAGTTGCCGGCGGCACCCGCGGTGGCGACGGTCGCGTCGTTGCCGACGACCTGCGCGCTCACCATGAGCACGGCCTCCGGGATGACCGGGTTGACCTTGCCGGGCATGATCGAGGAGCCGGGCTGGAGGTCGGGCAGGGCGATCTCGGCGAGGCCGGTGCGGGGCCCCGAGGCCATCCACCGCAGATCGTTGGCGATCTTCGTCAGTCCGACCGCGATCGTCCGCAGCTGGCCGCTGGTCTCCACGATGCCGTCCCGGGCGCCCTGCGCCTCGAAGTGGTCGCGGGCCTCGGTCAGCGGCAGCCCGGTGGCCTCGGCGACCTCCTCGATGACGGCGGCCGAGAACCCGGGCGGGGTGTTGATGCCGGTGCCGACGGCGGTCCCGCCCAGCGGCAGCTCGGCCAGCCGGGGCAGGGAGGCGTGCAGCCGCTCGACCCCGTACCGCACCTGGGCCGCGTACCCGCCGAACTCCTGCCCGAGGGTGACGGGTGTGGCGTCCATCAGGTGCGTACGCCCCGACTTCACCACGTCGGCGAACTCCTCGGCCTTGCGCTCCAGCGAGGCCGCGAGGTGCTCCAGGGCCGGTACGAGGTCCCGGGTGACGGCGGCGGTGGCGGCGATGTGGATCGAGGACGGGAAGACGTCGTTGGACGACTGGGAGGCGTTGACGTGGTCGTTGGGATGCACGGGGCGCCCGAGCCGCTCGGTCGCCAGGGTGGCGATGACCTCGTTGGCGTTCATGTTGGACGAGGTGCCCGAACCCGTCTGGAACACGTCGACGGGGAAGTGCTCGTCCCACTTCCCCCCGGCGACCTCCCCGGCCGCCTCGCCGATCGCCTCGGCGATGTCCTCGTCCAGCACACCGAGGCGCGCGTTCACCTTCGCCGCGGCGCCCTTGATCCGGGCGAGGGCCTCGATGTGGGCGCGTTCGATGCGCTGCCCGGAGACCGGGAAGTTCTCCACGGCGCGCTGCGTCTGGGCGCGCCACTTGGCTTCGGCCGGTACCTTCACCTCTCCCATGGAGTCGTGCTCGATGCGGTAGCGCCGGTCGTCGTCCGTGGTCGTCATCGTCGTACCTCCGAAGGTCCACAGCAGTGGTGCGGACCGGATGTATTCCTGCCGGCTCCTTGCCGGCATTCCGCACGGGTACCCGGAACGGACGCCGCCCCGCCGCGAGGGGCGGCGGGGCGGAGTACCGCGTGGAGACCGCCGTCGGCCGGGAGGCCCGTCCGCGGGGACGCGCTCTCACCGGCCGGGTGCCGCACGCGTCCGCTGCGGGCGCCGGCGCCGGCGCCGGACGGCGTGGTGAGCGTGCGGCCGTGGACCTGCCACACACCGTCGGGCCGGGACCCGGCGGTGTCCCGGCTTCAGGAGACGGCCTGCTGCCAGAGGGTGTAGGCGATACCGTCGGCCGCGCGGTTCAGGCCGGTGGCGTTGATGTTGGTGAGGGTGTCGCAGGACCGGTGGTAGCAGGGGTCGTAGGCGGAACCGGCCGTGCCGCCCCATTTGGTGGCCTGGGCGGAGGTCTTGCGGGCGCTGGCGCCCATCGCGTAGCCGGAGGTGGGGATGCCGGCCTGCTCGAAGGGGTAGTCGTCGCTGCGCCCGGCGCCCTCGGTGTTCTCCTCGGGCCGCACGCTCAGCGAGTCCCAGTACGCCTTCATCGGCGCGGCGGCCGACGAGGTGATGTGGTTGATGAAGTAGCCGCCGTTGGTCGAGGCGACCATGTCGAAGTTGTAGTACGCCCGGATCTGGGAGCGCTGGGTGGAGGACAGTGAACGGACGTAGAACTTCGAGCCGTTGAGGCCCTGCTCCTCGTCGGTCCACCAGGCGAAGCGGACCCGGTTGCGCATGGCCGGGTTCTGCTGGGCCAGGGTCAGGGCGTTCTCCAGGAGTGCGGCCGAGCCGGAGCCGTTGTCGTTCATGCCGGGGCCCGCCGAGACGCTGTCGAGGTGGGCGCCGAACATGTACACGTTGTTCGCGTCGCCCCGCGGCCACTCGGCGATCAGGTTGGGGCCCGCTCCGCTGGTGCAGCCGGAGGTGCAGGGCTGCTCGGTGACGGTGTAACCGGCCGCCTGCAGCTTGCCCTTCACGTAGGCGATCGAGTCGCGGTACCCCTGGGTGGTGGAGCGGCGGGTGCCGCCGTTGCGGCCGGCGATGGTGCTGAGCTCGCTCAGGTGCGCCCGCACCTTCGTCACGTCGACGTCGGGCGCGGCGAGCGCGTTCACGGCGATGGAGGACCGGCCCGTGTCCGCGGGAGCGGCGGCCGCGGCGGGGAGTGTTCCGCAGCCGAGCACGACGGCGAGGGAGAAGCTCGCCACGGCGAATCGTCGTCTCACACTGTCTCCTTAGGGAAGTGGCCGTGGGGTGGGCCACAGGGAGTCCGACATAGCGTGTGCATGTCAGATTGGCGAGAAGACTCACAGCGGAGGTTGAGGGAGTCAACGGAAACGGGGCCCGCGCGGACAGGTTGTCCAAAAAAGGAACATGGCGTCCGCTATCCGGGCGCGCGGCACCCTGCAACAGCCCCCCACGGGCTTTTCCGGGGTCTGCCGTGCAGGCACGCCGGTGTCGAGCCGTCCCCGCCGGCCGAGGGTGAACCGCGGGCGATGGGCCGGCCCCCGGCCCGTCCGGCATTCGAGGGCGGGGCCCGCTCAGGGCCGAAGGAGGGGGTCCGGGGCGCGGCCCCGGAGACGGGACGGGAAGGGGCGGCGGGAGCGGAAACCCTCAACCGCCGCCCCCTCCCCCCCCGAGGCGCTACACCAGCCCCGGCCCCCGCACCGGGATCGACGTGAACGTCGGCTGCTGCGGCGAAGGATCCTGGAAGAAGTCGTTGCCCTTGTCGTCGACGACGACGAACGCCGGGAAGTCCTCGACCTCGATCTTCCAGACCGCCTCCATGCCGAGCTCCTCGTACTCCAGGACCTCGACCTTCTTGATGCAGTCCTGGGCGAGCCGGGCGGCCGGCCCGCCGATCGAGCCGAGGTAGAAGCCGCCGTGCGCGTCGCACGCGTCGGTGACCTGCTTGCTGCGGTTGCCCTTGGCGAGCATCACCTTGGAGCCGCCGGCCGCCTGGAACTGCTCGACGTAGGAGTCCATGCGGCCGGCCGTCGTCGGGCCGAAGGAGCCGGACGCGTAGCCCTCGGGGGTCTTGGCCGGACCGGCGTAGTACACCGGGTGGTCCTTGAGGTACTGCGGCATTCCCTCGCCCGCGTCCAGCCGTTCCTTGATCTTGGCGTGCGCGATGTCGCGGGCGACGACCAGCGGGCCGGTGAGGGAGAGACGGGTCTTGACCGGGTACTTGGTGAGCTCCGCGAGGATGGCGTCCATCGGCTGGTTCAGGTCGATCTGGACGACATCCCGCTCGGTCTCGAGGTGCTCGTCCGTCGTCTCCGGGAGGAACCGCGCGGGGTCACGCTCCAGCCGCTCGAGGAAGACGCCCTCGGCGGTGATCTTCGCGACGGCCTGGCGGTCGGCGGAGCAGGAGACGGCGATCGCGACCGGGCAGGACGCGCCGTGCCGCGGCAGCCGGACCACGCGGACGTCGTGGCAGAAGTACTTGCCGCCGAACTGCGCGCCGATGCCGATCTTCTGGGTCAGCTCGAAGACCTTGTCCTCCAGCTCCTTGTCGCGGAAGCCGTGGCCCAGCGGGGAGCCCTCGGAGGGGATCTCGTCGAGGTAGTGCGCGGAGGCGTACTTCGCGGTCTTCAGCGCGTACTCGGCGGACGTGCCGCCGACGACGATCGCCAGGTGGTACGGCGGACAGGCGGCCGTGCCGAGCGAACGGATCTTCTCCTCCAGGAACTTCATCATGGAGGACTCGTTCAGGACGGCCTTGGTCTCCTGGTAGAGGAAGCTCTTGTTGGCGGAGCCGCCGCCCTTGGCCATGAACAGGAACTTGTAGGCGCCGCCGTCGGTCGCGTACAGCTCGATCTGGGCGGGGAGGTTGGAGCCGGTGTTCTTCTCCTCCCACATGGTCAGGGGCGCCATCTGGGAGTAGCGCAGGTTGAGGTTGTGGTACGCGTCGTAGATGCCCCGGGACAGGGCCTCCTCGTCGCCGCCCTCGGTGAGGACGTTCTGGCCGCGCTTGCCCATGACGATCGCGGTGCCGGTGTCCTGGCACATGGGGAGCACGCCGGCCGCCGCGATGTTGGCGTTCTTCAGCAGGTCCAGGGCGACGAACTTGTCGTTGGACGAGGCCTCGGGGTCGTCGATGATGCGGCGCAGCTGGGCGAGGTGAGCGGGGCGCAGGTAGTGCTGGATGTCGCGGATGGCCTCTTCGGCGAGCTTGCGCAGCGCCTGAGGCTCCACCTTGAGGAAGGTCCGTCCATCGGCCTCGAAGGTGGAGACACCTTCGGAGGTCACCAGCCGGTAGGGCGTGGTGTCCTCTCCCATGGGGAGCAGATCGGCGTACTCGAACTCAGGCATCTCGCCCATTCCTCACTCGACAGGTGGCCGCCCGCCGACGCCGGCGGGCGCCCACCAGCGTAGGACCTGCCGCCGGGGGTGAGCTTGTGAGGTTGTCCTCAGTGGCGGCCGGTCACCGCCTCATGGCGTCCCGCCGGGCCGGTCGGGTCGGTGGGTCCGGTGTGATCCGGTGGGGTCGGCCGGCCCGATGGGGGCCGCCCGGTCGGTTCGGCGGTTCCCGAGTCGTTCACGAGGAGTTCGTGACGGGGGCTAGTCGCGATCTATCGCGTTTGGGTAAGGTGCTGTCGTGGACCTTCAGAAGCACGCCCAGCCGCAGGACAGCGCACCGCGGGCCGCCGAGCTGCGCGTCTCGGACGCCGACCGCGACCGTGTCGCCGACCTTCTGCGCGAGGCCCTCGCCGAGGGCAGGCTGTCCCCCGAGGAGCACGCCGAGCGCGTCGAGGGCGTGCTGGCGGCCAAGACCGCCGGAGAGCTCGAGGTGTTCGTCCGGGATCTGCCGGGCGCCCACCAGCGGCGCGCGGCCCCTGCCTCGGCGCCCAGCCGGCCCACCGCGGGCGCCATCCCGATGGACCCCGACGACAATGTGGTGGCGGTCTTCAGTGCCGCCACCCGCAAGGGCCGCTGGCGGGCCGGTCGCCGCATCCATGTGTACGCGGTCTTCGGCAATGTCGAGATAGACCTCAGCGAGGCGATCTTCGAACATCAGCAGGTCATGATCAAGGCCTTCGCGGTCTTCGGCAACGTCGAGGTCCGCGTCCCGGAGAACGTGTCGCTGCGCGGCATAGGCGGTGGTGTCCTCGGCAACTTCGAGGTGGCCTCGCTGGACTCCGAGGACCCCGAGGCCCCGGTGGTCTACGTGGACGGCTGGGCGGTGCTGAGCAATGTCGAGGCGCGGCCCAAGCGGGGCAAGCTGGTGGCGGACATCCTCGACCGGGTGCAGCGCTCGGTGGACAAGGGTCTGGGCAAGCGCCAGGGCCGTTGACGCTGGTGGAGCGGGGCGGGCGGAGGCGCTGGAACGGAGGCGCTCCGTCCGTGCGGCGGGGAGGCGGCGTGGGACGAATTCCGTTGCCGGAGGCGGCGGTTCGGGACTCAGTGCATAGGCGCACGCACAGCGGGTAAGCCTTGCTGCATCGTCTCTCGCTCGCGAAGCCGTCGTCAGGAGTAGACCCGTGCCGCAACCGCCGCATTCGTCCCTGCAGGTAGCTGCCGTTCCGGCCCAGCGGGTGCCGACGCGCGACAGGGACCAGGACGCGCCCTGGCACACCGAGGCGGTGTGCCGACGCGACGAGGCAGGACTGTTCTTCGCCCCGTCGAAGGAGCCCACGGCCGCCAGGCTCTCCCGTGAGGAGGCCGCCAAGCGGGTCTGCGCCCGCTGTCCGGTGATGGTCGAGTGCAGGGAGCACGCCCTGCTCCAGCCCGAGCCCTACGGCGTCTGGGGCGGCCTGACCGCCGCCGAGCGCCGCGTGGTCCTAGCCCGACGCCGTCGCCGGGACGTGGAACTCCAGAAGGCGGCCCGCACCGACGGCTCCATAGCGGCGGCAGGCTGACCAGCCCCCGGAACCCGGCGCGAGGCACGTTTCCGCCCCGGGGCGACTCACCGGGGGCGCGGGGAACCACGCGACCCGTACTGCACGAGGGGCGCGTTCCCGACCAGGGGGCGACTCGACAGCGGCGCGGGGAACCGCGCGACGCCCCCTGCACGGGGGCGCCCGTCCCGCACCGTGTGCACCGTGTGTCGCAAGGGGCGCGGGGCCGCGCCGGGCCACAGTGGACCCGCACCGTCCGACGCGACCCCGGTGACCCACGGACCGCACACCCGTGGGCCGCCCGCACAGCCTTCGGCGAACCCGGCGGAGCTACTTGGCCCGGTCGAAGTCCACCGCGCTGTACGCACGCAGCTTGCTCAACCGGTGCTCGGAGTCGATCCGCCGCACCGTGCCCGACTTGGACCGCATCACGATGGAGTCGGTCGTGGCGGTCTCGGACCGGTACCGCACCCCGCGCAGCAGCTCGCCGTCGGTGATGCCGGTGGCCACGAAGAAGACGTTCTCGCCGGAGACCAGGTCGCCGTCGGTCAGTACCCGGTCGAGGTCGTGCCCCGCGTCGATCGCGCGCTGCCGCTCCGCGTCGTCCTGCGGCCACAGCTTGCCCTGGAGGGTGCCGCCGAGGCACTTCACGGCACAGGCCGAGATGATGCCCTCGGGGGTGCCGCCGATGCCGAGCAGCAGGTCGATTCCGGTGCCCTCGCGCAGGGCGAGGATCGAGCCGGCCACGTCACCGTCGGAGATCAGCTTGATGCGTGCCCCGGTCTCCCGGATCTCCTTGATGATGCCCTCGTGCCGAGGCCGGTCGAGGATCACCACCGTGACGTCCTCGGGGGTGACCCGCTTGGCCTTGGCGACCCGGCGGATGTTCACGGCCACCGGTGCGTCGATGTCGACGAAGTCGGCGGCCTCGGGCCCGGTGACCAGCTTGTCCATGTAGAACACGGCCGAGGGGTCGAACATCGAGCCGCGTTCGGCGGCGGCCAGTACGGCGATCGCGTTGGTCATGCCCTTGGCGGTCAGTGTGGTGCCGTCGATGGGGTCGACGGCGATGTCGCACTCGGGCCCGGTCCCGTCGCCCACGCGCTCCCCGTTGAAGAGCATCGGGGCCTCGTCCTTCTCGCCCTCGCCGATGACGACGACGCCGTTCATCGAGACGGTGGAGACGAGGGTGCGCATGGCGCGTACCGCGGCACCGTCGGCGCCGTTCTTGTCACCGCGCCCGACCCAGCGCCCGGCGGCCATCGCGGCGGCCTCGGTGACCCGGACGAGTTCCAGGGCGAGGTTGCGGTCGGGAGCTTCGGAGGGCACATCGAGTTCGGACGGCAATTGATGGTGTTCGGTCATCGGAGCGCACCTTTCTGTACGACGACGGCCGGATGAGGGTGTTGCGCCCGACTCTAGCGCCGGGCCGACAAAATGAGCAGGGGACCCCACGGATGAGCGGGCGAGGCACCTGCGACGATAGGGGCGTGGCAGGAACGAACAGCACGCAGAAGTCGGCTCGGGACATGATTCTTTCCCTGAGCCTCATCTTGCTCGTCGCGGGAGTGATCTGGCTGTTCATCCCGCACGACGACGGCGAGCCCGACCTCAAGCGGCTCGACTACCGCGTCGACCTGCTCACCGCGCGCCGCGCCGCCGTCTACCCGGTGGCCGCGCCCGAGGGTCTGTCCGAGGCGTGGAAGCCCACCTCCGTTCGTTTCCAGGGCGAGGAGTTCGATGCCTGGCATCTCGGCTACCGAGCCCCCGACGGGGAGTACGTGGCGGTCGAGCAGTCGACTCAGAAGCCGGTGGTCTTCATCGAGAACGAGACCCAGGGCGCGGAGAAGACCGGGAAGACGCAGCAGATCGCCGGCAAGACCTGGGCCCGGTACGAGGGCGGTCAGTACGACGCGCTGGTGCTCGAGGACGAGGGCTCGACCACGGTGGTGACGGGCACGGCGTCCTTCGCCCGGCTGACGGAGATGGCCGAGGCTCTGCGCACCGCATCCGCCGACTGACCGGTTCACGACGACCGGTCCACGACGGTCGGTTCACGACGGTCGGTATACGGCAGGCGTACGG
>NZ_JBHSPC010000007.1:110643-173633 GCF_042656345.1 Streptomyces incanus
GGGTCCTGCCGTACGCCTCGAGGCAACGATCAGACGGTGGTGACGGCCTGGTCGTACTCCAGGCGCGGGCTGCGCGGGAACCAGGCGTCCTGGCCGGGGTGGCCGATGTTGACGACCATCAGCGGGGTGTGGTCGTCGTCGAGGAACTCCTTGCGGATGCCCTCGAGGTCGCAGCCGGTCATCGGGCCGGCGGCCAGGCCCGCGGCGCGCACGCCGATGATGAAGTACGCGGCCTGGAGGGCGGCGTTCAGGGAAGCCTGGCCCTCGCGCATCGAGCGGTCGCCGGCGAACATGTCCTTGGCCCCGGGGAAGTGCGGGAAGAGCTGCGGCAGCTCCTCGTGGAACTCGTTGTCCGCGGAGAGGACCGCGACCAGCGGGGCGGCGGCCGTCTTGGCCTGGTTGCCCTCCGCCATGTGCTGGACGAGACGCTCGCGGGCCTCGGGGGAGCGGACCAGGGTGACGCGCAGCGGCGAATTGTTCATGGAGGTCGGGCCGTACTTGACCAGGTCGTAGATGGCCTGCACCTGCTCGTCGGTCACCGGCTCGTCGGTGAAGGTGTTGGCGGTGCGCGCCTCGCGGAAGAGCAGGTCCTGGGCGGCGGAGTCAAGAACGAGAGACATGCGTGAACTTTCTGGGGGGAGCGTCAGCTCCGCGCGATCGGCGCGAAGCCCTTGACGGGAAAACATTACGACAAGAAAGTTCAAAGTTCAATCAAAAGTGGAATGGGGTGACCTGCTTCACGGTTCCGCTCTCCGGGTGACGCGGATCACGCCGATTCCGCGCTCACTTCACCGCACACCCGCAGTCCTGCAAGTAGTACGCCACCACTTGCACGGACACGGAGAGGACCACCCCGACATGACCGACACCGTCAAAGGCCCCGCCGCCTACTTCCCGTCGATCGAGAAGAAGTACGGCCGTCCGATCGCGGAGTGGAAGAAGCTGATCCGCTCCTCCCCGCTCGTCAAGCACATGGAGCTGGTCGCCTGGCTCAAGACCGAGCACGGCCTGGGCCACGGTCATGCGAACGCCCTCGTCGCCCACACGCTGGCCGAGGACAACGCCAAGTAGCCCCGACCGCCGGGGCGGGCCGGGGCGGGACCGCCCCGGCGGACCCGGATGCGGGCGGACCCGGATGCGGGTTCGCCGGGCGCGCGGGCTACAGCTCCCCGTCCCCGTTCTTCGCCCCTCCCGCTCCAGCGGTCTCCTCCGCGAGTGCCGCGTCCAGCCGGGCCCGTGCGCCGTCCAGCCGGCTCCGGCACACCCTGGCCAGCTCCTCGCCCCGCTCCCACAGCGCGAGCGACTCCTCCAGCGTCGTACCGCCCGTCTCCAGGCGGCGTACGACCTCGATCAGCTCGTCCCGCGCCTGCTCGTACCCGAGAGCCTCGGCCGCGGCCTCCGCCTGCCCCGTCTGCTCCGTCTTGCTGGTCATCCGCCCACCCTACGCATCGACTCGGACACTGAACTCACCCTCGGACACCCGTGCCCGCAACGCCTCACCGGCCTCCACCTCGCCCGGATCACGCACGGCGTTTCCGTCGGCCCGCTGCAGCACGGCGTACCCGCGCTTCAGCGTCGCGGCGGGGGACAGGGCCACCACGCGCGCGTGCGTGTGCGTCAGCTCGGAGTCGGTCCGGTCCAGCTGGTGCCGCAGAGAGCGCCGGGCCCGGTCGAGCAGCGCGCCGACCTCCTCGGCCCGCCCGTCGATCATCCGGTGCGGTTCCTCCATCGAGGGCCGGGCCAGCGCCTGCGCCAGCCCCCGCTCCTCCCGGTCGACGAACGCCTGGACGCAGCGTCGCGCACGGTCGCGCAGCAGCCGCACCCGCTCGTACTCCTCCCCCACGTCCGGGACGACCCTCTTGGCGGCGTCCGTCGGGGTGGAGGCCCGCACGTCGGCGACATGGTCCAGGAGCGGATTGTCCGGCTCGTGCCCGATCGCGGAGACGACCGGCGTACGGCAGTCCGCCACCGTCCGCACCAGCTGCTCGTCGGAGAAGGGCAGCAGGTCCTCCACGCTGCCCCCACCCCGCGCCACGACGATCACGTCCACCTCGTCGATCGCGTCCAGCTCCTTCACGGCCTGGGCGACCTGCGGCACCGCGTGCACGCCCTGCACGGCGACATTGCGCACCTCGAAGCGGACGGCGGGCCAGCGGCGGTGGGCGTTCTCCAGCACGTCCCGTTCGGCGGCCGAGGCGCGTCCGCAGACCAGCCCGATCAGCCGCGGCAGGAACGGCAGCGGCTTCTTCCGCTCGGGGGCGAAAAGGCCCTCCCGCGCGAGGGACTTCTTCAGCTGCTCAAGCCGCGCGAGCAGCTCCCCGACCCCGACCGGCCTGATCTCGGCGGCCCGCAGCGACAGCTGCCCGCGCGGGGCGTACCACTCGGGCTTGCAGTGCACCACGACCCGCGCGCCCTCGCTGACGACGTCGGCGACGGCGTCGAACACCTGCCGGTAGCAGGTCACGCCGACGGAGATGTCGTACGAGGCGTCCCGCAGCGTCATGAACACCACCCCGGCGCCCGGCCGCCGCGACAGCTGGGTGATCTGCCCCTCGACCCACACCGCGCCGAGCCGGTCGATCCACCCCCCGATGAGCCGGGACACCTCACCGACCGGGATGGGCGCTTCCGCAGACGTGTTGACAGCCATGCCGCGAGACTAGTCCGAGCCGCCGACATCGCAGGCCGCCACCGCGCGGCCCCCGTGCCCGGACACCGCTCGGCCCATGCGCCCGGTGCGCCCGTACGCCCTGCTCGCCGCCCCCGTGCACCCGGAACCCGGACCGGTCCGGGGCCTCCCCGTGGACGCGATCACGGGGCTGTCGGATGTGGCCCTTACGATGGGACGCATGACCGCTTCGCCTGGCCGCCGTGTCCTGCTCGCCGCCCCCCGGGGCTACTGCGCGGGCGTGGACCGCGCCGTGATCGCCGTCGAGAAGGCCCTGGAGCAGTACGGGGCCCCCGTCTACGTCCGGCACGAGATCGTGCACAACAAGTACGTCGTGCAGACCCTGGAGAAAAAGGGCGCCGTCTTCGTCGAACGGACGGAGGAGGTGCCGCCGGGCAACATCGTCATGTTCTCCGCGCACGGCGTGGCCCCCGTCGTCCACGAGGAGGCCGAGCGCGGCCGGCTCGCCACCATCGACGCGACCTGCCCGCTGGTCACCAAGGTGCACAAGGAAGCGGTCCGGTTCGCGAGCGAGGACTACGACATCCTCCTGATCGGGCACGAGGGCCACGAAGAGGTCATCGGCACCTCCGGCGAGGCCCCCGACCACATCCAGCTCGTCGACGGCCCCGAGGACGCCGCCAAGGTCGAGGTCCGCGACCCGTCGAAGGTCGTCTGGCTCTCCCAGACCACGCTCTCCGTCGACGAGACCATGGAGACCGTCGACGCGCTCAAGGGCAAGTTCCCCCAGCTGATCTCCCCGCCCAGCGACGACATCTGCTACGCCACGCAGAACCGTCAGCTCGCGGTCAAGCAGATGGGCGCCGAGGCGGACCTGGTGATCGTGGTCGGCTCGCGCAACTCCTCCAACTCCGTGCGACTCGTCGAGGTCGCCAAGCTCGCGGGCGCCCGCGCGGCGTACCTGGTGGACTTCGCTGACGAGATCGACGAGGCCTGGCTGGAGGGCGTCTCCACGGTCGGCCTGACCTCGGGCGCCTCGGTGCCGGAGGTCCTGGTCGAGCAGGTTCTGGAATGGCTCGCGCAGCGCGGCTTCGAGGACGTCGAGATCGTCAAGGCCGCCGAGGAGTCCATCATCTTCTCGCTGCCCAAGGAGCTGCGCCGCGACCTGCGCGAGGAGGCGGCGACCCTGGTGGCAGAGCGCGGTGGCACCGGGCCGGGCGGGGCCTCGGCGTAGTGCGGCCGGCGTAGCGCGGGTCGGTGTGGTGCGCTGACGGGCGAGGAACCGGGGGGATGTGACGGCGTCACGTCCCCAATCCTCACCCTGTGTCCGATTGGTGACGGCGTCCGGTTCGGTGACCGTTCATGGTCCGGCTTAACGTGGTCCCATGCAGATCTTCGGTGTGGACATCGGCGGGTCCGGGATCAAGGGTGCCCCGGTCGACCTGGACAAGGGGGACCTGGCGCAGGAGCGCTGCAAGGTCCTCACCCCGCACCCGTCCACGCCGGACGCGGTGGCCGACGGGGTCAAGGAGGTCGTCGACCACTTCGGCTGGACCGGCCCGGTCGGGGTCACCTTCCCGGGTGTGGTCACCGACGGCACCACGATCCGCTCGGCGGCCAACGTCGACAAGAGCTGGGTCAACACCGACGCGCGTGTCCTGCTCGGTGACCGCCTCGGCGGTCTGCCCGTGACCGTGGTCAACGACGCGGACGCGGCGGGTGTCGCCGAGGTGCACTTCGGCGCCGGCCGGGGCCGCCGGGGCACGGTCATCCTGCTGACGTTCGGTACGGGCATCGGCAGCGCCGTGTTCGTGGACGGCGTCCTGGTCCCCAACACGGAGCTCGGCCACCTGGAGCTGCACGGCCACGAGGCGGAGAAGCGGGCCTCCAGCAAGGCCAGGGAGGACCACGAGCTGACGTGGGAGCACTGGGCGCGCCGGGTGCAGAAGTACCTGGCCCACGTGGAGATGCTGTTCTCACCGGAGCTGTTCGTGATCGGCGGCGGTGTCAGCCGCAAGTCCGAGCGGTTCCTGCCCCACATCCAGGGCATCAAGGCCGAGATCGTCCCGGCGCAGCTGCAGAACAACGCGGGCATCGTGGGAGCGGCGATGCGGGCGGCCACGGGCAGGTAGGCACCGGGGCGCCCGGGGACCCTTTTTCCGGAAGGCCCGGCGCGTCCGGGGGTCAGGCCTGGGCCCGGCTCCGGGCGGCGGCGGTCCGCCGGTTGATCGTACGGATCGTGCGCATCCGCCGGCCGAGCACGATCGCACAGGTGATCAAGGTCCCCCCGTACAGCCAGCCGGCCTGGGTGGCGAGCCCCGTCACCATGCCCATGAGCCGGCCGCCGGTCCCGCCGTCGCCTTCGTCGGCGACCGGGACCAGGCCCAGGGCGAAGGCGATCGGGACGACCACGGGCGCGGTGAGCAGGTCCCCCGTGCGCACCCACAGCGCGGTCAGCACGCACACCGGCAGGAACAGCACGCCGTACGCGGTCGAGGACATCCCGAACAGCAGCGCGACGAGGAACCCGAGCGCCAGCATCACGAGCCCGCAGAAGAGGCCTCCGCCCAGCCCGGTGAGCCGGGGATTCGGCAGTCGCCGGCTCGCGGGGGAGGGGGCGGGCCGGGGGACCGGCGCGGGCCTGCGTTGTGCCGGGCGGGTGGGCCGGGCGGAGCGCGCGACACCGCCCCCGGGGGACCGCCCTGCCTGCGGAGGCAGCGGAGGCAGCGGAGGCAGCGGGGGCCGGGGCGGCCCGGGCGGCCGGGTCGGTTGGTCACGTCGCGGTCCGTGCTGAGCAGGTCGCGTGCTGTGTTGCTCCACTGGACCAACTTAGGTCTGTTTATGTGCTGAACGGGCTGTCAGACACGCCGGAGAGTGAGGGTTGTCCATGCGTTCGATTTGCTGACGGGGTGGGCGGCGGGTACGCCGTAGACTGGTGGATCGGCCCACGCAGCCCAGTCGGCCAGTCCTCAACCTCACGTACGGGAAGTCGCAACGTGTCGCTCACGATCGGAATCGTCGGTCTGCCGAATGTCGGCAAGTCGACCCTGTTCAACGCCCTGACCAAGAACGACGTGCTGGCGGCCAACTACCCGTTCGCCACCATCGAGCCGAACGTCGGCGTGGTCGGTGTCCCCGACGCCCGGCTGACGAAGCTCGCGGAGATCTTCGGCTCCCAGCGGATCCTCCCGGCCACGGTCGACTTCGTCGACATCGCGGGCATCGTGCGCGGCGCCAGCGAGGGTGAGGGACTCGGCAACAAGTTCCTGGCGAACATCCGCGAGTCCGATGCCATCTGCCAGGTCATCCGCGCCTTCCAGGACGAGAACGTCGTCCACGTCGACGGCAAGGTCTCGCCGAAGGACGACATCGAGACGATCAACACCGAGCTGATCCTCGCCGACCTGCAGACCATCGAGAAGGTCCTGCCGCGCCTGCAGAAGGAGTCGCGGATCAAGAAGGACATCGCGCCCAAGGTCGAGGCGGTCGAGGAGGCCAAGGAGATCCTGGAGAAGGGCGACACGCTCTTCGCGCACGGCATCCTCCAGGGCAGCGAGCGCGCCGAACCCCTGCACGACCTGCACCTGCTCACCACCAAGCCGTTTCTCTACGTCTTCAACGTCGACGAGGACGAGCTGACCGACGAGGACTTCAAGAACGAGCAGCGCGCCCTGGTCGCCCCCGCCGAGGCGATCTTCCTCAACGCCAAGCTGGAGGCGGACCTCGCCGAGCTGGACGAGGAGGACGCCATGGAGCTCCTGGAGTCGGTCGGTGCCGAGGAGCCCGGCCTCGCCACCCTCGCCCGCGTCGGCTTCAACACCCTCGGCCTGCAGACGTACCTGACCGCGGGCCCGAAGGAGTCCCGCGCCTGGACCATCAAGCGCGGCGCCACCGCCCCCGAGGCCGCCGGAGTCATCCACACCGACTTCCAGAAGGGCTTCATCAAGGCCGAGGTCATCTCCTTCGCCGACCTCGTCGAAACCGGCTCGGTCGCCGAGGCCCGCGCCAAGGGCAAGGCCCGCATGGAGGGCAAGGACTACATCATGCGCGACGGCGACGTGGTGGAGTTCCGCTTCAACGTCTGATTGGACGTGGGTAAACGGCCTGACCTGTGAGAAAGCAGGTCGGGTCGTTGTGCTGTCCGCAGTAGTCCGTAGGACCTGGAGCAGCTACGTCTCGTAGACCGTGGAGCGGTGTCCGATGCGTGCGACCCACGCCGTCGGCTCCCCGTTGTCGATCGTGTAGACGACACGGTAGTCGCCGACCCGTAGGCGGCGGCGCTCAGGCTGGGATACGAGTGCGGTGGTGGTGAAGCCGAAGGGGTCTCTCTCCAGCTCCGTCAGTTCGGCCAGGATGCGAAGCGCCGTGTCACGCGGGATCTTGCGCAGCTCGGCCTGGGCCTCGGGCCGGAACACCGCGCGGTGGTCACTCACTGCGTGCCAGCGTCTCCCTCATCACGTCCTCGATCGGAACGCCGGCGGCCGGGCTCGCCATGCGCTCGTCGATGATGCGGTTGATCTCGCGCTCTTCCCACTCCTGGTACCTGCGCAGCACTTCGATCGAGACCACGGCGGCGACCTGCTTACCGCGACGGGTGATCACAGTGGGCACGTCGTCGCGGTCGGCCCGTTCGACGACTTCGGCCAAGTGGGCGCGTACGTCGCGGATGGACTCTATGGGCAGCGGCTGAGTCATGCCTCAAGAGTACCGAGTGTGCCATGTGTACACAACGCCTGCGGGCCCCGGTCGGTGCCGGGGGCAACGGTGGCAGTATGCGGGGACATGGCGAGAGGGGCCGGGGCGGGATGGGGCGCAGTGAGCGGGAGGCGGTTGCCGCAGGAGAGCGGCTGTACGAGGCGGCGCAGGCGGTGGCCGGTGACCACGGGCGGGCTGTCGAGGCGGTTCGGACGGCGCTGAAGCCGATCTGCGATACAGCGGTGGAACAGGCGCTGGACGCCATCCCGGTGGCCCGGTTGAAGGAGGTCACCGAGGGTCGGCTGAGGCTCGGGGAAGTCGAGAGGAGCGGGCTACGGTCGGTCCGGCAGGTACTCGATGCCGGTTCCTACCGGTTGCGGCAGATTCCTGGCGTGGGGCAGCGGACCGCCGATCAGGTCATCGCGGCGGCACGTCAGATATCTGATGCCGTTCGGGAGACCATCGCCGTCCACATCGACGTGGAGCGGCCGGAGCCGCGAACCACCTCACTCGTCATGGCCCTGCACGTGCTGGTGGAAGCGGGGCCCGATGCGCGGCGAGCCGTCGACACGGCCGTGGCTCTCTCGGAGCGGCTCGGGCCGCTGCTGGCCGAGGCCAAGCCGGCCGCCGGGCGGCTGCGGATGCTGCTGGTGGGGCAGGCCAAACGAGCTCGGGCACTGGAGGCCGTGGCAGAGGTCCGCAGGCTGACCGAGGAAGCAGTGCAGGACGGTGTGCCGGAGCTGCTTGCACAAGCCTCGGTGGATCTGCTGCGCGGTACCTCGACCGAGGTCGCGGCCTGGGTCGACTTCGAGCTGCGTTCCGCCGAGTACTACAGCCTGCTCGCGGAGATCTCCGGCCGCAGACCCGACACTGCCGCTGCCGAGGGGTTCCTGCCCGACGAAGTTGCCGAGCGGGTCCGCGACCAGATGCTTGATGCCACTCACCGGCGGGTGTCGCTGCGCGGCTATCAAGCCTTCGGGGCGCGCTTCGCCCTGGCGCAACGCAAGGTGATTCTTGGCGACGAGATGGGGCTCGGCAAAACCATCCAGGCCATCGCTGCTCTGGCTCATCTCGCTGCCGAGGGGCAGAGCCACTTCATGGTCGTCTGTCCGGCCAGCGTCCTGATCAACTGGACGCGCGAGATCGAGGCCCGCAGCAAGCTGCGCGTGATGCCTCTTCACGGCCCCGACAGGCAGGAAGCGTTCGCCGACTGGAAGGGCCGGGGCGGCGTAGGGGTGACTACCTTCGACGCCTTGCGCGGTTTCCCGGCCCCCGGAGGCGGCGAGCTGGGGATGCTGGTCGTGGACGAGGCGCACTACGTGAAGAATCCGAAGACGCGTCGTTCCCAGGCCGTGACCGAATGGTCCGGGCGCTGCGAACGCGTTCTCTTCATGACCGGCACGCCCATGGAGAACCGAGTCGCCGAGTTTCGCAGCCTTGTGCGGATTCTTCAGCCGCACCTGGCAGGGATTGTCGGTGACCGTGACGGAGTGGCCGGCTCCAAGGCCTTCCGGAAGGCCGTCGCCCCGGTCTATCTGCGCCGCAACCAGCAGGATGTTCTGACCGAACTGCCCGCGCTCCAGCAGACGGACGAGTGGGAGGAGCTGAGTGCGTCGGACGAAGACGCCTACCGCGAAGCCGTGCGCGCCGGCAACTTCATGGCGATGCGCAGAGCGGCGTACGCGCGCCCCGAGCAGTCGGCCAAGCTGAACCGGCTGCGCGAGATCGTCGAGGACGCCGCCGAGAATGGGTTGAAGGTGGTGGTGTTCTCCAACTTCAGGGATGTCCTTGGAGCGGTGAAGGACATGCTGGATGGCGCGCGGAGCAATGGTGGCGGTCAGGTGTTCGGTCCGGTCTCGGGAAGCGTGCCGCCCGCGCGCCGTCAGTATTTGGTGGACGAGTTTGCCGCCGTGCCGGGTCATGCGGTGCTGGTGGCGCAGATCGAGGCGGCGGGGGTGGGGCTCAACATGCAGGCCGCGTCCGTCGTGATCATCTGTGAGCCTCAGATCAAACCGACCATCGAACACCAGGCGGTGGCGCGGGCCCACCGCATGGGGCAGGTGCGTCCGGTCCGGGTGCACCGACTGCTCACCACCCGCGGGGGGGACGAGCGGATGGTGGAGATGCTGAAGAACAAGAGCCGCCTGTTCGACGCGTACGCACGTCGCAGCGCAGTCGCCGAGTCGACGCCGGACGCGGTCGACGTTTCGGACACGGCGATGGCCCGTCGGATCGTCGAGGAGGAGCAGGCGCGGCTGGGAGCGGTCCGCGAAGAGTCCGCAGGAGACCCGTGAGCGACCGTCGGAACCCGACGCACGCCAACGGGGAAATGCCTGGGTCAGGGTGTTGCGCGTGCGGCTCCGCCACAGGTCAGGATCGGGACGCAGGCGTTCCGCTTCGGCGTGTGAGTGGATGATTCGGGCTGGGACACGGCTTCGGCGGTGACCTTTCCGGTGACGTCGTGGACAGGGGGGAGAGGACTCGCCCGGTGCGGGGCGGGCGGGTCCGCTCGTTCACGGTCGCTCAGGGGCCATCTCCTCCGCCCGGACGCGATGCCGGGTGTCGATGAAGGAGTACGGGGGCCAAGGGCCCAGGAAGCGGATGCGGACGGCGGGCTGCCGGGCCCGCAGCTCGGTCAGTACGGTGCCGACGGTGTCGATGTCCTCCCGCCGGACGAGCAGGGCGGCGCACAGGACGTCCGTCTCGCCCGCGACACGGTGGGTGGGGCCGCGGTCGCGGTAGTCCTCGGCGACGGTCAGCAGACGGTGCCTGGTCTCGGCGTGCAGGGTGTCGGCGAGCTGTCCGGCCGCGTTGCGGGCCTGGTGCTCCCGCTGCTTGGCCATCAGCCTGCGCATGCCGGGTGACAGGCCGTCCGGCCGGCCCTCCGGTGTGTCCTCGCCCGCCTCGCCCGCGGTGACGGCCGTACGGTCCACGGTGATGTCGACCCGCAGTTCGCACCGGCCGGCCAGGCCCTCCAACTGGCCACCGATGTCCGCCGCCTCCTCGGTGATCCACTCCGTCAGGCGCCGTTCGGCGCTCCGCCCGGCCGCGGGCCGGTCCTCGGGCGACGGTTCGTCGGCGACCAGGACGTTGAAGGTCATCGGCAGGATGCTGCCGGTGCGTTCCCACACGGTTTCCACCGCTCGGCTCTGCTCCTCCACCCAGCGGCGCACCTGGTCGTCGCTGCCCTGGAGAGGGGCCGGCGGAGCGTCGTGCACCAGTGCCGCGACGGAGGTGCCGGGAACGCGCACCAGCCGCAGGGGGCGACCGTCGATGCCGGTGACGCCGTCGGCCGCGTCCCGCCGGTCCGGTCGGTCCGGTCGGTCCCGCCGGTCCTGCTGGTCCGGTCGGTCCGGGAGCAGCGCGTACACGTACAGCGCCGTGTGCTCGGTCATCCGTCTGTCTCCTCCGCCCAGCGCCGCGGGTTGATCAGCTTGTCCACGACGTCGTCGACGACCTCGTCCAGGCCCCTGTGCAGGTCGGCGACCGAGGAGACGATGCCGTGGTCCTCCTTGATCTGCTCCATCGCCTCGTCCAGTTCCAGCAGGGCGTTCGCCAGGCGTTCGGCCTCCTGCGGGGTCAGGTCGTGGCCGTTCATGCGGCGCAGCGCCTGGCGGTCCAGCGCCTCCTGGATGACCTCCACCAAGGTGACCACCAAGGACAGCACCCCGTGTTTGAGGCTCTTCTCGTCGACGGTCAACGGCATGTCGGCTCTCCATCCTCCTGCTGTCGTGCCTCCTGTTGGCGTGCCCGGTCGCTCATCCGGTCGCCGCCACGGGCCCCGTCGCGCGCAGCCGTTCCGTCCAGGCCGCCGGATCGTCCGCGGCCAGTCTCACCTCGTCGCCCGCGGCGGTGTGCACCGCGATGACGCTGTCCTTCCCGGCGGGGCCGTACGCGGGTGCCCGCCGCACCGCGGTGATGTCCGCCGTGGACAGTACGAGCGCCGGCCGGGAATCCACGGGGGACTTCCAGATCAGCCTGTCGGCGGTCAGCCGTCCCTGACCGCCGCGCCACAACGGCCCGCCCCGGCGCGGTTCGTGGTACCACAGGTGCCCCTCGGCGAGAGACGGTTCCTCCTCGACGGGGGGCGTGAACGCGAAGGGGAGGGCGGGCGTCGCGCGGCCCGCGCACGCCTCGGTGAGGAGGGCGTGCAGCTCTCCGGGCTCCCGGGCCGAGAGGCGTTCCTGACTGCCGTCGGCCAGAGTGACGTCCAGGCGCAGCCGTTCCTCGCCCCCGACCGTCCTCTCCGGTTCGAGACGTACGGCGGTGACGGCGTCGAGTCCGGTCTCCCACAGGATCTCCCGTGGTTCGTCACGCAGGACGACGAGGCGCCGGTCGGTGAGGTGGACGGTGCCGGGCCGCCATCCGTGGTAGAGGCCCTCCGTCAGGAGGTGGCCGCCGCTCATCCGGCAGACGATGTTCTCGTCCTCCCCCAGCTCGAGGGCGCGACGGGCGACGGACCGCTCGGCCCAGGCGCGGGTGTCCTCGTCCCAGTGGCGCATCATCCCGTACTCCAGCATCGTCTCCATCCCGGCGATGGCCGCTCGGAGGGAGACGCCGATCAGCGGGATGTCGGCCACGGCGACGATCAGGTCCAGGTGCAGGACCGCGCCTTTGTTCAGCAGGACTTCCACCAGGTCGTCCAGGGTGACCCGCGGATCCCGCGTGGGGCGCATCGGGGACAGGTCAGCCGTCACGCCGTTGCGCCTCGCCCTCGGTCGGGGACGGTTCGGCCGCCCGGTGGTCCTGGTCCTCGCCCTCGTCCCCGCCCTCGTCCTCATCGTCGGCGGCGGGCTCCTCCCGGTGCTCGGCCAACGCCGCCGGCTGTGCGTGCTCGGGGCGGCTCTGCAGCTGGGCCTGCGCGCTGCGCCACCCGCACCAGGGGCACCACTCGTGCAGCAGTTGCTCGACCGGGGCGCGCTTGCCGCAGGCCGGACAGGTCTCCTTCTCCTCGCGCGTGTCACGCCACGCGGCGGTCTCCGTGTCCGTGCCGGACGGGAACTCCAGCCCGTAGCGGGCAGCCGTCTCGAAAGAGGCCAGCGCCGCGCGCAGACGGATGCCCAGCAGTTCCACCCCGGCCACCGAGACCATGATGTCGGCGTTGAGCACGAGGCCCTTGTCCAGCAGGGTTTCCACCACGTGCGCGAGGCTGCCGTCGCCGTCCCGCCGGGGCTGCATCGGGGACAGGCCCGCACTCGGGACCCCGCCCTGCGACGGGCCGCGCCGCGAGACCGTGGACGGGAACCCGCTGTCGCTCGGGGTGATCCTCTCGGGGTAGCTGCTCATTCCGCGCGTCTGTCCGCTCTCCTGTCACTTACACACCCGGGCCCGGGTGTGAGGGTGCGGGCCCGAGGGGCTGGATGCCGTCGCGGACGTGGCCGGCGGACCAGGGTTCGAACGGCTCCTGCCCACGCTGCGCGACGGTGCCCGCCGGGTCATCGCCGGAGCCGTCGCCGGGCCCGTCGTCACCTTCGACCCGCGTCGCCTGTACCCGCACAACCTCAGCCTCATCGGCTCCTCGACGCACACCCGCGCCCACTTCGCGTCCTGGGCGGACCTGGCCCGGACCGGCACCGTACGGCCGCGCATCGCCGGCGGCCATCGACTGACCGAACTCCACGCCGCCCAGGAGGAATTCCGGCGCGGCACACACGTAGGAAAGATCACCGTCACCCCGTGAGGACCGTCGGCACCTCGCGACCGCGGAAAGGACCTTGCGCGCTGCTCTGCCCGTACGAACCGAAGCCCGCCGGTTCCCCCTGACCGGACGGTGTCGTCGTGGTCGGTACCTCGGCAGCCCCCCCGTACCGCGCCGGCCGTGGTCGGCGGACGGGGCCGGCCCCGTCGGCACGTGCCGAAGCAGGCGATGTCGATTTAGCGCAATTCGGGCACCTTGCTCGCGATGGGATGTCCGTAACGGGGAGTCCGCGTCAGTGGTGCCGGCCGTTTTTCGGGGCGTCGTCGCAGGGTGGGCGGGCCGTGTCGGGCGTCCGATCCGCTTCCCGTGAATTGTTTTTTCGTGGTGTCAGTTTCATTGACGCCATGTAAAGCGAATGGCTACCTTGACATCAGCCACAAGGGTGCGGTGCGCCCCTGCGGAGTTCCCACCCCGGACACGTGAGGCAGGCATGAGCGTCGAGAGCAACACTGTGAACACCGTCCTCGGCCCGGTGGCGGCCGAGGATCTGGGCGTCGTGTCGGTCCACGAGGCGCTGCTGTCGGTGGTGCCGGGTGCGGAGCACGCCTACGACGTCACCTTCGACCGTGCCGAGATCTTCGAGACGCTCGCCGCCAAGCTGAAGGACTTCCGCGCCCACGGCGGCGGCACCGTCGTCGACAGCACCGGCATGTTCCACGGCCGGGACGTCCGGCTGTACGAGGCCCTCTCCCGTACGACCGGCGTGCACATCGTCGCCTCGACGGGCCAGGGCCCCGAGGAGATGCTCGGCGGCTACTTCCTGACGCCGCAGACCAACCCGCCGACGCCGTGGCCGGCCGAGAAGTTCGCCGACCTCTTCACCAAGGAGGTCGCCGAGGGCATGGTGGTGCCCCGCGTGGAGCGACGCGGCTCCGCCGGCCTGGTGGCCACCACCGCGACCCTCGAGGGCATGACCGCGACCGACGAGAGCCTGTTCCGCGGTGCGGCCCGGACCGCTCTGAGCACCGGCGTCGCGGTCTCCATCCGCTACGGCGCCGACGCCCTCCACGACCTCGACGTCGTCCTGGACGAGAAGCTGTCGGCCGACCGCGTCGTCGTCGGCGGACTCGACCGCAAGGACGCCGTCGCCGCCGGCGCGCCCCTCGGGATCGCCCGACGCGGGGCCTACGTCGCCCTGGACCACGTCGGTGCGCAGGACGACACCCACATCACCGATGACGAGCGCGCGGCTCTGGTCGCCGACCTCGTGCAGGCCGGCTTCGGCAACCGGATCCTGCTCTCGAGCAGCGCGACCGGTGTGGCGAAGGGCCACCCCGGCAACGACCTGCCGTACAGCTACGTCCTGACCACCTTCGTCCCGCTCCTGAAGGCACAGGGTCTCAGCGACGAGGACACGCGGCGGATTCTCGTGGAGAACCCGCGCGACCTGCTGTCGGCGCGCTGAGCGCCAGCACGAGCGACCATCAAGTTTCTTTTCTCAAAGGTGAGTGTTGTGTCGAGAGTGAACACCGTTCTGGGGCAGATCCCGGCCGAGGAGCTGGGTCTCGTGGCCATCCACGAGCACATCGGCTACGGCATGCCCGGCTCCGAGCTGGACACGAAGTGGTGGAAGACCCCCGAGCAGCGGTACGAGGAGACCGTCCCGAAGCTGCGGACGTTCCACGAGTACGGCGGCGGTACCTTCGTCGACGCGACCGGGATCTGCAACGGCCGTGACGTCGACTACTACAAGTCGCTGTCCGCGAAGACCGGCGTCCACATCGTCGCCTGCACCGGCTTCGTCGGCGGCGACACCGCCCTGCCGCACTTCGCCCGGGCCGACGTGGACTACCTGACCCGCCAGTTCGTCCACGAGATCACCGTCGGCATCGGCGACACCGGCAGCCTCGCCGGTGTCATCAAGGTCGGGGTGAGCCGCGGTGGCCGTATGACGGACCTGGACAAGCGCATCTACCGGGCCGCCGCCCGCGCCTCGCTCACCACGGGCGTGCCGATCCTGACCCACCTCGCGATCGACGCCGAGAACGCGATCGCGATCTTCAACGAAGAGGGTCTCCCCCTGGACCGCGTCCTGTTCGGGCACGTCGACGACGGCGTGAACGCCGACAAGACGCGCGACGTCTGGATCGCGGAGCAGGGCGGGCGCATCGGCTTCGACACCTTCGGCTACGAGACCGAACTGCCGGACCCGCCGTTCTGGGCCCGCCCCCGCCAGGAGCGGCTGGACCACTTCCTCCGCTTCATCGGCGACGGCCGGCTGCACCAGGTCCTCGCCTCCGCCGACGCCAACTGCAGCCCCCTGGGCTGGCCGGGCGTGAAGGGCCACACCGTCAACTACATCTTCGAGGACCTCATCCCGGACCTCCGTGCCGCCGGTCTCGACGAGGCCGCGATCAAGACGATCTTCGTCGACAACCCGGCCGACTTCCTGACCCTCCAGAAGTCCTCCTGACCCTCCCAGGTCTTCCCGACCCTTCAGAAGTAAGAGAGAACCAGCCATGCAGCACTCCGAGCTGAAGAACCTGAAGATAGCCGTTGTCGGTGCGGGGTACGGCGGTGCGGCGGCGGCCAAGGCCCTCAGCCTGCTGGGCGCCGAGGTCGACGTCTACGAGCAGGCGAACCAGATCCGGGAGGTCGGTGCCGGTATCGGTCTGCGTCCCGTCACCATGAACCGGTTCCGCCAGTGGGGCATCTTCGACGCGATCGCGAAGGTGACCTCGCCGAGCGAGTACTTCGAGATCCTCACCGCCACCGGTGACCCGATCATGAAGGAGGCGTGGCCGGTCGACGGCGAGCAGACCCACACCCACCTGGTCCACCGCGGCGACTTCATCGAAGCCCTGCTGGGCGTGCTCCCCGAGGGCATGGTGCACCTCGGTCACAAGCTGGAGAGCATCCAGGACAACGGCGACCGCTCCGTCCTGACCTTCGCGGGCGGCAAGACCGTCGAGGCCGACCTGGTGGTCGGTGCCGACGGCATCAAGTCGGTGGTGCGCAGGGAACTGTTCAGCGACAAGGGCCCGGTGTTCTCGGGCGAGCACGCCTACCGCGCGGTCATCTCCGTCGACGACGCCCACGGGATGGTCACCGACGACAACCTGCGGATGTACATCGGCAAGGGCACGAAGATCTACCTGCTGCCGCTGCGCCACCGCGGCCAGGTGTCGTTCGACATCACCGCCCTGTGCCCGGACGGCGCCTGGAACCCCGAGGTCACCAAGGACGACATCCTGGCGACGGTGGAGGGCTTCGACGAGCGCCTCGTCAGCATCACGCGCGGCCTCGACATGGACACCGTGAACATCCGCGCGGTCTACGACATCGACCCGGTCGACACGTGGCACTCGGACTCCGTCGTCCTGGTGGGCGACGCGGCCCACTCGATGCTGCACCACCAGGGCCAGGGCGCGAACTCCGCCATCGAGGACGCCGGCGCCCTCGCCGACGCCCTGCGGGACGCGGACTCCCTGAAGGAGGCGCTGGCCCGGTACCAGGCCATCCGCAAGCCGGAGACCGACAAGCTGCAGGCCATCTCGCGCCAGGGCTGGTCCGAGGAAGAGATCGACGACGTCTTCCCCGGCCAGAAGCCCGCCGACGCCGCGCCCAAGGAGTAACGGAATGCCCCTGCACCCTGAGATCGCCACGTTCCTCGCCGGCCTGCCCACCCCGCCCGAGGGCCCGCTCGACCCGGCCGCCATGCGCGCCGGGGACGAGGCCCACGTCGCTCCCCTCGAGGAGCGCCTGCCGCTCCACGCGGTCGAGGACGTGACCGCGCGGACCGCGTCGGGCGAGGTGCCGGTACGGATCTACACGCCGGTCGAGGCCGACAGCCACGGCGTGCTGGTCTACTTCCACGGCGGCGCGTTCTTCCTCGGCAGCCTGGAGACGCACGACCACGTCGCGCGCTCGCTGGCGAAGGAGACCGGGCTCAAGGTCGTCTCCGTCGGCTACCGCCTGGCGCCCGAGGCCGCCTTCCCCGCCGGTCTCGACGACTGCTCCGCGGTCGTGCGCTGGGTCGCCGAACAGGGCGAGAGTCTGGCCTGGGACGGCACGACCCTCGCCGTCGCCGGCGACAGCTCCGGCGGCACCTTCGTCGCCGCCGTCGTGGCCAAGGCGCACGACGACGGTTTCGACCGGATCACGCACCAGATCCTCTACTACCCCTCGCTCGACCTGGACTTCGACGTCGACCGCTACGCCTCGCTGCGGGAGAACGCCGTGGGCTACGGCCTGGAGACGGCGGGGCTGAAGCCCTTCAACGCCTTCTACATCGACAGCGGCGCCGACCCCGCGGACCCGCTCGTCTCGCCGATCAAGCGGGCGGACCTCACCGGGCTGCCGCCGGCCCTCGTCGTCACCGGGGAGTACGACCCGATGCGCGACGAGGGCGAGCTCTACGGCCGGCGACTGCGGGAGGCCGGCGTGGAGGCGACGGTGAGCCGGTACGAGGGCGCGGGCCACGGATTCGTCCAGCACTTCTCCTGGATCCCGGAGTACCACAGGGTCTTCGAGGAGACGCGCGACTTCCTCGGCCGGCGCTGACCCGGCCGACCGCGTACGAGTTCAGAAAGAGGACCATGACGCACGCAGCCCCCGTCCATCCCCTGGTCTCGCCGTGGGGCCGGTTCGGTCTCTACAGCTTCTTCATCGACGCACCCGAGCCGGCCGTCGTCGACACCGGGATCGGCTCCTCGCCCGCCGAAGGGATGGCTCCCGCCCTCGAGGCGATCGGGCGCCGGATCGAGGATGTGCGCTGGATCCTGCTGACCCACGGTCACATCGACCACGTCGGCGGGGCGTACGCCCTGTGGGAGCTCACCGGGCGGCGGGCCCAGGTGGTGATCCACGAGGCCGACGCGCCGATGCTCCGCTCGCGGCGGGCCCACGTGGAGGAGTACCTCGCGGGCCGAGGCCGGTACCTCGGCGACCCGGAGGGAGAGGCGAAGGTGACGGCCGCCGCGAACGCCGTCATCTCCGGCGAGATGGAGCCCACCCTGCTCGTCAAGGGCGGCGAGACCCTCTCCCTCGGCGGCGGCGTCACCGTCTCGGTGCACTCGATACCGGGCCACACGCCCGGATCGGTCGCCTACGTCGTCGACGGGCAGCGCTCGGTGTTCGTCGGCGACTCCGTCCAGGTCCACGGGGCCGCCAACGGCTTCCCGGGCTACACGGACCCGGCCGCCTACCGCGCCAGTCTGGAGTACCTGCGGGACGAGATCCGTCCGCGGCACCTGTACCTCGGACACCCGTACCGCCGCGCCGACGGCACGCCGTACGGCGTCGAGCTCGACGCCGTCCAGGCCCAGGAGGCCATCGAGCAGAGCCTCGCCGTCGAGGGCCGGGTCGCCTCGGCCGCCTGCGGCTGCCTGGAGGCCGGCCTGCGGGAGACGGACTCGCCGTACTCCCCGTTCGCCCGTACCGCCGAGGAGCTCGGCTACACCGGCGACCCCACGCTCGAGCCGTCGCCGTTCTTCACTTCACTGCACGGCTACCGCACGCAGCACAACCAGAACTCGTACAGCACTGTCCTGGGGGACGCCCCCCAGACCCCCGGAGGAGCTTCACACTCATGACCGACTTCCAGACGATCCGGTCGGGCCGGCAGGAGATCGCCGTCCGCAAGGATCTCCGAGTGCCGATGCGCGACGGTGTCATGCTGGCGGCCGACACCTACAGCGGCGTCGACGACAAGCCGCGTCCGGCGCTCGTGGCGCTCAGCCCGTACGGCAAGGAGCTGCAGGCCCTCGCGCTCACCACGCCGCCGCAGCGGCGCCCCAGCCCGATGTGGGACGGCTGCATCGAGGCCGGTGACATCGCGCGCGTGGTCCAGGAGGACTACGTCCACGTCATCGGCGACCTGCGCGGCTCCGGCGCCTCCGAGGGCGAGCACATCGGCAACTACAACGCCGGTGGTGTCTCGCTCGGACAGGACGCGTACGACTTCATCGAGTGGGTCGCCCGGCAGCCGTGGTGCGACGGCAACGTCGGCATGATCGGCATCTCCTACTTCGGCTCGATGCAGGTGCTGGCGGCGGCCGAGCGGCCGCCGAGCCTCAAGGCGATCTTCGTCAGCGGCGGTCACTACGACTTCTACGAGACCACCTACCACGGCGGCGTCATGTGGTTCATGCCGCGTGCCGCCCGTGAGGGCCGCGGTGGCGACTCCGGCTGGGCCTTCACCGACGGCGTCAAGTCCCGCATGCTCGAGACCTTCTCCCCCGAGGAGATCAAGGAGCGTGTCGCCAAGCGGCTGCAGGACCCGGACGTGGCCGCCTGGCCCAACCTGGTCCATGTGCTGAACTACCCGAAGAACCACGAGGCCTGGTTCGACATCGTGATGAACGAGGTCGACGGCGACTGGTACGAGGAGCGCAACCCCATCACGCTCGCGCCCCGGATCGACATCCCGGTCTGGCTCCAGATCGACCAGGGCCGCGGCTGGACGATGGACGGCACCATCGAGGTGTACAAGGCGCTGAAGGGTCCGAAGAAGCTCGACATCGGCCCCTACCCGCCGATGCAGTCGCGCCCCTTCATCGAGGAGCACGACAAGATGTTCCGCTGGTACGAGTACTGGCTCAAGGGCATCGACAACGGGATCATGGACGAGCCCGCCGTCACCGTCCACGTCGAGGGCTCGCGCGAGACCGTCACCGGCGCCCAGTGGCCGCCGAAGGACGTGGAGCACAAGTCGCTCTACTTCCGCCCGCGCCGGGGGCTGTCCTTCGAGCCCGAGCTCATGGGCGCCGAGTACGCCGCACCCGACGGCTTCTACCAGGCGCCGCTGACGGTGACCGACAAGGTGGAGATCCTCAGCTGGAGCACCGCCCCGTTCACCGAGCCCACCGAGATGATCGGTCAGGGCGCGGCGCACCTCTTCGTGGAGATCGACCAGCCCGACACGAACTTCATCCTGCGCATGTGGGACGAGGCCCCGAACGGCAAGCGTCAGCTCATCACGACCGCCTACCTCAAGGCCTCGCACCGCGAGCTCGACGAGGAGCGCACCACGGAGGGCGACCCCCACCACCCGCACACGCGTGCGGTGCCGGTCGAGCCGGGGAGGATCGAGGAGTACGTGCTGCGCGTCTACCCGTTCGGGGCGACGTTCCTGCCGGGACACAAGCTGGTCGTGGAGCTCTCCAACGCCGAGCCGCTGGCCGACGAGCACAACGCCCTGCTGCCGCCGGACGCCTTCCACCTGCCGGTGGGCCGCCCCGTCACCCACAAGATCTACCGCGACGCCGCGCACCCTTCCCGGCTCGTGTTGCCGTTCACGAAGGTCGCGGTGCCGGACGCGACACGGTAGGGCTCTGCCCGCACCCCGAAGGAGAGCGGCGCAGCGGTTCTTGACGCGCCCTCATGACACCGGCCGGTCGGCCGCCGTACCCTCGGCGGCCGGCCGGCCGCTCGGGTCGTGCACGGCTCGCCACACCGTCTCGGCGCTACCGCTCTCCTGGGCTCCCTGGGCTCCAAGGGCTCCCTGGGCTCAAAGGCTTCAAGGGCTCCATGGGCGGGGGAGGCCGGCGGGTCGGTGAACATGTCCCCTGCGTGGCGATGGTGTTTCGTCCATGTGGGCCCTCTTGTGCAATTCCTGTGGAGCCCTCAATCTTTCGGCTGACGCACGCAGTTGTTCCGACGATAGTCATTGTCATGATCGCGTCATAAGCGATCGGCTGCGCCACACGCGCGGTACGTGCGTCGACGGCACCACCCCCCCCCACGGCAACGCACCCCGACTGAGGAGGAACCCTCACATGGCGTTGATGCGTCACCCCCACCGAAGACTGGCCACTCTCGGCGTCGCGACCAGCGCGGCGCTCATGGCGGGCCTCGTCTCCGCGCTCCCCGCCGGCGCTGCCCCGGCCGCCGCCGAAGGCAGCATCCAGTACGAGGGCGCTGCGAACGCCGTCAGCGACAGCTTCATCGTGACCCTGAAGGCGGACCGGGCGAAGGCCGGCTCCGCCGAGGGCCGCGCCGTGGCCAAGAAGTACGGCGCCGACATCGAGCGGACCTACACCAAGGCGCTCAACGGGTACGAGATCGAGGCCTCCGAGGCCGAGGCGAAACGTCTCGCCGCCGACCCGGCCGTCGCCTCGGTGGTCCAGAACCGTACCTTCCACATCACCGGTACCCAGACCAACCCGCCCTCCTGGGGTCTGGACCGCATCGACCAGGCGAGCCTGCCGCTGAACAGCTCGTACACCTACCCGGACTCGGCCGGGCAGGGCGTGACGGCGTACATCATCGACACCGGTGTCCGCATCTCGCACAGCGACTTCGGCGGCCGTGCCTCCAACGGCTACGACGCCGTCGACAACGACAACGTCGCCCAGGACGGCAACGGCCACGGCACCCACGTCGCGGGCACCGTCGCGGGCACCGCCTACGGCGTGGCCAAGAAGGCCAACATCGTCGGCGTCCGCGTGCTGAACAACTCCGGCTCCGGCACCACCGCCCAGGTCGTCGCCGGCATCGACTGGGTCGCGCGGAACGCGGTCAAGCCGGCCGTCGCCAACATGTCCCTCGGCGGCGGCGCCGACAGCGTCCTCGACGCGGCCGTGCGCAACGCGATAAGCGCCGGCGTCACCTTCGTCGTCGCGGCCGGCAACGAGTCCACCAACGCCTCCACCAAGTCCCCGGCCCGGGTGACCGAGGCGATCACCGTCGGCGCCACCACCTCCACCGACGCCCGCGCCAGCTACTCCAACTACGGCTCGGTCCTGGACATCTTCGCCCCGGGGTCCTCCATAGCCTCCACCTGGAACACCAGCGACACGGCCACCAACACCATCTCGGGTACGTCCATGGCGAGCCCGCACGTCGCCGGTGCGGCCGCCCTGCACCTGGCCGCCAACCCCTCGGCCACCCCCGCGCAGGTCTCCTCCGCGCTGACCTCCGCCGCCACCAGCGGCGCCGTCGGCAGCCCGGGTACCGGCTCGCCCAACCTCCTGCTGCGGGTCGGGCAGGGCGGCACCACCCCGCCGCCCACCGGTGACCGCTTCGCGAGCACCGAGAGCGTCGCCATCGCCGACAACTCCACCGTCGAGACCTCGGTGACCGTCTCCGGCGTCTTGGGCAACGCGCCCTCCGCCCTGGGCGTCGAGGTGGACATCACCCACACCTACATCGGCGACCTCCGGGTCCAACTGGTCGCCCCCGACGGCACGGTGTACACGCTGAAGGCGTCCGGCACCGGCGGCAGCACGGACGACATCAAGACCACGTACACGGTCAACGCCTCCTCAAAGACCGCGAACGGCACGTGGAAGCTGCGGGTCACCGACACCGCGACATGGGACACGGGCCGGCTGAACGGCTGGGCCCTGCAGTTCTGATGTGACGGGGCCGGCCCGCGGGCAGGTGCCCGGCCCTCGTCTCGTTCCTCGTCCTCGTCCTCGTGGTCGGGCTCCGGGTCGGTGATCCGGCCGTCCGCCACGGGGACGAGGCAGGTGTGCGAGAGGTGCGACGGGCCCGGTCCGGTCCGAACAGGGGTGCCCCCCACGGCCCCGTCCGGCCGCGCTTACGATGCGCGGAGCCGCATGTCGGCCCGCACCAGCGCATGCACCTCTCCGCAGCAGCACGGCAGAACCAGGAGCACGGTACTCGTGTCCATACCCCCGCCCTCCGGGCCCCAGCAGCCCGAGGGCTCCCAGGGGCAGCACCCCCAGGGCCAGTACCCCACTCCCCAGCCCCAAGGAGCGTATCCACCACCGCAGTTCCCCCAGGGTCCGCAGTTCCCCCAGGGTCCGCACAGTCCCCAGGGTGCGTACGGCCCTCAGGGCTCCCACGTCCCCTACGGCCCGTACGGGTTCCGGCCACCGCCCCCCACCAACGGTCTCGCCATCGCCTCGCTCGTCTTCGGCATCCTGTGGATCGTGCCGTTCCTCGGGCTCGTGCTGGGGCTCGTCGCGCTGCGGCAGATCCGCCGGCGGGGGGAGCAGGGCCGGGGCATGGCGATCGGCGGGGCCGTGATGTCCGCCGCCGGGATGGTGGCGTGGGTGGGGATGGTCCTCTCCGGCGCCGCGGCCGACTTCTGGGACGACCTTCAGAGGGTGGGCGTCAACGAGATCCTGACCCTCGAGAAGGGCGAGTGTTTCGACTCGCCCGGCGGCCTGATGGGCTGGGCGTCCGAGGCCGACCGGGTGCCGTGCGCGGGGGAGCACGACGGAGAGGTCTTCGGCGTCGTCCTCCTGTCCGACGGCGCCTACCCGGGCGCCGACGACATCGCCGAGACCGCCGACGACCGGTGCTACGCCCTCCAGGACGCCTACGCCATGGACGGCTGGGCCCTGCCGGCCGACGTGGACGTGTACCACCTCACCCCGTCCAGGGACAGCTGGCGCTACGGCGACCGCGTGATCACCTGCGTGTTCGGCAACCGGGACGAGAACGCCACCCTCACCGGTTCGCTGCGCCGGGACGAGACCACGCTCGACGCGCACCAGGTGGCCTATCTGAAGAGCACGCACGTCATCAACGCGGCGCTGGAGAAGGCTCCCGAGACGGATTACGTCCAGGACGACCTGCCCGGCCACCGGACGTGGGCCCGGGAGGTGTCCGAGGCGCTCGCCGAGCAGAGCGCGATGCTGCGGGAGCACAAGTGGCCCGCCGGTGCCGAGGGGCCGGTGAAGGACCTCGTCGGCGACCTGGAGAAGGCCGAGACGGCCTGGTCGAAGGCCGCCGGGACCGACGATCCGGACACCTTCCTCGAGCACTACGACCGGGGCTGGGACCTCGTCGACCCGTACCGGTCGGTCGCCCCACGCGCGGCTCTGGGGCTGGCCGTCACACCGCCCACGCTCGACGGGAGCGAAAAGGAAGGGGAGGTCGAAGGCGAGGACGGGACGGAGGACGGGACCGGGGACGGCGGTGCCGATGAGGACCGTATCGAGGTGTGAGGCCCGCCATAGCGGGGAGAAAGAGCCTGCGTAAAGACCCCCGCCGGGATCTGTCATCACATCGAGTGATTCTTTGGCCTTCGCTTGCCTGGTACAACCTGCGGTTGCCACGCTGTCGCTGTCTGTACAACCTGATGGGAGCGGCCAGTGACATTCGGTGAGCAGCCGGCGTATCTGCGCGTCGCGGGTGATCTCCGTAAGAAGATCGTCGACGGTCGGCTGCCCCCGCACACCCGCCTCCCGTCCCAGGCGAGGATCCGTCAGGAGTACGGCGTCTCCGACACGGTCGCGCTGGAGGCGCGCAAGGTGCTCATGGCGGAGGGTCTCGTGGAGGGCCGCTCCGGTTCGGGGACGTACGTCCGTGAGCGGCCCGTGCCCCGGCGCGTGGCCCGTTCCGGGTTCCGTCCGGAGCGTGGCGCCACCCCGTTCCGGCAGGAGCAGGCGGACGGGGACGTGCGCGGCACCTGGGAGTCGAGCAGCGAGCAGGCCGACGCCTGCGGGGCCATCGCCGAGCGGCTCGAGGTCGAGCCGGGGGACAGGGTGATGCGCACCCGGTACCTCTTCCGGGAGGCCGGCGAGCCGATGATGCTCTCCACTTCCTGGGAGCCGCTCGCCCTGACCGGCCGGACGCCCGTGATGCTGCCCGAAAAGGGCCCCCTCGGCGGCATGGGCGTGGTCGAGCGCATGCGCGCCATCGACGTGATCGTGGACAACGTGACCGAGGAGGTCGGCGCCCGCCCCGGCCTCGCCGAGGAACTGGTGCTGCTCGGCGGTGTTCCCGGCCATGTCGTCCTGGTCATCCAGCGCACGTACTACGCCTCGGGCCGCCCGGTCGAGACGGCCGACGTGGTGATCCCCGCCGACCGGTACCGGGTCGCGTACCACCTCCCGGTGAAGTAGCCGAACCGGCGGCCGTCACGGACCGCGACCCCGAGCCGTCGCCGACCCCGAAGCGCTCCCTCTGCGCCCCGTCCGGGCGTCCGCTCGCCCGGACGGGCGGCGGCATGCCCGTTCGGGCACCGTACGAATCTGGCCGTTCTCGCAGGTGACCCCCGAGTCGCGGGCGTGGGGGCGGCATGCCCCTGACCGGATACGTCGAACTCACGTACGGCGCATTCGCCGCGATGCGCCCCCTGCGTACTGGCTAATTGCGTATCTCTTTGTGTAAAGCCATATTCGCTGCGTGAAGGTAAGGCGTAGGCTCGGGCATATGCGGACTGGGGATTCCTTATCGGGTGGGGCGCGGCACGGGGCGCGGACGGGAAGCGGAGGGGCGCGATGAACGACAGCACGGCCACGCTTCCCTGGCTCGTGGTGCGACAGGACGACAACGGCAACCGCTATCGCGTGGGCCGGTACGCGACCCGCGCCGAGGCGCAGAAGATCGCGGACAGTCTCGACGGCCGCGGGCACAAGCAGCTGTACTGGGTCGAGCGCATCGGGCGGAACGCGACACCCGCCGACTGATCTCCCGAGGGCCGAGCGCCCCCGTCGGCCGGCCGCGCCCCGCTAAGGTCCTGCCTGACCAGGTTTCCCATGGCGAAGGCGGAGTGATGTCGGCCCTGATCGACACAGTGGCGTGGGTGCGTGTGGAGGGCGGCAGGATCCTCTGCGCGCGGCCACGGGGAAAGGACGTCTTCTACATCCCCGGCGGCAAGCGCGAGGGCGCGGAGAGCGACCTGGAGACCCTGCTGCGTGAGATCGAGGAAGAGCTGACGGTTCTGCTCGACCCGCAGACCGCTGCCCATGTGGGGACGTACGAGGCCGGCGCACCCGGCCTCCCGGACGGTGCCGTCGTGCGGATGGCCTGCTACACCGCCGAGTACCGGGGGGAACTGATCCCGAGCAGCGAGATCGAGGAGGTGGCCTGGTTCTCGTACGCCGACCGGGACCGGGTGCCTCCTGTCGACCAGTCGCTCTTCGACGACCTGGCCGCTGCCGGCGAACTCGCGTAGCCCACCTGCTTCGCGTAGCCACCCGTTACCGCCCCTGTCCCCTGTCCCCACCCGAGGGTCGTACTGCCTGCTCGCAGATCCTCATGGGTGTCCGGGGGTACGCGTGTCCCTACGGCTCCGTCAGTTACGGTGCCGAAGGTTGGCTTCCGCGGCACCGCGGCGAACGCGAACAAGGGTCCACGGACGCACCCCGGACGACGCCCGAACTGCCCTGGCCGGCCCAGGGGGAATGGGCGTGGGGGCGTCCGGGTGGCGGCTCGCCCGGACCGTCGCGCGGACCGGGCGGTCGGGTGTCGTCCCCGGTACGGCTCTCGACACCCTGATGAGGGGGCCGGCCGGATTCGTCGTGGAGGGGCGCGGTGCGGGCGGCCGCAGCGCCCTGCCCCGCGGACCCCTGCGCCCGGACGAGCACGGTGACCCCGTCTACGGTCCCCGGGACACGCCCGACTTCGCGAGGATGGCCGCTCTCGGTCTGCCGTTCTGGATCGCGGGCGGCCCGTGCGGACCGGGGCAGGTCAGCCGGGCCGGGGTGGCGGGCGCGGCGGGCGTTCAGGTCGGCAGTGCCTTCGTGCTCTGCGGGGGTCGGGCCCGGGGGAGGGGCGGGGCGGGAGCCGAACGAGCGTGAACTCACGGGCGAGCTGATGGCGCGTGATGATCCGGCGGTCTCCCGACCTCCTTCTCGTTCCAGGTCGCCGGCCTGCCGGGCACCCTCGCCGACGCGGGGACGAGTGCCGTCCGTACCCGCGTCGGCGACCTGGGCTGTCTGGGGACCCTGTACCTGACCGGCCGTGGCACCCTCGGCCACCGCTGCCCGGCGGAGCCCCCGAGGAGGCGGAGGGTCGGCAGCGGCTGTGTAACCGGCTGCTCGCCGCGGCCGGGGTCGTGCCCCGCGTCGTGGTGAGGGGGATCAGGCGTGACGCGTTCCGGTACGAGGCCCCTGCCGATCTCCGAGGAGGCGGCGGTCCACGAGGTGCCCCGCTGAGGCGGGTTGAACGCCCGGTCCGGCGGAGCCGCCGTCCCCGGCCTGCGGATTCCGACGCCTCGACCGGCCGCACCACCCGGCGGGACGCCATCGCGGCCGGACTGGGCCGGCGCTGCCCGAGGGGCGTGGTGGGCCACCCGTCGTCACCATCGGCCAGGATCCGGGCTTCCTGCGGCACATCGCCCCGGACGGCGGTGAGTGCGGCCCCGAGGCGGGGGTGCGCCGGCTGTCCGCCGGACTGGTGGAAGAAGCCTCCGCGCCGTGTGAGCACCGGAGCGCGGATCAGCCGGTGGCGACCGGGGCGCGGCGGCGCGGCAGGGCGGTGAGGCGGGGCGGTGAGGCGCGGAAGCCGTCCCGCGCGGCGGCTGCCATGATGCGCCATCGCGGACGGTAATCGGCCCTGAAGGTCGGGTATAAGGCTATTAGTCCCTATGAAGCCCGATATGGGTTGACTCGCCGACCGGGAAGTGACGGAAGTGATCCACGTGATCGACATCGAGGGCGACCACGCCACGTGGACCTTCCCCGCGGACCCGGGCGCCGTGGGCGCCGCGCGCTCCATGGTCCGGGCCCAGCTGCACGACTGGGGCCTCGACGGCGTCGGTGACCTCGCGGCCCTGCTGGTCAGCGAACTGGTCACCAACGCCCTGCGGCACGCCACCGGCCCCATAGAGGTCTGCCTGCTGCGCCCCTCCGACCTCGACCGGGTCCTGCGCGTGGAGGTCTCCGACCCGCTGCCGGAACTTCCGCACGAGCGGGCCGCCCGGCCCGAGGACGAGGGTGGACGCGGACTGCAGCTCGTCGCCCGCACCACCCGCCGCTGGGGCACCCGGCCCGGCGACGTCGGCAAGACCGTGTGGTTCGAACTCACGGTGCCGAAGTGAGCGTTCGCCCCCGGCTGAAACGAGGTGCTGTGCCGCTACTCGCCGGTGTACGCACGGGCCATCTCTGTCGAACGGACGGTTCAAGCCCCTGATGGTTGCCGGTGAAGGGGGTTCGATGCCGTGTCCGCTGGTTAGAAGACTGGGAGTGTTCTCACAGTCCGGACCGAAAAGCATCGGGACCGTGCTGTGATCGTGAACACCGTGTTGTGCGGCGCCGTAGTGCTGGATACTGCGGGCAGCCGCCCCCGGTGACCGGTGCCGGACGCGGTGAGCTGGAGGGGACGGTTCGCGTGAGCGAGATACCAGCGAAGGCCACGGGGTCCAAGGACCCGTCGGACGGCGCGAGGACCGAGGCCGCGGACGGCCTCTCTTCCGGCGATGCCTCGTCCGCTCACTTGTCGGCCACGGACGACCCGGCCCCGGGCACCTCGGCCACAAGTACCTCCTCCGTCGGCGTCACGTCCGGTGGGACCTCGTCCTCCGCCACTCCTTTCCGCGACCTTCTGCCCGCCGGTGACATCCCGTCGGCCGGCGGGACGTGGCAGGTCAGTCCTCCCGGATCCATGTACGACTACATCAGGGTCGCGTCCTTCTCCATCGGCCCCGACGGACTGGTCGACCAGTGGGGCCTGCGCGCCGAGCAGATCTTCGGCATCCCGGCGGAGCGGGCCGTCGGGATGGACCCCATCGCGGCCTTCATCGACCCGGACCGGCGCGAGCAGGGCCAGCGCAAGATGGCCGAGATCCTCGACGGCCGGGAATGGACCGGGGTCGTCCCCTTCCGGCTCCCCGGGACAGGGGAGGGCGGCGAGCCCGGCGGGGAGGCCCTCGCCGAGGTCTACGTCATGCCGACGCGCACCGAGGAGGGCGAGAGGGCGGCCGTCTGCATCGTCGTCGACGTGCGCACCCTGCGCAGCATCGAGACGGATCTCGCCGCTTCGCAGGCCATTTTCGGCCAGTCTCCTTTCGGGTTCCTGCTGATCGACCCCGACCTGCGGATTCGCCGCGCCAACGAGCGGTTCGCGTCCATCTTCGGCGGTACGCCCGACGACCACCGGGGCAAGAACGTCCACGACTATCTGCCGCGCGGTGAGGCCGAGCGGGTCGACGCGACCATGCGCAGGGTGCTGGACACCGGCGAATCCATCACGGACATGCACGTCACGGGTTTCGTGCCGGGCACCGACGGGCGCCGTCACTGGTCCATCAACCTGTACCGCGTGCACAGCGGCAGCGGCCGCCCCATCGGCATCGCATGGCTGGCGACGGACATCACGGCCCGCCGCGCCGCCGCCCGTGAGGCCGCCGCCGCGCGGCGCAACCTCGCCCTGCTCAACGAGGCCGGTGCCCGGATCGGCAACTCCCTCGACCTGGAGACCACGGCCCGCGAACTCCTCGACGTCGTCGTCCCCGGCTTCTGCGACCTGGCCACCGTCGACCTCTACCAGGGGCTGCTGGCCGGCGACGAGACCCCGCCGGGCCTCGCCGACGGCAGCGCGGAGGTGCGCCGTGTCGCCTTCGCCAGCGCCGTCTCCGACGCGCCGTTCAGCGTCACCGGGGAGCCCGTCAAGCTCGGCGCCGTCCACCACTACGCGTTCAACTCGCCGTGCGCGGACGCCCTGCGCACCGCCCGCCCGCGAGCCGTGCCGGGCGAGGAGGGCGGGCTGGTGCGGTCCACGCTCGCCGTGCCGATGGTCGCCCACGACACGGTGGTCGGCCTCGCCCAGTTCGCCCGGACCAAGGGCAGCGAGCCGTTCGGGGATCGCGACCGCGACCTCGCCGTGGAGCTGGCCGCGCGCGCCGCCGTCTGTATCGACAACGCCCGCCTCTACCGGCGCGAGCACGAACGCGCCCTGATACTGCAGCGGTCTCTGCTCCCGCCCGGCGACCCGGAAGCGTCCGGTCTCGACATCGCCTGCCGGTACCTGCCCGGCAGCGCGGCGACCGGCCGGGCCGGCGAGGTCGGCGGTGACTGGTTCGACGTGATCGAACTGCCCGGACACCGCACCGCGTTGGTCGTCGGGGACGTGATGGGGCGGGGCCTGCGCGCCGCGGTGGCGATGGGCGAACTGCGCACCGCCGTCCGCACCCTGGCCCAGCTCGACCTCGAACCCGCCGAGGTCCTCTCCCAGTTGGACGAGATCGCCCGGGGCCTCGGTGCCCCCGGTGGGGTCCAGCAGGCGACCCGGGCCGCCCGCCGCCCCCGGGAGGCCGACCTCTCCGAGATCTACCTGGCGACCTGCGTCTACGCCGTGTACGACTCGGTGACCAGGCGGTGCACCTTCGCCAACGCGGGCCATCTGCCGCCCGTCCTGGTCGAACCCGGCGAGTCCGCACTGATGCTGGACGTCCCGCCGGGACTGCCGCTCGGCGTCGGCGGGGAACCCTTCGAGGAGGTCGAGGTCGAACTGCCCGAGGGCGCCCTGCTCGCGCTCTACACGGACGGGCTGGTCGAGAGCCGCGACCATCCCCTCGACGAGGGCCTCCAGGCCTTCGTGGGCGCCCTCACCGACCCCGTCCGGCCGTCGAGCGGGGCCCCCTACGACGGCTCGGTGCCACCGCGCGCCGACACCCGGAACCTGGAGGACGTCTGCGACCACGTCCTCAACACCCTCGACACCCACCACGGCGAGGACGACATCGCGCTGCTCATGGCCAGGGTCCAGGGGCTGCCCGCCGACTCCGTCGGTGACTGGGCACTGCCGCGCGAACCCCGCAGCGTGGGCCGCGCCCGCGAGTACGCCCGCACACAACTGCTCGCCTGGGACCTGGAACCCCTCGTCGACACCACGGAACTCCTGGTCAGCGAGCTGGTCACCAACGCCTTGCGGTACGGCGAGGGCGAGATCAGACTCCGTCTCCTCCTCGACCGCACCCTGGTCTGCGAAGTCTGGGACGCCGGCCTGGTCCAGCCGCGCCGCCGCCGCGCCCGCGACACCGACGAGGGCGGCCGCGGCCTCCAGCTCGTCGGCCTGCTCAGTGCGGCCTGGGGCTCCCGCCGCACCCCCCGCGGCAAGACCGTCTGGTTCGAACTCCCCCTCCCCGGCGCCGACACCGTCCTCACCGACCCCGCAGAGGCCCTCCTGAGCCTCTTCTGACCTCGCCCGTCCGTCCCGCCCGGCCCCGCTCCGGAGCCGGGCGGCCCGTCCCCCTACCCTCGCCGTATGCACACGACTCCGACACGCCTGGTGGCCGGCGCCCTCACCCTGCGGCCCTGGAGCCCGGAGGACTCGGCGGGTCTGGCCGAGCTGTACCGGGACGAGGCGCTGCGCCGCTGGACGAGCGAGGCCGTGCACGACGAGGCCGGCGCGGCGCGCTGGGTGACGGCGCAGCAGCGGGGCTGGGAGGCGGGGGACCGCCTCGCGTTCGCCGTGGAGGAGACGTGGGAAGAGACGCCGGAGGAGACGCGAGCACCCGACACCGCGGCGCGGCTCGTCGGCAACGTCGTCCTCAAGTACCCGGCCAGGGGCTCGGGTTCCGCCGAGGTGGGCTACTGGACCGCCGCCCACGCGCGGGGCCGGGGAGTGGCCCCGCGCGCTCTGACGGCGCTGACCGACTGGGCGTTCACGGCCTTCGCCCACGAGGGCCTGACCCGCCTGGAGCTGCTGCACCAGGTCGACAACGTGGCCTCCTGCCGTGTCGCCGAGAAAGCCGGTTTCGCATGGACCGGCACCCTCCCCGCCGCACCTCCCACCTTCCCCCTGGACGGGCACGCGCACGTACGCCGGGCGCCCACCGCCGCCTGACCGCAACCGCGGCGCCCCCATCCTCGTCCTCCTCTCCAAGATCAGCCGCGGGCCCGGACGGGGGCGGTGGCGGAGGGGACGCGCGATGTCACGCACGGAGCGTACGGAGCCCATGGGGCCTACGGATCCCGGGCCCGCGGAGTCCGCGGAGTCCGCGGAGTCCGCGGAGCCCACGGAGCCCACGGAGCGTACGGACTCCGCCGAGCCGGACGAGTCCGGCCCCGACGACGCGGAGAACACCCGGCACGGGCGGGGGAAGGGCACACCGCTCCGGCGTGGGAAGCGCCGGCTCGCATGGGCCGCGTTCGCGGTGATGCTCGTGGTGCTGGTGCCGTTGCTGACCGCCGGGACGGTGCTGCGGGTCAACTTCACCGGTGACCCGGCCGACGGGACGTACACCCGCGGCCGTGACGCCATCTGGCTCGGGCACGCCTGGGTCGACGGGCGGAAGAAGGACGCCGACATCACCGCCCTCGCCCGGCAGCTCGACGGCACCGGAATACGCGACCTGTACGTCCACTCGGGGCCGCTCGAGCACGACGGAAGCCTGCCGAAGTCTGCCTACCCGCAAGCCCGTTGGCTGATCGATTCGGTGCACCGGGAGATACCCGGCGTCCGGGTCCAGGCCTGGCTCGGCGACATCCTCGCCCCCGAACACCCCGAGGCACTGCACCTGGAGCGCGCCGAGTCCCGCGCCGCGGTCCTCCGCTCCACCCGGGAGATCCTGGACACCGGCTACGACGGCGTCCACTTCGACCTGGAGCCCCTGCACTCCGGCGACGGCGACTACCTCACGCTGCTCGACGCCCTGCACGAGGAGACGGGCTCCCGCGCCGTCCCCCTGTCCGTCGCCGCCCACCAGATCGACCCGCTCCCCGGCTTCCACTCCTTCTGGGGTGCGGTCACCGGCCACCCCAAGTGGTGGTCACAGGAGTTCTTCGGGCAGGTCGCGAGCCGCGTCGACCAGATCGCCGTCATGTCGTACGACACCATGCAGCCGCTGGAGGGCACCTACGGCGGGTACGTCGCCCAGCAGACCGCGCTCGCGCTGGAGGCCACCCCGCCCGGCACCGACCTGCTCATGGGCCTGCCCTTCTTCAAGGAGAACCGGTTCGGCCACTGGGCCCACGCCGAGACCGTCCCCGCCGCCGTCCGCGGTGTGCGGCTCGGGCTGTCCCGCGCCGACGCCGACCGGCCGGACTTCGGCGTCGCCCTCTACGTGGACTTCGCGGCGACGGATGCGGACTGGGCCGCGTACCGGAAAGACTGGGTGAACACTCCATGACGGCAGACCGGCGGGACCTGGAGTGGGCCGAGCGGATCGTGGCGCCCGGCGGCATCGTCGTCCTGGACGACTTCGGGCACCCGAAGTGGCCGAGGAACAAGAAGGCCTTCGAGAAGCACATGGCCACCGCCACCAGGCCGGCCTTCCTCGGCCAGGTGGCGCACTCCGGCCGTCTGCGGGCGGCGCACACCTCGGCAGGAACTCCGGCAGGAACTCCGGCAGGAACTCCGGCAGGAACTCCGACAGGAACTCCGGCGCGCACCCCGGCGGCCACCTCCGGAACCGACTGACCGGCGCCCACGCCCTGAGCTCCACCCCCTGATTCCCCGAGCCCCTGATTCCCCGAGCTCCTGATTCTCCGAGCCCCTGGCGCCCCCGGGCCCCCGCGCCCGGGGGCGCCAGGGACGTCGAGGGCCCGGGGTGTCAGGACGGCGCCGACCGGCGCCGGATCTTGTTCCCGAGCCAGACGAGCGGATCGTACTTGCGGTCCACCGCCCGTTCCTTCAGCGGGATCAGCGCGTTGTCCGTGATCCTGATGCCCTCGGGGCACACCTCCGTGCAGCACTTGGTGATGTTGCAGTAGCCGAGCCCGTGCTCGTCCTGCGCCGTGCGTTTGCGGTCCAGGCCGGCCGCGTCGGCCGCGTCCAGCGGATGCATGTCCAGCTCCGCCACCCGCATCAGGAACCGCGGCCCGGCGAACGCCCGCTTGTTCTCCTCGTGGTCGCGGACCACGTGGCAGACGTCCTGGCACAGGAAGCACTCGATGCACTTGCGGAACTCCTGCGACCGTTCCACTTCCTCCTGCGTCATCCGGTACTCGCCGGGCCCGACCCCCTCCGGCGGCACGAAGGACGGCACCTCGCGGGCCTTCGTGTAGTTGAAGCCGACGTCCGTCACCAGGTCGCGGACCACCGGGAAGGCCCGCAGCGGGGTCACGGTGACCGTCTCGTCCCGGTCGAACACCGACATCCGGGTCATGCACAGCAGCCGCGGGCGGCCGTTGATCTCCGCCGAGCACGAACCGCACTTGCCCGCCTTGCAGTTCCAGCGGACGGCGAGGTCGGGGGTCTGGGTGGCCTGGAGCCGGTGGATGATGTCGAGGACCACCTCGCCGTCGTGCACCTCGACCCGGAAGTCCTCCAGACCGCCGCCCCGCACGTCTCCCCGCCACACCTTGAAGCGGGCCTCATAGCTGCTCACTCGTACAGCTCCTCTTCGGTGAGGTACTTGACCAGCTCCTCCTTCTCGAAGAGGGCGAGCAGGTCGGGGCGGATGGGTTCGGTGGTCTCACGGGTCAGGACGATCTGGCCGCGCTCCGGGGCGGTGGCCGCGACGCCGCCTGTCGGATCGGCCATCGCACACAGCAGGTTGACGTTGCGCCAGGTGCGTTCCATCGCGGAGTGGTCCTCGCGGGTGTGCCCGCCGCGCGACTCGGTACGTTCCAGCGCGGCCCGCGCCACACACTCGCTGACCAGCAGCATGTTCCGCAGATCCAGGGCGAGATGCCACCCCGGGTTGAACTGCCGGTGCCCCTCGACACCGGCCCGCCGGGCGCGTACCCGCAGCTCGGCCAGCTTCCGCAGGGCCTGCTCCATCTCGTGCTCGCGACGGATGATGCCGACCAGGTCGTTCATCGTCTGCTGGAGCTCCTGGTGCAGGGTGTACGGATTCTCCGGCATCCGCGACGGCGGCCCCCCGGCCGGCTCTCCGGACGTCCCCGCCCCCGCGCCCGTCTTCTCCTCCGTCTCCGCTTCCGTCTCCGCCGAGAACGGTCGCAGCGCCTCCGCGGCGGCGGCGTCCACCTGGGCGTCGTCCACGCGGGGCCGCTCCTGCCCCTGCCCCGCCGCGTGCTCGGCCGCGTGCCGGCCCGCCCGGCGCCCGAACACCAGCAGGTCGGAGAGGGAGTTGCCGCCCAGCCGGTTGGAACCGTGCATGCCGCCGGCCACCTCACCGGCCGCGAACAGACCAGGTACCCCGCGCGCCGCCGCCGTGTCCGAGTCGACGGCGATGCCGCCCATCACGTAGTGGCAGGTGGGCCCGACCTCCATCGCCTCCGCCGTGATGTCGACGTCCGCCAGCTCCTTGAACTGGTGGTACATCGACGGCAGCCGGCGCTTGACGACCTCGGCCGGCATCCGGGTGGACACGTCCAGGAAGACCCCGCCGTGCGGGGAGCCGCGGCCCGCCTTCACCTCGGCGTTGATCGCGCGGGCGACCTCGTCGCGGGGGAGCAGTTCGGGGGGACGGCGGTTGTGGTCCGGGTCGTCGTACCAGCGGTCGCCCTCCTCCTCGGACTCGGCGTACTTCTCCTTGAAGACGTCCGGCACGTAGTCGAACATGAACCGCTCGCCCTCGGAGTTGCGCAGCACCCCGCCGTCGCCGCGCACCGACTCGGTGACCAGGATGCCTTTCACCGACGGCGGCCAGACCATGCCCGTCGGGTGGAACTGCACGAACTCCATGTTGAGCAGCGGGGCCCCGGCCAGCAGCGCCAGCGCGTGACCGTCGCCCGTGTACTCCCACGAGTTCGACGTCACCTTGAAGGACTTGCCGATGCCGCCCGTCGAGAGGACCACGGCGGGCGCCTGAAGGACGAAGAAGCGCCCGGACTCCCGCTCGTAGCCGAAGACACCGGAGACGTGGCGGCCGTTCTTGAGCACGCGGGTGACCGTGCACTCCTGGAAGACCTTCAGCCGGGACTCGTAGTCCCCGGTCTCGCGGAAGTCCTCCTGCTGGAGGGCGACGATCTTCTGCTGGAGGGTGCGGATCAGCTCCAGGCCGGTGCGGTCGCCGACGTGCGCGAGGCGCGGGTACTCGTGGCCGCCGAAGTTGCGCTGCGAGATCCGGCCGTCCTGCGTCCGGTCGAACAGCGCGCCCCAGGTCTCCAGCTCCCACACCCGCTGGGGTGCCTCCTGGGCGTGCAGTTCGGCCATCCGCCACTGGTTGAGGAACTTCCCGCCGCGCAGGGTGTCGCGGAAGTGAACCTTCCAGTTGTCGCCGGCGTTGACGTTGGCCATGGCGGCGGCGATCCCGCCCTCGGCCATCACGGTGTGCGCCTTGCCGAACAGCGACTTGCAGATCACCGCCGTACGGGCGCCCCGCTCGCGTGCCTCGATGGCGGCGCGCAGCCCGGCGCCGCCCGCACCGACCACGACGACGTCCCATTCCTGCCGGTCGACCACGGTCATCTCAAAGGCCCCACTCGTCGGAAACCGTCATAACCTGCCAGAACTCACAGACTGCTCAGAGGGTCAGAAGAACCGCGGATCGTCGAAGGCGCCGGACGCGACGAGATAGACGTAGAGGTCGGCGACCGCCACGCTCACCAGCGACGCCCAGGCGAGTTGCATGTGCCGGGCGTTCAGCCGGCTCACCCACTGCCACATCCGGTAGCGCACGGGATGCCGGGAGAAGTGTGTGAGCTTGCCGCCCACGATGTGCCGACAGGAGTGGCAGGAGAGGGTGTACGCCCAGATCAGCGCGATGTTGACCAGGAAGACGAGGGTGCCGAGCCCCATGTGGCCCCACGCGTGGTGCTCGTCGCGGAAGGCGAGGACGGTGTCGTAGGTCAGCACCCCGGCGACCAGGAGTGCCGCGTAGAAGAAGTACCGGTGGATGTTCTGCAGGACCAGCGGGAAGCGGGTCTCCCCGGAGTACTTCTTATGCGGCTCGGCGACCGCGCAGGCCGGCGGGGACGCCCAAAAGCTCCTGTAGTAGGCCTTGCGGTAGTAGTAGCAGGTCAGGCGGAAGCCGAGCGGGAAGATCAGGATCAGAATCGCCGGCGAGAGGCCCCACCAGCTTCCGAACAGCTGCCAGTCGGGCCCGCCGTGCATCGGCTCGCAGTTCTCGGCGAGGCACGGGGAGTAGAACGGCGAGATGTACGGCGCCGCGTAGTAGTCCGCGTTCGAGAGGGCCCGCCAGGTCGAGTAGACGACGAAGGCGAGCAGACCGGCCGCGGTGGCGGCCGGGGCCGGCCACCAGCGGTCGGTCCGCAGATGCGGAGCGGCGATCGCGGCGCGGGTACCGGTTCTCACACCGGTACGTCGGGGTTGGGGGTCTGTGGCGGGAGGTTCCGTACCAGTGGCCACTTGTCCGCTCCGGTCGGGGTCAGGGGGTGTGACGGGTCCTGCGAGGTGGGGGACGGGGTGGGGGATCAGGGGGCGTGGCGGTCGCGCGCGCCGAGTCCCTCGTCGTCCGTGTCCACCCACAGGGACGGGTCGTACGGCGTGTCGGAGATGGTGACGAGATCGGGCCGCTTCGGTACGCCGGCCGTGGTGGTGGTCGTCTCCCGGAGCAGCGCGACGCTCTCGCGCAGATGGTTGGTGTCGGATCGGACGCGGCGCATCTCCAGGCCGTCGCTGCCGAGCTGCTTCTCCAGGCGCCCCACCGACCGGATCAGGTCGTCGAGACTGCGCTGGACGGATGCCAGTTCGTCGTGCACGGACATGACTTGCCCTCACTTCTCGCGGGTCCTTCAGGGTCCTTCAGGCCCAAGGCGGCAACGTTCATGCGCCTGCGAGTGTCGCGCGTCACACCTTGCGCTGTGAAGGGATGTGCATCGATTGGCCGAGGCGCACGGGTGAAGCGCGCGGTGCTGTACGCCGTACGGGTGCCCTTCCGATCCGTGGCCGTCGTGTCGCTCTTGGTTGCCGAACCCTTTCCTCTTCAGTGGCCGCATGCATCAGATGAGATCTAAATAACAACAAAACTGATCATAACGCCCGCGCTTCACGGAGGTAACCAGAGATGTCCCACGACGGCGTCGGCCCGCGCGCGGTCATGCGCTCGGTCGCCTTCCTCACCGCGGGCGCGCTCGTCGTGCCCGCGCTGGCCGGATGCAGCTCCGACGACGACCCGGCCGGCCGGCCCCTCGCCGGCGGGGACATCGCCCGCGCCGAGCGCGCGAGGATCGCCGACGGCGGCACCCTGCGCTGGGGCGTGGACACCGTCCCGGGCACCCTGAACACCTTCCAGGCCGATGCCGACGCCACCACCACCCGGATCGCCCAGGCCGTGCTGCCGTCGATGTTCCGGATGGACAGCCGGGGGCGTCCGGCGCGCAACCCCGACTACCTGGAGTCCGCCGAGGTCGTCGAGACCGAGCCCAGGCAGGTCGTCCTCTACAAGCTCAACCAGCAGGCCGTCTGGAGCGACGGCCGGGAGATCGGCGCCGCCGACTTCGCCGCCCAGTGGCGCGCCCTGTCCGGCAAGGACTCCGCCTACTGGACCGCCCGCAACGCCGGTTACGACCGCATCGAGAAGATCGAGCGCGGCAAGGGCGACCTGGAGGTCAAGGTCACCTTCAGCCGCACCTACGCCGACTGGAAGTCGCTGTTCGCACCGCTGTACCCGAAGGACGTCATGGGCACCCCGGACTCCTTCAACGACGGGGCCCGCAAGAAGCTGAAGGTCACCGCCGGCCCGTTCGAGGTGAAGAAGGTCGACCACGAGGGCGACGAGGTCACCCTCACCCGCAACGCCCGCTGGTGGGGCGAACCGGCCCGGCTCTCCACGATCGTGCTGCGCGAGGTGCCCCGCGCCGAACGCATCGCCGCGCTCACCGCCGGAACCCTGGACCTGGCCGAGATCGACGCCACGGCCGCCCGCCGCATCTCCGTCGCCGCCGGCCCGCGGGGCACGAGCCCGAGCCTGAGCGGGAGCCCGAGCCCGAGCCCGAGCCCGAGCACGAGCACGAGCGGGAGTGCGGGTGCGAGCGGGGGCGCGCCGGGGAGCGACGACAAGGGGAGTGCGCCCCTGATGGGCCCCGGAGCCGCGGGTGCCGGGGCCGGACGGGCCGCGGCGAAGGCCCTGCGTTCCTGGGCCCTCGCGAACGGGTCCGACGAGGAGGCCGCCGACGAGGAGATCTCCGCCCGCGAGAAGCAGCGCGAGGCCGCCGCGGAACTCACGCGTGAGCGGCGGGCCCTCAGCGGCTTCGAGGTGCGCAAGTCGCTGGAACCCGCCTACACCCAGCTCGCCCTCAACGGATCCGAGGGCCCTCTCGCCGACGAACGGGTCCGCCGCGCCGTGGCCCGCGCCTTGGACCGGCGGGGCCTGGCGGAGGCGGTCCTGAAGCCGCTCGGCCTGCCCGCCGAGCCCGTCGGCAGCCACCTCGCGCTCGCCGGGCAGGCCGCCTACGCCGACAGCAGCGGCGCCCTCGGCGACCAGGACGCCAAGGAGGCGCGGGCCCTGCTCGCGGACGCCGGCTGGGTACCGGGCGGCCCGGTGAAGAAGAAGGAGGAGGACAAGGCCGCCGGCGGGAAGGGCGAGAAAGCGGAATCGTCCGACAAGGACTCGGACAAAGACTCCGGCGACGATTCCGCGAACGGTGCCGACGGCGACGGCACATACGTCGTCGGAGAGGACAACGCCAAGGACGCCAAGGACGCCAAGGACGCCAAGGACGCCAAGGACCACGGTGGCACCGAGGACGACGGTGGCACCGAGGACGACGGGAGCAACGGTGACGGCCCTCTCGCCCAGGACGGCATCCAGCACACGCGGCTGAAGCAGGGCAGCCCCCCCGGCGCCTACGCCCCCGTGGGCACCGCCGCCCCGGCCCAGGCCGAGAGCGCCCCGCTCGCCAAGGACGGCAAGGCGCTCACGCTCGACTTCGTGCTCCCCTCCGGGCCCGGCTCGGAGGTACTCAGCGCCGTGGCCGACCGGATCACGAAGATGCTCGAGCGGGTCGGAATCCGTACGGAGATCACCAAGGTCGACGACGAGAGCTACTTCACGGACCACATCGCCTCCGGGGAGTACGACCTCGCCCTCTACTCCTGGCCCGCGACCGCCTTCCCCGCCACCGACGCCCGCCCCGTCTACGCCAAGCCGGTCCCGGCCGCCGACGGCTCGCTGAACGTCGGGCAGAACTACACCCGCGTCGGCACCGACCAGGTGGACCAGCTCTTCGACCAGGCCCTCGCGACGCTCGACGACGCGAAGCGCGCCGCGCTGATCCGCAAGGCGGACGCCCGCATCTGGGCGGCGGCCGGCTCGATCCCCCTCTACCAGCGCCCCCAGCTCACCGCCGCCCGCAAGGACCTGGCCAACGCCGGCGCCTTCGGATTCCCCACCCCGGTCTACGAGGACATGGGCTATCTGAAGAAGAGCGCGCGAGGCCCGGCCGGGACCCCGGGGGAGAAGTCCACCGAGCCGTCCGTCTCCGTCTCCGCCTCCGTCTCGGACTCGGACTCGGATGGGGACGCGGAGTCGGATGCGGAGTCCTGATCAGTTCTGATCACCCCGGGTGACGGGCCCGGTGGGCCGGTCCGGACGAGGAGGGCGAGCCCCCGGTGCCGGGGGCCCGTACCATGGGGAGAGGCCGTGGCGTGTTCAGCCCGGCAGGGCCCGCGCACCACAGCCGTCTGCGCAGGGCGCTTCTCACCATTCCGGGAGTACGCCAACTCATGGCTTTGTCCATCCAGCGTCACGACATCCGCAACGTCGCCATCATCGCCCACGTCGACCACGGCAAGACCACCATCGTCGACGGCATGCTCAAGCAGGCCGGTGCCTTCGCCGCCCACCAGCTCGACCAGGTCGACGAGCGCATGATGGACTCCGGCGACCTGGAGCGTGAGAAGGGCATCACGATCCTCGCCAAGAACACGGCGGTGAAGTACCACCCCAAGGACGGCGGGGACCCGATCACGATCAACATCATCGACACCCCCGGCCACGCCGACTTCGGTGGTGAGGTCGAGCGCGCCCTGTCGATGGTCGACGGTGTCGTGCTGCTCGTCGACTCCTCCGAGGGCCCGCTGCCCCAGACCCGCTTCGTGCTGCGCAAGGCGCTCCAGGCGCGGCTGCCGATCATCCTGTGCATCAACAAGACGGACCGGCCGGACTCGCGTATCGACGAGGTCGTCAACGAGGCCTACGACCTGTTCCTCGACCTGGACGCCGACGAGGAGCAGATCGAGTTCCCGATCGTCTACGCCTGCGGCCGTGACGGCATCGCCTCGCTGACCAAGCCGGCGGACGGCACGGTCCCGACGGACTCGGACTCGCTCGAGCCGTTCTTCTCCACCATCCTGTCGCACGTCCCGGCCCCCACGTACGACGAGGGCGCCCCGCTCCAGGCCCACGTCACCAACCTGGACGCCGACAACTTCCTCGGCCGGATCGCCCTGCTCCGCGTCCACCAGGGCGAGCTGAAGAAGGGCCAGACGGTCGCCTGGATGAAGCGCGACGGCTCCGTGCAGAACGTGCGGATCTCCGAGCTGATGATGACCGAGGCGCTCACCCGCAAGCCCGCCGAGAAGGCCGCCCCGGGTGACATCTGTGCGGTGGCCGGCATCCCGGACATCATGATCGGCGAGACCCTGGCCGACCCGGAGAACCCCGTCCCGCTGCCGCTGATCACGGTGGACGAGCCCGCGATCTCCATGACCATCGGCACCAACACCTCGCCGCTGGTCGGCCGCGGCAGCACCGGCAAGGGCGCCGACGCGAAGGCGGCCGTGAAGGACCGCAAGGTCACCGCCCGCCAGGTCAAGGACCGTCTGGACCGCGAGCTGATCGGCAACGTCTCGCTGCGCGTCCTGGACACCGGCCGTCCCGACGCCTGGGAGGTGCAGGGCCGAGGCGAACTGGCGCTGGCGATCCTGGTCGAGCAGATGCGCCGGGAGGGCTTCGAGCTCACCATCGGCAAGCCGCAGGTGGTCACCCGGGAGATCGACGGCAAGGTGCACGAGCCCGTCGAGCGGATGACGATCGACGTGCCCGAGGAGCACATGGGCGCGGTCACGCAGCTCATGGGCGTCCGCAAGGGCCGCATGGACAACATGTCGAACCACGGCTCCGGCTGGGTGCGCCTGGAGTTCGTGGTGCCCTCGCGCGGTCTGATCGGCTTCCGTACCGAGTTCCTCACGCAGACCCGGGGCACCGGTATCGCGCACTCCATCCACGAGGGCCACGAGCCCTGGTTCGGGCCGCTCACGACCCGTAACAACGGCTCCCTGGTCGCCGACCGCGCCGGCGCGGTCACCGCGTTCGCGATGACCAACCTGCAGGAGCGCGGTGTGCTGTTCACCGATCCCGGCACCGAGGTGTACGAGGGCATGATCGTCGGCGAGAACTCCCGCGCCGACGACATGGACGTCAACATCACCAAGGAGAAGAAGCTCACCAACATGCGGTCGTCCTCGGCCGATTCGTTCGAGGCGATCGTCCCGCCGCGCAAGCTGTCGCTGGAGCAGTCCCTGGAGTTCTGCCGCGACGACGAGTGCGTCGAGGTGACCCCGGAGTCCGTGCGTATCCGCAAGGTGAACCTGGACGGCCGCGAGCGCGCTCGCGCCGCGAGCCGCGCCAAGCACGGCTGACACGTCGGCTGACACCCCGCCCCGCGCACGCGGGCACATACGGCACCGGGCACCCCTGAGCGCAGGGGTGCCCGGTGCCGTTCGTACGGGTGGTGGAACCCGCGCCGGATCAGCGAACGGAAACGCGCAGGAACACGCCGGAACGGCACGGCGCGCTGTCACGGCGTTATGTCACGGCGCGGTGTCGGGGCGAAGTGGAGCAAACGAAGAGTGTAGGGATAACCCTTGATCCTGTCGGGAGATGCCCCTGTAGTGGGCATTGCCCACTACCCTTCTCCCGAAGCGGACGGTCGTCGCGTCGGCGTGGTCGAATTCACGCCCATTACGCGGCCCGACGGTCAACGACCCTGCCGCCCAGGCGTGTTGAGTGCATGAAAGTCCTTTGAGGACCTTGCACGGGGACCGCGCTATTCGCAATGGATTTTTCTGAGACGCGCGTCCGGTATGCGGACACGCACCCCCGGTAGATGTGTAACAAGTCCGTTTCGCAGGGATCTCCGACGAAACCCTTTGTCCGGATTTTGGAAGATGTGGTACCTAGCTGTGATCGAACCGAGACCTCGTGGGTGTGGTTCGGTCTTGTCGCATGGCAGATAGTTAGGCGCGTAGAACTCGGCCGAACGGGTCACGCGTCATCGATGCGGGCCCGCGGGCCAGGGAGCACCTGACGATCTCCGACGCCGGCGACGGGCGGTGAACGAGGACATGTCGTGTGCTCCCCTTTGCGGTGAACCAGCGGATTCATGAGGAGGAGCCCATGCGAGGTGCCACAAGCGCCATATGGGTCGCGTCGTCCCCGATGGCAGGTGCAGGCCCCGTGGGGACGTTCAGTCCCGTTCCCGTCCATGTTCCCGCTCTCGTGGCCGAGGCAACGATCCGGCGTCGCGAACTTCCTTGACTGCCCCGGCCCGTGACCGGCCGGCGTCGGTCACGGGCCAGGGTCCCCCAGCGGTGGGGTCGACCTCCAGTCGCTGTTCCAGTCGCGCGCTTCGAATGACGTACGCCGTGCGAAGGTCGTCGGACCACTTGTGCACTCCCGACGGCCTCCAACACCTGTGAAACGGACGAATCATGACGAGTCCAACCGAGATCGAGGGTGCTGAGGCCTCTTCCGTCTTGGACATAGAGAGCGAGCCGCAGGGCGACGCCCAGGAGCCGAAGAAGCTCGCGGGCCGCAGTCCCGGCCAGTTGATGTGGCAGCGTTTCAAGCGCGACCGCACCGGAGTGATATCCGCGTACGTAGTGATCTTCTTCTTCGTGGTCGCCGCGCTCGCACCGCTCATCGCGAAGGTGTACGGCAAGAATCCCTACACGCTCTACGCCCAGGAGCCGGACTTCCCGTTCCTTCTGGACGACTTCGCCATGCCCACCGGTTCCTTCGGCGGCATGTCGGGCGATTTCTGGTTCGGCGTCGAGCCCAAGCTGGGCCGTGACGTGTTCACCATGCTGCTGTACGGCATGCGGACCTCGCTGTACATGGCCGTCGTCGTCACGATCCTGTGTGTCGTGACCGGCGTGCTCATCGGCATGGTCAGCGGCTACTTCGGTGGCCGGGTGGACTACTGGGTGGGACGGGTCACGGACTTCTTCCTGGCCTTCCCGCAGCAGCTGTTCTTCATCGCCTTCATGCCCGTGGTGACCGCGATGTTCGTTTCCCCGCAGGACGAGACCCCCACCTACCTGCGGGCCGTGGCGATCATCCTGGTGATGTGGTTCCTCGGCTGGATGGGTTTGGCCCGTCTGGTGCGCAGCTCCGTGCTGTCGCTGGCGGACCGGGAGTTCGTGGAGGCCGCCAAGGTCTCCGGTGCCTCTCCCTGGCGCATCGTGCGCAAGGAGATCCTGCCGAACGTCGTCACGCCGATCCTGGTGCAGGCCACCTACATCCTGCCGAGCACGATCCTCACCATCGCCTTCCTCTCGTTCATCGGCGTCGGCTTCGTCGAGCCGACCCCGGACTGGGGCCGGATGTTCGCCATCGGTGCCGAGGTGTACGAGCAGGACCCGATGTTCATGTTCTTCCCCGGCATCGCGCTGGTGGCCTTCGTGCTCGCCTTCAACCTTCTCGGAGACTCCGTCCGGGACGCATTCGACCCCAAGACCGGACGCTGAACCGTCCACTGGTGGGTGGGGGAGCTGCCGCCCCCGTTCCGGCTTTCGGACCGTCAGGCAGCACTCGTGGACAACTAATGACAGGTAGGTGCATCCGCATCATGAAGCCCATCAGAACGCGTACCGTACGTGCCATAGCCGTCGCCCTCGTGGCCGGCTCGCTGACCCTGACCGCTTGCTCCAGCGAAAGCGGCAGCAACAACAAGGGCAAGGACGACTCCAAGTCCCAGAAGGACGCTGCCGAGCAGCAGGACCCGGTCGCCTACGGTGACGCTGCCGCGTCCAGCGGTCCGGCCGAAGAGGTCGCCGGTGCCACGTCGGGTGGCTTCATCAACGTGTACATGCAGTCGGATCTGACCCACATGGACCCGGGGCAGATCTACGTCAGTGACGCCGGCCAGTTCTCCAACCTGGTCCACCGCAGCCTGACGAACTTCCAGGAGGACGAGGACGGCAACCTGACGGTCGTCGGTGACATCGCCACCGACTCCGGCACGTCCTCCGACGACGGCAAGACCTGGACGTTCGAGCTCAAGGACGGCGTCAAGGACGAGGACGGCAACGCCATCACCTCGGCCGACGTCCGCCACACCATCGAGCGCCTGTACTCCAAGGTCATCTTCGACGGTCCGACCTTCGTCCAGTCCTGGCTCTCGGGCAACGACTACCGCAAGGCGCTGCCGGACGGCCCCTACAAGGGCAAGCACCTGCCGGACTCCGTGCTGGAGACCCCGGACGACAAGACGGTCGTCTTCCACTTCGACCAGCCCCGCCCGGACCTCCCGCAGGCCCTGGCCATGGCCGGCTACTCCATCGTGCCCGAGAAGGCGGACACGAAGGAGAAGTACGACAAGGCCCCGAAGTCCCTCGGCCCCTACAAGATCGCCGAGCACAAGCCGGGCAAGTCGATGAAGCTGGTCAAGAACGACCAGTGGGACGCCAAGACGGACTCGGTGCGTCACCAGTACGTCGACGGATACAACTTCAGCAGCACCATTGCCCAGGCCAGCCAGACCAAGCGTCTGATCGCCGACCAGGGCGAGGCCAAGAACGCCATCCAGTTCACCGACCCGGTGGACCCGGCCCAGATGTCCACGGTCATCGGCAACGCGGACGCCAAGAAGCGCACCATCCAGGGCTTCCAGCCCTACGTGTGGCAGATGTCCTTCAACCTGGACCGGATGAAGGACAAGAAGATCCGCGACGCGATCACGTACGCGATCCCGAACCAGTCCATGGTCCAGGCGGACGGCGGTCGCTACGGCGGTGAGGTCGCCGGCGGTCTGCTCGCCCCGACCCTGCCGAACTACGACCCTGAGTACGACCCGTTCGGCAAGCTGAAGAAGCCCAACGGCGACCCGGAGAAGGCCAAGGAGCTGCTGAAGGAGGCGGGTGTCAAGGAGGGCACGAAGCTCTCCTACGCCTACTCCAACACCCCGCGCGGCCAGGCCCAGATGGTCATCATCAAGGACGCGCTCAACAAGATCGGCTTCGACGTCCAGGCGAAGGAGATCGACCGCGCCAGCTTCTACGAGCAGATCGGCAAGCTGAAGAACCCGTACGACCTCTACATGACCGGCTGGGGCCAGGACTGGTCGTCGCCGTCCACGGTCATCACCCCGGTCTACGACGGTGAACTCGTCGCCGACGGTGCGTCGAACTACTCGCACATCAACGACAAGCAGGTCAACGACCTCATCAAGAAGGCTCTGATCCAGGAGCCGGAGGAGGCCGCCAAGACCTGGGAGAAGGCTCACCACCGCATCGTGGAGGAGATCAACCCGGCCGCCCCGGTCTACTACTCGAAGCAGATCCAGCTCTACGGTTCGAACATCGGTGGCGCCAGGTACAGCAACGAGTCGAGCTACATCGACATCAACGACCTGTACCTGAAGAAGCCGTAACCCGTCAGCTCGGCTGACCGCGGGGGTGTGCGCCAGGCGGAGCGCACCCCCGCGGCCGGTACCCCCTCCCTGCCGCCGCGTTTCGAAGAGAGCATCCACCCGCCATGCTTCAGTTCCTCATCCGCAGGCTGATCGGCGCCGTCGTCATCATGTTCCTGATCGGCGCCTTCACGTTTTTCCTGTTCTATACGATCCCTCAGGACTTCGCCCAGCTGTCCTGCGGCAAGAACTGCTCCCCGGAGAACATCGCGGTGATCCGCGAGAACCTCGGCCTGGACAAGCCCATCACCGCCCAGTTCTGGGAGTTCATGAGGGGGATCGTGGCCGGGCGGGACTTCGCTCAGGGACACTGCTCCGCGCCGTGCCTGGGGATGTCCTTCGACAGCGGCGAGTTCGTCTGGGACTCGATCATGGACCGCTTCCCGCTGACGCTGTCGCTGACCGTCGGTGGTCTGGTGATCTTCCTGGTCGTGGGTCTCGGCGCGGGTCTGCTCGCCGCGTGGAAGCGCGGCACGGCGGCCGACAAGGCCGTCAGCGGTGCTTCGATCGTGCTCAGCTCGTTCCAGATCTACTTCCTCGGCCCCATCGCCCTCGGCATCTTCGTCTACCAGACCGGCTGGATGGACAACCCGAAGTACAGTCCCTTCACCGAGAACCCGTTCACCTGGGCCGCCAGCCTGATCATTCCGTGGGCCGTGATGGCCACGATCTTCACCGCTCAGTACACCCGTATGTCCCGCTCGACCATGATCGAGCAACTGCAGGAGGAGCACGTCCGCACCGCCCGTGCCAAGGGCATGAGACAGCGGTACGTCTTCTTCCGCTACGCCTGGCGCGGCTCGCTGATCCCGATCGTCACGATCCTCGGTATGGACCTCAGCGCACTGCTGTCCGGTGCCGTGGTCACGGAGTTCACCTTCGACCTGGCCGGTATCGGACGTCTCGCGGTCGATTCGTCACTGACGAAGGACCTGCCGGTGACGATGGGCGTCATGCTGTTCGGGGCCTTCTTCATCCTGATCCTGAACATCATCGTCGACCTCGCGTACGCCTACATCGACCCGCGCGTGCGCCTCAGCTAGGAGAGACACCGTGACCACTCTGACCAAGACCGAAGGCGGGACGGCCCCGACCGGGTCGGATGCCTTCCTCTCGGTCCGCGACCTGCGGGTGCGGTTCTCCACCGAGGACGGCACCGTCAAGGCGGTCGACGGACTGTCCTTCGACGTCGAGCGCGGCAAGACGCTCGGCATCGTCGGTGAGTCGGGCTCCGGCAAGTCCGTCACCAACCTGACCGTGCTCGGCCTGCACAACCCCAAGACCACCACCGTGGAGGGCCAGATCCTCCTCGAGGGGCGGGACCTGGTCACCACGGCCGAGAAGGACATGGAGAAGCTCCGCGGCAACAAGGTCGCGATGATCTTCCAGGACCCGCTGACGGCGCTCTCGCCGTACTACACGGTGGGCCGGCAGATCGCCGAGCCGTACATGAAGCACACCGGGGCCTCCAAGAAGGAGGCCCGGGCACGGGCGATCGAGATGCTGGCCAAGGTCGGCATTCCGCAGCCCAAGACCCGGGTGGACGACTACCCGCACCAGTTCTCCGGCGGTATGCGCCAGCGCGCCATGATCGCCATGGCGCTGATCTGCGACCCCGACCTGCTGATCGCCGACGAGCCGACCACGGCCCTGGACGTGACCGTCCAGGCGCAGATCCTCGACCTGCTCAAGGACCTCCAGCAGGAGTTCGGCTCGGCCATCATCTTCATCACCCACGACCTCGGCGTCATCTCCGACATGGCCGACGACCTGCTGGTGATGTACTCGGGCAGGGCCGTGGAGCGCGGCGGCGTCCGCGAGGTGCTGCGCGCGCCCAAGCACCCCTACACCTGGGGTCTGCTCAGCTCGATGCCGCGCCTCGGCGGCGACACCTCGCAGGCACTCGCCCCGATCCCCGGATCGCCGCCCAGCCTGCTGAATCCGCCCTCCGGCTGCCCCTTCCACCCGCGCTGCGCCTTCACGGGCGAGGTGCGGGGCGACCTGTGCAGCACCGAGCGTCCGCCGCTCGGCGAAGGCCGTGCCACCGCCTGCCACCTGACGGCGGAGCAGAAGCAGACCATCTTCATCGACAAGATCCAGCCCCGGCTGCGCTAGGGAGATCCGAGACATGAGCGACAACCTCACCCTCCCCGCACCGCAGGGCTCCGCCGGCGCGTCGACCGAGACGCTGCTGAAGGTCGAGGGCCTCACCAAACACTTCCCGATCTACGGCGGCTTTCCGATCAAACGGAAGGTCGGCGCCGTGCAGGCCGTCGACAAGATCGACCTGACCGTCGGCGTCGGAGAGAGCGTCGGTCTGGTGGGTGAGTCGGGCTGCGGAAAGTCGACCACGGGCCGGCTCCTCACCCGGCTGCTCGAGCCGACCAGCGGGAAGATCGAATACGCGGGCCGGGACATCACGCACGCCTCGCGCCGGCAACTGGCGCCCGTGCGGTCCGAGATCCAGATGATCTTCCAGGACCCGTACTCCTCGCTGAACCCGCGCCAGACCGTCGGCACCATCATCAGGTCGCCGATGGAGGTCAACGGGATCGACCCGGCGGGGGGCCGGGAGAAGAGGGTCCGTGAGCTGCTCGAGCTCGTCGGCCTCAACCCCGAGCACTACAACCGCTTCCCGCACGAGTTCTCCGGCGGTCAGCGTCAGCGCATCGGCGTGGCCCGTGCCCTCGCGCTCAACCCGAAGCTCATCGTGGCGGACGAGCCGGTCTCCGCGCTGGACGTGTCGATCCAGGCCCAGGTCGTCAACCTGCTGCAGAAGGTCCAGGAAGAGCTGGGCATCGCCTTCCTGTTCATCGCCCACGACCTGGCGGTGGTCCGGCACTTCTCGCAGCGCCTGGCCGTGATGTACCTCGGCAAGGTGGTCGAGGTCGGCGACCGGGACTCCATCTACAACCGGCCCCGGCACCCCTACACCCACGCCCTGCTGTCGGCCGTGCCCGAGGTGGCCATGGACGACGAGAGCGAGAACCGGGAGCGCATCCGGCTCGCCGGGGACGTGCCCTCGCCGATCATGCCGCCGTCCGGCTGCCGTTTCCGCACGCGCTGCTGGAAGGCGCAGGACAAGTGCGCCACCGAGGAGCCGCCGCTCGTCCGGATCTCCGGCAACAGTGAGGGGCACCTGACCGCCTGCCACTTCCCGGAGGACCCGACCACGGAGGCCCGCGACGAGGACATCGTCCTCGACCCGGCGCTGAAGGCCCTGGAGGGCGAGTCCGCCGGGAAGGAGTGACTCGGAGCACGAGACCCGAAGCACCGCCGACGGCTGCTGCCCGCCCCGGAAGGGGCGGGCAGCAGCCGTCGGCGGTGGCGGTCCTGGGGCCGCACACGTGGCAGACCCGGTCATGCACACGTGCATACGGGGGGAGTTGTCCCCATACAGGTGTCGTGCAAGTGCGGCCCGCGCTTTTTGTGCCGATATTGACGTAAAGCGTCAACGCGCCCCTGCGTACGCACGAGGAGGCACTCCATGCGCGGAGCCACGCACGCCGGATGGGCCGTATGCGCGGTGGCGGTCGTCCTCGCGGCGACGGCCTGCGGGGGCGGCAGCGGCAGCGGTGACGCCGGCGCGGTGCTGAGTGCCTCCTGGGGCGACCCGCAGAACCCGCTGGAGCCGTCCAACACCAACGAGGTGCAGGGCGGCAAGGTCCTCGACATGATCTTCCGGGGCCTCAAGCGCTACGACCCGAAGACCGGCAAGGCCCAGGACATGCTCGCCGAGTCCATCGAGACCAAGGACTCGCAGAACTTCACCGTCAAGGTCAAGAACGGCTGGACCTTCAGCAACGGTGAGAAGGTCACCGCCAAGTCCTTCGTCAACGCCTGGAACTACGGCGCGAGCCTGAAGAACAACCAGCGCAACGCCTACTTCTTCGGCTACATCGAGGGCTACGACAAGACCCACCCCGAGAACGGCGGCAAACAGACCGCCGACACCCTCTCCGGGCTCAAGGCCGTCGACGAACTGACCTTCACCATCAAGCTCACCCAGAAGTTCTCGACCTTCCCCGACACCCTCGGCTACGCCGCCTTCGCCCCGCTGCCCCGGGCCTTCTTCGACGACCACGCCGCCTGGGTCGCCAAGCCGGTCGGCAACGGTCCGTACGCCGTCGACACGTACACCAAGGGCTCGCAGATGTCCCTGCGGAAGTGGGAGGGCTACCCCGGCGACGACAAGGCGCAGAACAGCGGCGTCGATCTCAAGGTCTACACCGACAACAACACCGCCTACACCGACCTCATCGCCGGCAACCTCGACCTGGTCGACGACGTCCCCGCCGCCCAGTTGAAGAACGTCAAGAGCGACCTGGGCGACCGCTACCTCAACACCCCCGCCGGCATCATCCAGACCCTCGCCTTCCCCTTCTACGACAAGGCATGGAACAAGCCCGGCTCGGAGAAGGTCCGCAAGGGCCTGTCGATGGCGATCAACCGCGGCCAGATCACCGAGACCCTCTTCGTGAAGACCCGCACCCCCGCCACCGACTGGACCTCCCCGGTCTTGGGCAAGGACGGCGGCTTCCAGGACGGGCTGTGCGGTGACGCCTGCGAGTACCGGCCCGACCAGGCGAAGAAGCTCATCCAGCAGGGCGGCGGCCTGCCCGGCGGCAAGGTCACCATCACCTACAACGCGGACACCGGCTCCCACAAGGACTGGGTCGACGCCGTCTGCAACTCCGTCAACAACGCGCTGGACAACGAGCGCGCCTGCGCCGGCAACCCGGTCGGCACCTTCGCCGACTTCCGCAACCAGATCACCCAGCAGAAGCTGAGCGGCCCGTTCCGCGCCGGCTGGCAGATGGACTACCCGCTCATCCAGAACTTCCTCCAGCCGCTCTACTACACCAACGCCTCCTCCAACGACGGCAAGTGGTCCAACAAGAACTTCGACGAGTTCGTCAACCGGGCCAACCAGGAGACCGACACCGCCAAGGCCGTCGGACTGTTCCAGCAGGCCGAAGGGGTCGTCCGCGACAACATGGCCGCCATCCCGCTGTGGTACCAGAACGGCAGCGCGGGCTGGTCCGAGCGGCTGTCCCACGTGAGGCTCAACCCCTTCAGCGTCCCCGTGTACGACCAGATCAAGGTGAGCTGATCCACCATGGGGCGCTACGTCGTCCGGCGCCTGCTCCAGATGATCCCGGTGTTCATCGGGGCCACGCTGCTGATCTTCCTCATGGTGAACGTGATGGGCGATCCCATCGCCGGCCTCTGCGGCGAGCGGCAGTGCGACCCCGCGACGGCCGCCCAGCTGAAGAAGCAGTTCGGCCTCGACAAGCCCGTCTGGCAGCAGTACCTGACCTACATGGGGAACGTCTTCACCGGTGACTTCGGTACGGCGTTCAACGGCCAGGAGGTCACCGAGCTGATGCTGACCGCGTTCCCCGTCACCATCCGGCTCACGCTCATCGCGATCCTCTTCGAGATCGTCATCGGCATCGCCCTCGGCGTGGTCACCGGACTGCGCCGGGGGCGCCCCGTCGACACCGGCGTCCTGCTGCTCACCCTCGTCGTCGTCTCCGTCCCCACCTTCGTCACCGGTCTGCTGCTCCAGCTGCTGCTGGGGGTGGAGTGGGGGTGGATCAGTCCGTCGGTCTCCTCCGAGGCCCCGTTCGGCGAGCTGATCGTGCCCGGCCTGGTGCTGGCCTCCGTCTCCCTCGCCTACGTCACCCGGCTGACCCGTACCTCCATCGCCGAGAACCGGCGCTCCGACTACGTCCGCACCGCCATCGCCAAGGGGCTGCCCCGGCACCGGGTGATCACCCGGCACCTGCTGCGCAACTCACTCGTCCCGGTGGTCACCTTCATCGGCGCCGACATCGGCTTCCTCATGGGCGGCGCGATCGTCACCGAGCGGATCTTCAACATCCACGGCGTCGGCTACCAGATCTACCAGGGCATCCTGCGGCAGAACACCCAGACCGTCGTCGGCTTCGTGACCGTCCTCGTGCTGGTCTTCCTCATCTGCAATCTCGTCGTCGATCTTCTGTACGCCGTACTCGACCCGAGGATCCGCTATGCCTGAACAACACTTCGACCCCGACCAAGCCATCGCGGGGGCCGGCATGGGCGGCTCCATGGACCTGGGCTTCGACGAGGCCGAGACCCTGGAGAGGGCGCCCGGCGGCCCGGACGGCACCGGCCCGCCGGGCAAGCCGCGCTCCCTGTGGTCGGACGCCTGGCGCGACCTGCGCCGCAACCCCGTCTTCATCGTCTCCTCCCTGGTGATCCTCTTCCTGATCGTCATCTCCCTGTGGCCCTCGTTGATCACCTCCGGCAGCCCGCTCACGTGCGACCTGGCCAAGGCCCAGGAGGGCCCCCGGCCCGGCCACCCCTTCGGCTTCAACGGACAGGGCTGCGACGTCTACACCCGTACCGTCTACGGCGCCCGTACGTCCGTCACGGTCGGTGTCTGCGCCACGCTCGGCGTCGCGGTCCTCGGCAGCGTCCTGGGCGCCCTGGCCGGCTTCTTCGGCGGGGTGGGGGACTCGGTCCTGTCCCGGATCACCGACGTCTTCTTCGCCATCCCGGTCGTCCTCGGCGGCCTGGTGCTGCTGTCCGTCATCACCAGCAACAGCGTCTGGCCCGTCATCGGCTTCATCGTGCTGCTCGGCTGGCCGCAGCTGTCCCGGATCGCCCGCGGCTCGGTCATCACCGCCAAGCAGAACGACTACGTCCAGGCCGCGCGGGCGCTCGGCGCCTCCAACTCCCGCCTGGTGCTGCGCCACATCGCGCCCAACGCCATCGCCCCGGTCATCGTCGTGGCGACCATCGCGCTCGGTACGTACATCTCGCTGGAGGCGACCCTGTCCTACCTCGGCGTCGGGCTGAAGCCGCCCAGCGTCTCCTGGGGCATCGACATCTCCTCGGCCTCGCCCTACATCCGCAACGCCCCGCACGCGCTGCTGTGGCCCTCCGGCGCCCTCGCGATCACCGTCCTGGCGTTCATCATGCTCGGCGACGCGGTGCGCGACGCCCTCGACCCGAAGCTGAGGTGAGCCGCCGCCATGCTGCTCGAAGTGCGTGACCTGCACGTGGAGTTCCACACCCGGGACGGCGTCGCCAAGGCCGTCAACGGCGTCAGCTACGGCGTCGACGAGGGGGAGACGCTCGCGGTGCTGGGCGAGTCCGGCTCCGGCAAGTCGGTGACCGCGCAGGCGATCATGGGCATCCTCGACGCGCCGCCCGGCCGGATCACCGGCGGCGAGGTCGTCTTCCAGGGCCGCGACCTCCTCGGCCTGAAGGAGGAGCAGCGCCGCAAGGTCCGGGGCGCCGAGATGGCGATGATCTTCCAGGACGCGCTGTCCTCCCTCAACCCGGTGATCTCCGTGGGTGACCAGCTCGGCGAGATGTTCGTCGTGCACCAGGGCATGTCGAGGAAGGCCGCGCGGGCGAAGGCCGTCGAGCTGATGGACCGGGTGCGCATCCCCGCCGCCCGGGAGCGGGTCGGGCAGTACCCGCACCAGTTCTCCGGCGGCATGCGCCAGCGCATCATGATCGCCATGGCGCTGGCCCTGGAACCGGCCCTGATCCTCGCCGACGAACCGACCACCGCCCTCGACGTCACCGTCCAGGCCCAGGTCATGGAACTCCTCGCGGAACTCCGGCGCGAGTACCGCATGGGGCTCATCCTCATCACCCACGACCTCGGCGTCGTCGCCGACGTCGCCGACCGGATCGCCGTCATGTACGCGGGCCGGATCGTCGAGTCGGCCCCCGTGCACGACATCTACAAGGCCCCCGCCCACCCGTACACCCGCGGTCTGCTGGACTCCATCCCCCGCCTCGACCAGAAGGGCGGGGAGCTCTACGCCATCAAGGGACTGCCGCCCAACCTCATGAGCATCCCGCCCGGCTGCGCCTTCCACCCCCGCTGCCCGATGGCCCGGGACATCTGCCGCACCGACGAGCCGCCGCTGTACGAGGTCACCGAGTCGGACGCCGACCGCGGCAGCGCCTGCCACTTCTGGAGGGAGTGCCTGCATGGCTGAGTCGACGGGCGGGGCGGGCGGAAAGGCGGGCTTCGAGAAGGGCGGGGTGGCCGACGTGGCGGGCGTGGCGGGCACGGAGCCCGCCGGAGAGCCGATCCTGGAGGTCTCCGGCCTGGTCAAGCACTACCCGCTGACCCGAGGCATCCTGATCCGCAAGCAGGTCGGAGCCGTGAAGGCCGTCGACGGGGTCGACTTCACCCTCGGCCGGGGCGAGACCCTGGGCATCGTGGGCGAGTCGGGATGCGGCAAGTCGACGGTCGCGAAGATGCTGGTCCACCTGGAGAAGCCGACGGCCGGCGTGATCCGCTACAGGGGCGAGGACATCACCAAGTTGTCGGGGAAGGCGCTCAAGGCCGTCCGCCGCAACATCCAGATGGTGTTCCAGGACCCGTACACCTCCCTCAACCCCCGGATGACGGTGGGCGACATCATCGGGGAACCCTTCGACATCCACCCCGAGGTGGCGCCCAAGGGCGAGCGGCGTCGACGGGTCCAGGACCTGCTCGACGTGGTCGGCCTCAACCCGGAGTACATCAACCGGTATCCGCACCAGTTCTCCGGCGGCCAGCGCCAACGCATCGGCATCGCGCGCGGGCTGGCGCTGCGCCCCGAGGTGATCGTCGCCGACGAACCGGTCTCCGCGCTGGACGTCTCCGTCCAGGCCCAGGTGATCAACCTGATGGACCGGCTCCAGAGCGAGTTCGACCTGGCGTTCGTCTTCATCGCCCACGACCTGTCGATCGTCCGGCACATCTCCGACCGGGTCGGCGTGATGTATCTGGGCCGGATCGTCGAGACCGGCACCGACACCCAGATCTACGACCACCCGACCCACCCGTACACACAGGCCCTCCTGTCCGCCGTCCCCGTACCGGACCCGGCGGCCCGGGAACACCGGGAACGGATCATCCTCACCGGCGACGTCCCGTCCCCCACCAACATCCCCTCCGGCTGCCGCTTCCGCACCCGCTGCTGGATGGCGCAGGCGCGCTGCGCCGAGGAGGTGCCGCTGCTGGCGGTCCCCGAGGTGTTCCGCAAGGCCGGCGGCCCGGCGGCCCACGACTCGGCCTGCCACTTCGCCGAGGAGAAGCAGGTGGTGCCGTAGGAGGGGCGGCCACCGCAGCTCTGGCACGTCGACGCGGTGTGCGTCCAGGGCGTCCTGATGCCGGTCCAGGGCCTGTCCCACGCTCGGCGCGCGGGACCGGCCCCGAACCGGCAGCGGGACCAGTTGGTCGCCACTCGTGTTGAAGCGTCCGACGGGTGGCACGGAGAAACGGACGGTGGCAACACCGGAACCGCACTCCGTGCCGCCGTCACAGGACGCCCCGTGCCCTCGCGGCCGGACAGTACTGGAGGGGGCCACAGCGGACGGAAACGCCCGGTCAGGAGGACATGCTTGTTTCCTCGTCACCCACCTGCCGCCGCGCGTAACGAGGCACCACGATCCAGGCGAAGGCGAACACCGTGATGCCTGCGGCAACTCCCCGCCACACGCTGACCAACGCGACTGCCCCCCCGACCGCCATGCCCATAACGAGGGCGATCACCGTCGCGTACCGCAGGGCCACACGATCGACGGCATGCGGGTCCGATGCGAACCGACGCCACAGCATCGGTCCCAGATACGCCAGCCATGCTCCGACGATCAGTGCGTAGAGGGCATTGGACAACACGTCCTCAAACACCCCTGAGCTCCCTTCTACTTGCAGTTCCGCTGACCCTTCTTATGCCGCTCGGGTTTCAAGGTCGGGCCGGTCACCTTCATTTTGACGCAGTTCCCAGCGAGCGCCTGAGGAAGTCGAGTTGGAGGCGGAGGAGGTTCTCGGCGACTTCCTCCTGCGGGGTCATGTGGGTGACGCCGGAGAGGGGCAGCACCTCGTGGGGGCGGCCGGCTGCCAGCAGGGCCGAGGACAGGCGCAGCGAGTGGGCGACCACCACGTTGTCGTCCGCCAGTCCGTGAATGATCATCATGGGGCGGTGCGGCGTGGCGGCGTCGACCAGGCCCGCGTCGTCGATCACCGAGTTGCGGCGGTAGACCTCCGGCTGCTCGTCCGGGTGGCCGATGTAGCGCTCCTGGTAGTGGGTGTCGTACAGGCGCAGGTCGGTGACCGGGGCGCCCACCACCGCCGCATGGAAGACGTCCGGCCGGCGCAGCGCCGCGAGGGCCGCCAGGTAGCCGCCGAAGGACCAGCCCCGGATGGCGACGCGGCTCAGGTCGAGCGGGAAGTCGGAGGCGAGGGCCTGGAGCGCGTCCACCTGGTCCTGGACGGTGATCGCGGCGATGTCGTCCTTGACGGCCTTCTCCCAGGCGGGGGAGCGGCCGGGGGTGCCGCGGCCGTCGGCGACGATCACCGCGAAGCCCTGATCGGCGAACCACTGCGAGGTCAGATGGGGATTGTGCGCGGCCACCACGCGCTGGCCGTGTGGGCCGCCGTAGGGGTCCATGAGGACGGGGAGGGGAGTGTCGCCGTGGTAGTCCGTCGGCATAAGCACGGCGCACGGGATTCGGCGTGCGCCCCCTTGGGTGAGGGTCATCCGAGGGGACATACCGGGGTCTTCGGCGTACGAGCGGACAGTCACCGTCGGTTTCCCGTCACGTAGGATCCGCGCCCGCGCCCCCGGCCGGTCCGGTGTCGCGGACACCAGGACGGTCACGCCCCCGGCGCGTACCGCAAAGTGCACGCCGGGCTCCTGGGAGACGCGCTCCACGCCCAGTTCGTTCACCCGGTAGACGTGCACCTCGCCGATCTCCGGATCACCCGTCGGTCCGGGTTCCGCTCCCGCCGACGCCGATACCAGCACGTCGTCGTCCGATACGTCCAGCACCGCGCGGACGTGCAACTGCGGGCCGGTCAGCGGGCGTTCGCCGACGGCGAGTCGTCGCGCGCCCCCCTCGTCCGTGATCCGGACCAACTGCCCGGAAGGGCTCCAGCACGGCACCCCTGCGAAAAGATCAAGCCAAACCGGATCTTCGTCGGCGTGCACCATCCGGGTGGCCCCGGTGTCCGGGTCCACCGCCAGGAACAGCTGGCTGCGCTGGTCGCGCGCCTGTACGAGCAGCAGTGGCGCACCCGCCGCTGACCAGTGCGCATGCGCCATGTACGGGTACCGCGCCCGGTCCCACACGACCTCCGTGCGCACCCCGTCCAGTCCGATCACGAACAGCCGCACCTCCGCGTTCGCGGTCCCCGCCGCCGGGTACGCCACCCGCTGCGGCTCCCGTTCCGGATGCGCCGGATCGGAGATCCACCACCGCTCCACCGGTGTGTCGTCCGCGCGCGCCACCAGCAGCCGGTCCGACTCGGGCGCCCACCAGAAGCCCCGCGAACGCCCCATCTCCTCGGCCGCGATGAACTCCGCCAGACCGTAGGTGACGTTCTCCGTCTCGGGGGTCGCCAGCACCCGGTCGTCCGCCCCCTCCGCTCCGACGACCCGCAGCGCCCCCTGCGCGACGTAGGCGACGTGACGCCCGTCGGGCGACGGCCGGGGGTCGATCACCGGTCCGGGAGTGGGCAGTTCACGTGCCGTCCCGGCCCGCAGCCCGGCCGTGAATAGCCGCCCTGACAAGGCGAAAGAGGCCAACTCGACCTCCGCGTCGGTCGCGTAGCCGACGATGCCGGCGCCTCCCTCGCGACTGCGCTCGCGTCGTGCCTGCTCCTGGGCCGACAGGCTCTCCGCGGCGCCGCCCAGCAGGGAGCGCGGGTCGGCCGCCACGCGCTCCCCGCCGCCTTGGGGGTCGAGTACCCACAGCGAATTCGCCCGGTCCGTACCGGAACCCGAGCGCAGGAAGGCGACCCGGGAACCGTCGGGTGCCACGGTGAAGGATCGCGGCGCGCCGAGCGTGAAGCGCTGGGTGCGGGCGTGCCGTCGGGGGAAGGAGTCAGCATCGGTGGTCATGCCATGACCATATTGGCCATGCGCCCCCTTGTGCGGCCGTGCGCCGACCGATGCGCACGTACGGATAGTTATGATCGTTAGCGCATAGTGGGTATGAACCTGCTGGCTGCTGTATGGATTTATCTGCCCCCATATTCCTACCCCCCTGTCGTCCTGGGATCCTTGGAGGTGAGCCGCCGTGGCACTCTCGATTTCGGCGGTAGTGCTGCTGGCGATCATCGTCTTCCTGCTGATCAAGAAGTCGGGCCTCAAGGCCGGGCATGCGGTCATCTGCATGCTCCTCGGCTTCTACATGGCGTCGTCGACGATCGCGCCTACGATCAGTGAGCTGACGACCAACATCGCAGGCATGATCGGCAGCATAAACTTCTGACCCCGCCGGCCTTGTCCGGCCCAACTCCACGCCCCTGCCGGGGCGCTGGCGTAACAGGTTAGGACTGGCGCGTGAAGGAAGCCGGGGTGCTCGCCGTCTGGGGGCTCCTCCTCGCGTGGCTGCTGTGGAGCCTCTGGAACCTCTACCGCATCCCCGTCGGCCTGCGGGACGGATCGTGGCAACGTCCGCTGTGGTGGACGCGCCTGTGGTCCGTCTCGCTGCTCGTCGGCTGCGTGGCCTGGGTGCGGGGAGCGCTCAGCGGCGGGTTCGACGTCGGCGAGACATGCGCGTACGCCCATCACCAGATGTACGACAGCGCCTACCGGGCGGTCCATCTCGCGGAGTCCCAGAGGCTGTTCCCGCTGCACAACAAGTGCAACGCGGAGTACGACCTGGTCCCGGCCTGGGTCAACCCGACCGTCGTGAACTGTGCCGCCTTCGTGCTGCTCGCCACGGCCGTGCTGCTGTGGTTCGGCGTCAGGCGCCTCACCGGCCGTGGCGCGTCGCGCATCGCGGTGCGGCGACTCGGGTGTGTCGCCCCCTCGCCTGTTACTCGCCGGTAAGGAATGATGGCGGGCAATCATCCACGCGTTCAGGGGCGGTGTCACCGGTGACGACTTCCGAGGAACAGACCAGGGTGCACGTCTTCCGCGACGACGCCCTCGGCGACCACGACGCCGTGGGCCTCGCCGAGGCGATCCGCCGGGGAGAGGTCGGCGCGGCCGAGGCCGCCCGCGACGCGGCGGCCAGGGTCAGGGCCGTGGAGGCCCGGCTCAACGCCGTCCAGGTACACATCGACGTTCCGGCGCACGGCTCCGGGCCGGCCGGTGCCTTCACCGGGGTGCCGACCTTCGTCAAGGACAACACCGACTACCAGGGGCTGCCCACCGGACACGGCAGCGCCGCGTTCGCGCCGAGGGCCGCACGGCGGCACGCCCCGTTCGCCCGGCAGTTCCTGAGCACCGGCGTCACGGTGCTCGGCAAGACCCGGCTGCCTGAGTTCGGGTTCAGTCCGACCACCGAGTACGAGAACGCCGAGCCCGTCCGCAACCCGTGGCACACGGGCCACTCGGCGGGCGGTTCGTCGGGCGGCAGCGCGGCACTCGTCGCCGCCGGAGCGGTACCGATCGCGCACGCCAACGACGGCGGTGGCTCGATCCGGATTCCCGCCGCCTGCTGCGGACTCGTCGGGCTGAAGCCCACCCGAGGCCGGGTGGTCCCGAACGCCCAGGGCCGTCAAATGCCGATCGACCTCGTCACCGACGGCGTCGTGAGCCGCTCGGTCCGGGACAGCGCCGCGTTCCTCGCCGCCGCGGAGAAGCACTGGCGCAACCCGAAGCTGCCGCCCGTCGGCCCGGTCGAGGGCCCCTCGGAGCGGCGGCTGCGCATCGGACTCCTCCTGGACTCGCCGAACGGCGTCCCCTCCGACGCCGCCACCCGGGCGGCCGTCACGAAGACGGCGCAGCGGCTGGAGCGGCTCGGCCACACCGTGGAACCGGTGGAACTGTCGATCGACCCGCGCTTCACCCAGGACTTCCTCACGTACTGGGGCCTGCTGTCGTTCCTGATCGGCGTCACCGGCAGGACCTTCGGCCCGGACTTCGACCGGCGCCGCATGGACGGCCTCAGCCGGGGACTGCGCGAGACGTACGTGAGCAACTGGCAGCGCACGCCGGGCGTGGTGCGGAGGCTGAAGCGTACGCGGGAGCCGTACGCGGCGGCGTTCCGCGGCCTCGACCTGATCCTCTCCCCGGTGCTCGCCCACACGACGCCTCCGCTCGGCCACCTCAACCCGGCCGTCCCCTACACGACCCTGATCGAACGGATCCTCGCCTACGTCGCGTTCACCCCGGTCAACAACGTCGTCGGGACGCCGTCGATCTCGGTGCCCGCCCCGAGCACGACGACGGACGGGCTCCCCATCGGGGTCATGTTCTCCGGCCGCCCGGGCGCCGAACGGACCCTGCTGGAGGTCGCGTTCGAGCTGGAGGTGGACCAGCCCTTCCGGCGCGTGCAGGACGTCTGACGAGGGCTCCGGGAGGGTACGGGCGAAAGCCGTGAGCACCGCGCCGGTTCGAGGCGGCGCCCTTCGGCATGCTTCGCGTCACGGAGGCGGACGGTGTCGGGTGGGCGGGAAGGTCCTCCGGGAACCCGCACGGCGGAGGACCTTCGGGCCGGTCAGACCGAGGGCACGGGGGCCGCCGGCTTCGCGGATGCCGCACCGGTGCGGACGGCCTTGGCGCCGCGGCGGTCGGCGATGAGGATCAGGGCCAGACCGAGCACGACCCAGGCGGTGAGGACCAGGGCCGGGGCCCCCGCCCCGGTGCCGTCGAAGAAGGCGTTGGCGCGCAGCAGGCTGCCGGAGGCGCCCGGCGGCAGGAGCTGTCCGACGGCCGCCCAGCCGCCGGGCAGCCAGTACGGGCCGGTGCCCAGACCGGACAGGGGGTTGCCCAGGAGCATCATCACGGCCGCGCCGATGCCGAAGCCGGCCATGCCGGTCAGGGCTTCCAGGCCGATGAAGGTCAGGGAGAGGGCGGCCATACCCAGGCTCAGACCGAGGGCGGTGATCCCGTAGTCGCCCGCCAGGGAGCCGGTCCCCCACTGGAGGAACGCGGCGACCGAGGCTCCGGCGAACAGGGAGAAGAGCGCGGCACCGGCCAGACGTGTGCGCAGACCGGCGTGGCCGGGGAAGAGCCGGGTGAGGAGGACGGCGGGGATCATCCCGCCGAAGACCAGCGGCAGCGCGGCGGAGGAGAACCCGGCCCCGCGGGGGTCGTCCTCGGGGAAGGGTGCCAGTTCGTGGAGGGTGGGCTTCGTCTGCTGCTCGGCGGCGACGGAGTTGGCCAGGGCGGTCAGCGCGCTGCCGGCCATGGGTGCGCCCGCGGTGGCCGTGTAGACGTCGACCCCCTCGGGGGCCAGGACCAGGCCTCCGGTGATCTCGCGGTCCTCGACGGCGGAGGTGAGGGCCTCGACGCTGTCGTAGACGGTGACGTTCCACTCGTCCCCGTCGAGCGTCTTCTGCAGTGACTGGGCGGCGGCCTGCGGTCCCGAAACGCCTATCGGGACCCTGTGCGGGCCGCCGTTGACGCTGGGCAGGGCGAACGCGCAGAGCATCAGGGTGACCACGGCCGTCAGACCGAGCAGGACGGCGACCAGTTTCCGTGCGGCGCCGGGCTGCGGGACCTCGGTCCCCGTCGTGGGCGCGGGAGGAGGGGCGGGGTGATCGGACATGGCGGTTGCAGTCTCCTTCCGGCCTGCGGACACGTCATCGAGTACGCGCGCCGGGCAGGACGGTGGTGGGGTCGGTGGTCTCGCGCCGCCACTTACGGGCGGCATCACCGTGGAATGAAACTTGATTACAGGGTAACCTTAACCATGTGTCAAATGTCAGTGAGTCCTCTGCGGAAGCGATGCCGGAAGAAGCAGTGCCGGAAGAAGTGGTGCGGGCGGCACTGCGCGCCTCGCATGCCCGAGGCGTGCCGGTGGCCGACGTCCCGCTGCTGGCCGTCGCCGAGGAGGCGGGCATCTCCCGCAGCACCTTGATGCGGCGGCTCGGCGGCACCCGTCGTGCGCTGGACGAGGCGGTACGGGCGGCCGGCGTGGACCCCGGAGGCCAGAAGCCGGTCCGTCTGCGCGCCGTGGAGGCCGCGGCCGGGCTCATCAGCGAACACGGCCTGACCGCGGCCACCCTGGAACGCGTGGCCGCCGACGCCCGGTGCTCCGTGCACAGCCTGTACGCGGCGTTCGGCGGACGGGACGAACTGCTGCAGGCGGTCTATGAGCGCTACGGCCCGATCCTGGACGTCGAAGCCGTCCTCGCCGGCCCGCACGAGGACCTGCCGGAGACGGTCCGCAGGATCTACCGCCTGCTGGCCGACGCCTTCAGCCGTGAGCCGCGGGTCCTGCCCGCCATGCTCGCCGACGCCCTCTCACGCCCCGAGGACCCGATGGTCCAGTCCGTGTACCAACGATTCTTCCCGCGCATGCTCGACGGCGTCGGGCAGTGGCTGACCGAGGAGATCACCGCGGGACGCATCCGGGACCTCCCCCCGCTGCTGCTGATCCAGCAGATGACGGGCCCCGTCCTCTCCCACCTCCTGCTGCGCCCCGCCGCCGCGCACCTGCCTGGCGCGGACCTGCCGTCCACAGAAGAGGTCATCGAGGTCTTCGCGCAGAACTTTCTCCGAGCCGTCGCCCTGCCCCCGTCCCCGCCCCCGCCTGCGCCCGACCGGACCTGACGCCTCCCCGCCGCCGTTCCTCGCTCACCGCTCCCCTCCCTCCGCGTCAACGGGGTCGGCTGAAAGCAGTGGGCGCCCTTACTGCCGCAGTGCCACGAAACATCCAAAACGATCATGGTGTAGGCGACACCTCCCACGCTGGGCATGAAGTGGCAGTGATGCCATCTATGGTGTTCGACTGTGTGACACCCGACCAGTACGGCCCCACCTACGGACAGGTCTACGAGACAGATCTCGGCTCGGACTGCGATGCGGTCGTGTGGGCCTCGCGGCCAGTCATACAAGAGCCAACTCGGCACACTCCCTAGTAGGGCTTTGTTAGGTCCTGTGGTGGGGTTCTGGGGTCGGGGCGGGTTGGCCGC
>NZ_JBHSPC010000008.1:0-56351 GCF_042656345.1 Streptomyces incanus
GTCATGATCACCTTTCCGTCAGCTCCGAACAGGACCGTGTACCCCTCGGGGAACTCGGTCTGCATAATCGCGTCGACGCTCATGGACGGCTCCTTCCCGTGTGGGGTCAGGATACGGCGGACAGCGCCGTGTCATCGAGCCCGGCGGTACGGCTGTGAGACCAGCTGGGACAGGCTCCGCAGACGCCACCCGGGCGCGTGTCCATCCCGGTGGCACCCGGGACGGCGGGGGGTGGGCCGGATGGGTTGTGGGGCGGGTCGTTCCTAGCCTCGGGCCATGTCTCTTCGTCGCTTGTCGCTGTCCGCCGCCGTTCTGGCGCTGGCCGTGTCGGTCTCCCCCTCCGCTGCGGCCTCGCCGGCCGCACCCCGTCCTTCCGTCCCACCCCGTCCCTCCGCCGTGGAGCGGTCCGTGCAGCAGGACGCCGACGCGCTGCGCGATGCCGGGGTCACGGGGGTGTCGGTCCGCCTGGAGACCCCTCGCGGGGCCGTCACCGCCCGCTCGGGTGTGGGCGACCTGGTCAGTGGCCGCCCGGTTCCCGAGGACGGCCATCTGCGTCTGGGCAGTGTCACCAAGACGTTCGTCGCGACCGTCGTGCTGCAACTGGTGGACGAGGAGCGGCTGACGCTCGACCGGACGGTGGAGCAATTGCTGCCCGGCGTGGTGACCGGCGCCGGAAACGACGGCCGTACCATCACGCTCCGCGACCTGCTGCAGCACACCAGCGGACTGTACGACTACACGGCCGACGTGTTCCCCGACCACAGCGCCGAAACGTACTACGCCCATCGGTGGCACGCCTACCGGCCCGCGCAGCTGGTCGCCCTGGCCATGCGCCACGAGCCCGCCTTCCCGCCGGGAACGGACTGGGAGTACTCCAACACGAACTACGTACTCGCCGGGATGGTCATCGAGAAGGTCACCGGCCGCTCCTGGGAGCAGGAGGTCCGCGACCGCGTCCTGCGCCCTCTCGGGCTGCGTCACACGGACATCCCCGGCACCCGGCCCTTCCTGCCTCAGCCACACGCGGCCAACTACCAACAGTTCGCCCCGGACGGTCCGATGGTCGACACCACGATCCCCTACCGTCCCTTCGACCTCGGGGCCGACGGAGCGATGACCGGCACGGCCCGTGACCTCAACCACTTCTTCACCGCCCTGAATCGCGGACGGCTGCTGGAACCCGCCACCCTCGCCGCCATGCGGACCACCGTCCCGATGCCCCGGGACAGTGATCACCCCGCGGGCACCCGGAGCGGCCTGGGACTGTTCTTCACGCCCTTGTCCTGCGGCGGCGGTTACCTCGGCCACGGAGGAAGCGGCTTCGGTTATCTCGTCCGGGCCGCCACCACGACGGACGGCCGTCGCAGCATCATTGTCTCCACGCACAGCCGGCCGGGAGATCCGGACACGGCGGACCGCCAGGAGAACGCGCTGCGCGATCTCGTCGACCACGCCCTCTGCCGCCCCGCGTGAGAAGGCTCGGGCGGCGGGCCTGTGGAGAAGCCGAAGGAGCCCGACTCCGGGACGACCTCTGGGGTCGGTTCCGGGCCGGGCTCCTTCATGTGTACGCGTGTACGCGGCGGGAAGCGGAGGGCTTCTACTCCTCGTCGTCCTCGGGCTTCTCCGCCTCGTTGATCTCCTGCTCCAGGCCGAGCTGCTCGACGAGCCACTTGTCGAACTCGATCGCGGCCCGCACCCAGCTGACCGTCGACGAGACGAAGTGCTCCAGGCTGACGCCCGTGCCGATCAGCATCTGGGCCTCACCGATCAGACGGACGGTGCCGTCGTCATGGGTGTGGGTGTAGACCTTGGGCCACAGGGTGCGGCGGTTCCAGTCGTCGATCGACTCGAGGAGCTGCTGCTTCTCCTCGATCCCGTGCGGCCGGTCGTAGAAGGTCCGCACGGAGAAGATCTGCTGGTCACCCTCCCCACGGAACATGAAGTAGGTACGGAACTGCTCCCACGGCGCCGCGAGGTCACCCTCGTCGTCGACGACGTACTTGAGCTCCATCTGGTCGAGGAGCTGCTTCACGAGGTCCTGATCCGGGACGACGGGGCCCGCGGGGCCCTGGGGCTGCGGCTCCGGCTGCTGGCCCCCGAAGCTGGGAATCGAGGACGGGTCGATGGACATGCTGGGACACTCCTGCGGTCGTCTGGCGTCCGGCCGTGGATGGGACCAGACGTACGTCCCACCCTCTCTCTCTTGGCACGTGCCAGGCAACCTGCCTGGCCGAGGGGTATCCCCACGCGCCGGTCTCCATGATCACATTCCGATGACCATGGAGACCGTACCCCTAGGGGGTATTACAGCGCCTTGCCCGTGGCCGGGCCCACCAGGAGGCCCTCGCCCGCGCGGTCCACGCGGACCGTGTCGCCGTCCTTGATCTCGCCGGACAGGATCTCCTTGGCGAGCCGGTCGCCGATGGCGGTCTGCACCAGGCGGCGCAGCGGGCGGGCGCCGTAGGCCGGGTCCATGCCCTCGTCCGCCAGCCAGGCCAGCGCCTCGGGAGTGACGTCCAGGGTGAGCCGGCGTTCGGCGAGGCGCCGGCCCAGCCGGTCGAGCTGCAGTGCGGCGATGCGCTCCAGCTCGGGCTTGGTCAGCGCCGAGAAGACGACCAGGTCGTCGAGCCGGTTGACGAACTCCGGCTTGAAGGAGGCCCGTACGACCTCCAGGACCTGTTCCTTCTTCTGCTCCTCGGTGGTCAGCGGGTCGACCAGGAACTGGCTGCCCAGGTTGGACGTCAGCACCAGGATCGTGTTGCGGAAGTCGACCGTACGGCCCTGTCCGTCGGTGAGCCGGCCGTCGTCGAGGACCTGGAGCAGGATGTCGAAGACCTCGGGGTGCGCCTTCTCCACCTCGTCGAGCAGCACCACGCTGTACGGGCGGCGGCGCACGGACTCGGTGAGCTGGCCGCCCTCCTCGTACCCGATGTAGCCGGGCGGGGCGCCGACCAGGCGGGCCACGCTGTGCTTCTCGCCGTACTCCGACATGTCGATGCGGACCATCGCCCGCTCGTCGTCGAAGAGGAAGTCGGCGAGCGCCTTGGCCAGTTCGGTCTTGCCGACGCCGGTGGGGCCGAGGAAGAGGAAGGAGCCGGTGGGGCGGTCCGGGTCCGCGATTCCGGCACGGCTGCGGCGTACGGCGTCCGACACCGCCCGGACGGCTTCACTCTGGCCGATGAGCCGCTTGCCCAGCTCGTCCTCCATGCGCAGCAGCTTCTGCGTCTCGCCCTCCAGCAGGCGGCCGGCGGGGATGCCGGTCCAGGAGGCGACGACGTCCGCGATGTCGTCGGAGCCGACCTCCTCCTTGACCATGGTGTCCTTGGCGACCTCCTCCTCGGCCTCGGAGGCGGCCTCCAGGTCGCGTTCCAGGCCGGGGATCTCGCCGTAGAGCAGCTTGGACGCGGTGTCGAAGTCGCCCTCGCGCTGGGCGCGTTCGGCCTGGCCGCGCAGGTCGTCGAGCTTCTCCTTCAGCTCGCCGACCCGGTTCAGGGACTGCTTCTCCTTCTCCCAGCGGGCGTTGAGGCCGCGCAGCTCCTCCTCCTTGTCGGCGAGGTCGCGGCGCAGCTTCTCCAGGCGCTCGAGGGAGGCGGCGTCGGTCTCCTTGCCGATCGCCAGTTCCTCCATCTTCAACCGGTCCACCGCGCGCTGGAGTTCGTCGATCTCGACGGGCGAGGAGTCGATCTCCATGCGGAGCCGGGAAGCCGCCTCGTCGACCAGGTCGATGGCCTTGTCGGGCAGGAAGCGGGAGGTGATGTAGCGGTCCGAGAGGGTCGCCGCCGCCACCAGCGCGCTGTCGGCGATCTGCACCTTGTGGTGCGCCTCGTAGCGGCCCTTCAGGCCGCGCAGGATGGCGATGGAGTCCTCGACCGACGGCTCGGCGACCAGGACCTGCTGGAAGCGCCGCTCCAGCGCCGGGTCCTTCTCGATCCGCTCGCGGTACTCGTCGAGGGTGGTGGCGCCGACCATGCGCAGCTCACCGCGGGCGAGCATCGGCTTGAGCATGTTGCCGGCGTCCATGGCGGAGTCGCCGCCCGCGCCGGCGCCGACGACCGTGTGCAGCTCGTCGATGAAGGTGATGATCTGCCCGTCGGAGTCCTTGATCTCGGCGAGGACGGTCTTCAGCCGCTCCTCGAACTCGCCGCGGTACTTGGCCCCGGCGACCATCGCCCCCAGGTCGAGCGCGACCAGCCGCTTGTCCTTCAGCGACTCGGGCACGTCCCCCTTGACGATCCGCTGGGCGAGGCCCTCGACGACGGCGGTCTTGCCGACGCCGGGCTCGCCGATGAGCACGGGGTTGTTCTTGGTGCGGCGGGACAGCACCTGCACGACCCGCCGGATCTCCTGGTCCCGGCCGATCACCGGGTCGAGCCTGCCCTCGCGGGCGGCTTCCGTGAGGTCGGTCCCGAACTTCTCCAGGGCCTTGTACTGGCCCTCGGGGTCGGCCGTCGTCACGCGGCGCGCTCCTCTCGTCTGCTGGAAGGCGTCCTGCAGCTTCTTCGCGGTGGCGCCCTGCCCGGCCAGCACCTCGCCGGCATCGCCGCCCTTCGCGGCGATGCCGAGGAGCAGGTGCTCGGTGGAGAGGTACTCGTCGCCCAGGTCACGGGCGCGGGCCTCGGCGTCCGCGATGACGGCGAGCAGCTCACGGTTGGGCTGGGGCGGGGCGACGGTGGACCCCGTGACGCTCGGCAGCCCGGCGAGGACGCGCTCGGCCCCCGCGCGTACGGCCGCCTGGTCGGCTTCGACCGCGGCGAGCAGGTCGGTGATGTTCTCGTTGTCCTGCCCTTCGAGCAGGGCGAGCAGCAGATGGGCGGGGGTGAGGTCGGGGTGTCCCCCGGTCAGGGCCCGATTGCCGGCTGCGTTGATCGCGTCCCGGCTCCGGTTGGTCAGCTCGGCGTCCACGTTCGCGCTCTCCTCCTTGCGATCACCGTTCAGCGGCCTTCAGGGCTGACTCGGCTTGGCTGACTCGGCCAGCGTACACAAACTTGAGTCTATTCCACTCAAGGTGAGGACGGGAGGGCCGGAGCGGTCGAGTTCCCGGGCTCCCGCACTCCCGGGTTCCCGGGCATTCCAGCTTCCGGCGCGGCCACCGGCCGCGCACATCGGCCACCGGCACGCACACGACGAAAACGGAGCACGGCGAGCGTCACGGCACGAGGCGGACGCGAAGGGGCGGTGCCGGGGGTGAGAGCGCGGTGCGGACACGAAAGGCACGCGGCGGGCGCGCACGCCGGGAACGACGACGCCGGTCGTGGGTGACACTGAGGAGCGGCGCGCCGCGCGGGCCGGCCGGGGCGCACGGCGAAGGTGCGGCCGGGGCGCCACGGGCGGGCGCCGCCGGTACCGGATCCGGCGCGGGAGGTCATGGCCATCACGCTCACACGCGCGAGGAGGCAGGGGTGATCCGGCGGTGAGGCAGCGGTGAAGATCCGTAGCGTCCGACGACCGGTTCCGGCCATCACCCGATCCTGGCCATACCCGGAAATGTCCCCGAAAAATGCAGTGGCGTCACCGTGTTCAGGTCACGGTGACGCCACTGCCGGGGGAAGCGCCTGCGCGATCTTTTACGACGGGGGAATCGCGTCAGGCACTGCGGGGGGTGGCCGAGATGGTCCGGGGAGCGGGAGAGTCGGACTCCACCTGCTCATGGTCCCGTTGATCCAGGTTCACAAAGATCATTCCGTACCGGATGGCGCACCGCACGGGTTGCGGCGCCCCACGGGGCCTTCGCAGGCACCGGTACGCCCGTACGTCCTGGTCCTCCTCGCGCGTGACGACGACCGGTTCACCGAACACGGTCACCATCAGGGAGTCACCGCTGTGGGGGAGAGCGGTGACCAGGTCGATGAAGTGCCACCCGGACCGGTAGGCGGTGGCCATCTCACGGCGGAAGGATCGGTCGTCGGGAGGCGCGGTCATCACTCAGCCCCAACTGCTGTCGTTCGTGACCACGGGAGCGGCCACACCCCAGCTACTGTCCCCGTTCACGGACTTGGCGCCCACCACCGGTCCCCAGCTGCTGTCCGCCCGGACGTCACCCTCCGTGCCGGCCAGGCCGCTCAGTGCCCCGAAGGCCACGACGGCGGAAAACGCGGCGACAAGCACCGAGTGAAGCGTTCTCTTGCGCATAGTCGGCTTCGTCCTCACTCGAAGATCACCCTTTTCCCCCGTCACGTACGACGATGGCTCATTCGGACACGTCGTGGCCACACAATCGGTGCATCATGTTCCTGCATGTTCAGGACCCTGTGGGGTGGAGATTTGACAATGAATCGGACCAATGAGGCACATCCCCATGCGGTCACCGAACTGTGCGAGGCCGGCAGCCGTCTCTATGCCGACGCCCTGCGCGCGGGCCGCATCACCCGCACGGACGTGGAGCCCGCTCCCTGCCTGATGGAGCTCGCCCTGCTGCACCCCGATCCGGACGACCCCACCTGGCTGCGCCCCCTCTCCCCGGCGGTGGCCCTGGCCCACCGGCTCAACCCGCTGGAACGGGAGATCACCGAGCGCAGGCGGATGTCGATCGAACTGGCCGACGCCTTCGAGCCGTTCATGGCCCTCAGCGCCCAGACGACGATGACCACCCACTCGATCACGGTGCTGGAGGGCTTCGGCCGGATCAACGCCGCCCTCGATCTGGCCACCGCGCAGTGCCGGTCCGAGATGCTCACCGTCCAGCCGGGCGGCCGTCGGCTGGAACACACCCTCGCCCAAGGGCTGGAGCGCGACCAGCAGCTGACCGAGCGGGGGGTGCGCATCCGGACCCTCTACCAGCACACCGCCCGCCACAGCCCCGAGACGCTGGCGTACGTGGCACGGTTCGACACCAGCAGGGTGGAGTACCGCACCATCGACGAGCTCGTGGAGCGGCTCATCATCTGCGACGAGACCGTGGCCTTCATCCCCACCCGTGACGACCGTCAGGTCGCCTTGGAACTGCGCCACCCCGGCCTCGTCCGCTACCTGATCAAGGTCTTCGAGTTCATGTGGACCCGTGCGGTCCCCCTGAGCATGGGTGCCCCGTACGAACCGGCCTCGGACGGCCTCACGGACATCCAGCACTCCATCGCCAAGCTCCTCGTGGAGGGCCACGTCGACGAGGCCATCGCCCGGCGCCTGGGCATGAACGTCCGCACCTGCCGCGCCCACATAGCCAAGCTGGCCTCCGCCCTCGGCAGTGGCAGCCGCGCCCAACTGGGCTACCTTATCGCCCAGTCGGGGATCCTCGAACGGGAGAACTGAGAACCGGGGATGAGCGAGCCACACGTGACGGCCAAGACGCACGACCACGGAGCGGAGGAACTGTGCGGGGCGGGGACGGAGTTGTACGCCCGTTCCCTGCACGAGGGGCACGTCCGTGCGCAGGAGACTCGCACGGCTCCCTGCCTGGTCGATTTCGGGCTGCTCCATCCGGCCGTCGAGGACCCGAACCGCCTGGAGCCCACCGAACCGACCGTCGCCCTTCACCGGATGCTGCGGGCCTGCGAGGCGCGGATCGCGGACGAACGGCGGCGCGAGGAGCGGTTGGCCGAGACATTCCAGCCGCTCATGCGAATCGGCGGGCCCCTCGCGACGGGGACGGACACCCCGGCGATCCGGGTTCTCAGCGGCTCGGAGCGGATCAACAGGGCGCTCTTCGAAGCCCTGTCGGAAGGGACCGGTGAACTCCTGTGCGTCCAGCCGCACAGGAACCACTACAGCTCCGAGCGCGGAGTGGCGGCTCAGGCCCTCGCCCTGGAACGCGACCAGGCCTTCCTCGATCGCGGTGGCCGTATCCGCACCCTGTACCCGCACAGCCAGCGCCACGTGTTGATGGTCATCGCGCGATACGAGCAGTTGAGGGGTGACGCGGAGGCCCGCACTCTCGACGAAGTGACCGACCGTCTCATCATCGTCGACCGGACCGTCGCCTTCGTCCCCTCCGACAGTGACGGCCGCGTCGCGCTGGAGATCCGGCACCCGACGATCGTCAACTACCTGGCCACCGCCTTCGACCGGTTCTGGCGGCTCGCCACGCCGATGTACCCCCAGGCGGTCCGGCAGCCCACGCTGGACGGCGTCACGCCCCGCCAACGCGCCCTCGCCCGCCTCCTCGTCGAAGGGCACACCGACGCCGTCATGGCCGACCGTCTCGGCATGAACGTCCGCACCGCTCGCGTGCACATCGCCAAGCTCGCCACGACCCTGGGCAGCGGGAGCCGGGCTCAGCTCGGTTACCTCATCGGGCAGTCCGGGATCCTCGATCAGGAACCGTGACGGAGGCCGCCGCCGATCGCGGCGGGCCGTCCAGGCCGGCCTGGGCCATTTTGACGCCCAGTTGGGTACGGCTGGCCGCGCCCAGCGTCTCCGACAGGCGGGCGATGTGGGCCCGGCAGGTGCGCACACTGATGCCGAGGCGCTCCGCGATCACCGCATCCTGGTGGCCCTCCGCGAGCAGCGCCGCGATGGACCGCTCCCGGTGCGAGATGCCCTCGATGCCGGTGTCGGGGAGCGGGGCGGCCAGGGGGAGGGCGAGCCGCCACAGCCGCTCGAAGACCGTGCCCAGATACTCCACCAGCGCCGGGTGCCGCAGCTCCAGGGCCATCGAGCGCTCGGCGTTGGCGGGGATGAAGGCGACCGTGCGGTCGAAGAGGATCAGCCGCTCGGTCACCTCGTCCAGGGTGCGTGCCTCCACCGCGTCGCCCATCAGCTCCAGGTACGTGTGCAGTCCCTGGCCGTGCCGGGCCACATGCGTGTAGAGGTCCCGCATCCGCACCCCGCGTCCGCGCAGCGCCGTCGCCCGGTGCAGGCCCTCCGACAGCTCCGCCTCGCGCCGGATGCCGCCGGGCTGGACCGTCAGCACCTCCGTGGTGCACGCCTGCGTCGCCTCGTCCATCGCGGCCTGGATACGGGCCACGCCGTCCAGCACCCGGATCGCCGGGCCCTCCGTGGCCGAGGGGGAGGCGGGCCCCTGGCGGCCGAGGCCGGCGTACCACTCGAAGGCCTCGACGGCCGAACCGACCCGGCGCTGGCTCGCGCTGACCTCGTCGTACATCCCGCGCAGCAGCCGGGTCATGACCTCCTGCGGGGCGGTCGGCACCAGCCAGTCCATGTCGTCGGGATCCGGGTGCAGCAGGGCCAGGTCCAGCAGACAGGGCACCGGCTCCGCGTCCCGGCGCGGCACCCGCCCGCGCCGTACGGCCCGGGAGTACACGCGATCCCCGATGTCGCACAGCCGGTCAGCACCATGCGGATGCTCGTCCGTCCCGCGCCCGGCCATCGCCCGTCCCACCCCCGGTTCAGCCACTTTCCGATGCGCAACTATGCGCGGACACACCCTGCTCCGCAACACGGCTCGGCCGCACATCCGCCCCTTTTCATCACTTTAATCACCGTATATCAATCCCCTCTGCATGCCTCATTGCAACAAGATGAGGGTGGCATCCGGGCACGCATTGATGCGATTGTCGATGATCGCTCAGGGATTCCGTCGGGCGCCTGACGCTGCCGCGACCACGGTGACAGTCGCCGCACCGACGCACCACGGGGAAGGGGAAAACCACTGTGACCAGGTGGGACGCCAACGAGTCGATCGACAAAGCAGGTCTCGCGATTCCTCCCGAGGAGGACAACAGAACGAAGAGCATCGTCGCACCGAGCGACGCCGGGACGACCCAGGATGCGACAAACCGTCTCCGCGTCTCACAGGATTTCGATTTCGATCAGCTGACGGACCGAGAGCGACAGGTCCTCGCACTTCTCGCTGATGGTCCATCCAATCGCGTAATCGCCAGGCGGCTCGGCATAGCGGAACGCACCGTGAAAGCACATCTGACAAGCCTGATGCGAAAACTGGGCATTCAAACGCGACTCGAAGCAGCCTTGCTCTCCAACCTGCACAGCGAAGTCATGCCTCTTGGAGAAGTGCCCGTAAGGGCTATACCCCAAGGTCCAATGGGCAGAGCAGTCTCCCGTACGGCACCTTGATTCCCGTCGGCCGGACAGGCCGGCCGGGCGCCCCACCAGGGGCGCCCCCATGGAATTAAGGGGAGGGACTATGCACAAGAAGACACGCATGATCGCTGCTTCGGTGGTGGCCGCTGTGGCTCTGGGTGTGGCTGCACCCGCAGCCTCGGCCGTTTCTGCTCATCGGACCGTTGCCACTGTCGCGTCGTCGCACAGTGCCGCAGCGTCGTCGGCCACGGTGGAGGTGTACCCCGAGGTCGAGCTCAGCTCCGAGGCCGCGGCCCGTGCGGAGGGCGAGGTGGTCGCGCAGGGCAAGCTCGGCGCGCTCAAGACGCTGCTCAAGAAGAGCAAGCCGCTGTTCAAGGCAGCCGTGGAGGCCGCGAAGAAGGGGAAGGCCGCCTTCGACAGGTGGGTCAACAGCCTTTCGAACCTCAATCCTTTCAAGTGGGCCATCAAGGCGTCGCCGAACTACATCATCACTGAGCTGATCGCCTGGCTGGTCCAACAGGTCATCTGATCGAACGAAGCGGGGTTCCTCCCGGCCTCGGGGAGGAACCCCGCTCCATGAGAGGAAGAACGTATGAAGAAGCCGCTCGGACAGGCAGTCGCGGACAACATGTGGGGAATGGCAGCGTTATTCGTCTGCGCTTCTTTCATTTCGTTTGCTTTCATTCACACCGAGAGCGCGAGAACGGTCGGCTGGGTTCTCTACTACTGCGGCTGGATACCGCCCGTGGGCATGAGTCTCTGGTGTCTGGCACGGCGAGAAAAGCTCGGCATCGGCGCTCTGTTTTCGTTCACCCTGCTCATCGTGTCCGGATGTCTCTTCTGGTTGAACCATGGCTGATCCGGCAGCCCCGTCACCTTTGGCAACCGCCCGGGGCCTGACCAAAAACTTCCGCGGCCGCCGAGTACTTTCCGATGTTTCCCTGCAGTTGTCTCCGCACCGGGTGACCGGATTCCTCGGGGCCAACGGGGCGGGAAAGACCACGGCCATCCGGATGATGCTCGGCCTGTTGCCGGGGGAGGGTGAAACGCTGTTCATGGGGCGCTCCCTCGCGCAGTGGCGCGCTCCGGCCGAGGTGGTCGGCGCAGTTCTCGGCGGCGTCGCCGGACACCCCGAGCACTCGGTGCGGACGCACTTGAGAATGGTGGCCGCCGGCATCGGCGTTCCGGTTGAACGTGGGGACGAGAGCCTGAGCCGGGTCGGCATGCAGGAGGCCGCCGGGCTGCGCCTCGGGCGTCTTTCCCTCGGCATGGGGCAGCGCGTGGCGATCGCACAGGCGCTCCTGGGCGATCCCCGCGTCCTGATCCTCGACGAGCCGACCAACGGACTCGACCCTCACTCCGTGCGTTGGCTGCGTGGCTTCCTCCGGGCCTTCGCCGACGACGGTCGCGCCGTTCTGGTGTCGAGCCATCAGCTGGCCGAGATGGAGCAGTCGGCTGACGATGTCGTCGTCCTCGCGAGAGGCCGAGTCGTCGCCGACACGTCCATGGCAGATCTCTCCAAAATCGCTCACGGGCGAGTCGGCGTGGAGAGCCCCGCGCTGGACAAGTTGACGCACCTGGTCGAGCAGCGGGGCGGGACCCTCGTCGTCACCGGTCCCGGTACCGCCCGCATCACAGGACTGTCGAGATTCCGGGTCGGAGACCTGGCGGCCGAACACTCGGTGCCGTTGCACTGGCTGGACGAGCGGGCGACCTCGTTGGAGGAGTTCTACCTTTCCGTTGCCGATCAGGAATACGAGAGCCGATGAGTTCCCTGGTGACCAACGAGGCGGATACCGCCACCCATGATCGCGCGGTCCCGGTCGTCCCCCTGGCCGGGACCGCGCTCAAACGGGCTGTGAACTTCGAATGGCTGAGGTTGAAGGGCCTGCGCTCAACCTGGGCCGTGCTGGGGTCGCTGACCGTTCTGGCTCTGCTCAACGGCGTGCTGCTCCCGATGGAGGCAGCCGAGTCGGAGAGGGGAGGGCAGCCCTTTGTCGAGGTCGCCCGGCTGGTCGACACACTGCAGTTCAACGCAATCGCCATGCAACTCCCCCTCAGCGCTTGGTTCTTGGTGTTCGTATTCGGAACTGGCCCGATCGCCTCGGAGTTCAGGCACCGGACGGCGCGCACGGCCTGGTTGACGGTGGGCAGCCGTGGTCTGTCGTATGCGGCCAAACTCCTCGTGGGAGCGCTGGGCACGCTGACCGGTTCCACCGTTGCCCTCGGCCTCGGCATCGCCGCAGGCTCGACCGCCCTCACCGTGCGAGGGCTTCCACAGCCCGACTGGCCGGCGGCCTTTGGCCCTCTGCTGAGGTACCTGATCGTCATGACGTTCCTGCCGATACTGGCCGGAGGCCTGGCCTCGCTGGTCCGAAGCCGACTGGTGGCGGTTCTCTCCATCATCCTGTGGCCGCTTCTCCTCGAGCGAATATTCGGCCTGGCCGTCGCATCCGTCACAGGTGCCGACGAGGTCCGGTCCTGGCTCCCGTTCGCAGCCGCCCGGGCGGCGATGAACGGCGCGGAGCAACCGGACGGGTTCACCAGGGCGCTGATCGGCAGTGACCTGGCCCCCCTGACAGGTCTGAGCACATTCTGCTTCTACGCGACCGTTCTCGCGTGCTGTGGATGGCTGGGCTACCGGCGGCGGGCGGCCTCATGAGCCCGAGCACCTCGGTGTCCGCCCGGCGCCTGCCCGGCGTCGACGCACTCCGGGGATTGGCGCTGTTGGGCATCCTCATGGTCAACAGCACGCAGATCATGGATCCCTATGCGTCGGAAGGGGTTCGCGAGCCCGGCGCGGCCTTTGTGGACAGTTTCGCCATGTGGCTGGTGACGGCACTGGCCACCACCAAGTTCTACCTGTTGTTCTCGTTCCTGTTCGGCTACAGCTTCACGCTCCAGATGGCCTCGGCCGACCGGGAGAACGCGAACTTCACACCACGTTTCCTGCGCCGGTCACTGGGCCTGCTGTCGCTGGGCCTGGTGCACGCCGTGCTGTTGTACAACGGCGACATCCTCATGACCTACGGCCTCCTCGGACTGGTCCTCCTGTGCGCCCGGCGGATCACACCGGCCACCGCGGTGAAGACCGCCGCCTGGATCTACGGGATCTTCGGTGTCGTCCTGACGTGTCTGGGCGCACTCGCGGCCTTCGACCCCCATGGGAGCGGCGTCGACCGAGGGAAGATCGCAGAAGCCGTGAGCGCGTACCGCGGCGATGCGGGAACGGTCCTCCAGGCGAATCTGGACCGATTCCCGGATGCCGTCCTCGGTGTCCTCATCATGGCCCCGGGGGTTCTTGCCGCCTTCCTTCTCGGGCTGGCCGCAGGCAAGCGGGCCCTGCTCGCGCGCGACGGCACATCCCGTTCCCAGCTGATCCGGTGCGCCACCGTCGGGCTGCTCATCGGGGGACCGGGAGCGTTCTTCTTCGCCTCCGCCTCGCTGGGGCCGCTCGGTGAGCGATGGCAGTACCTGGGACTTGGCGTGGGCATACTGACGGCTCCCGCCCTGACGTGCGCCTACGCCTGCCTGCTGCTGCTCCTGCTCCGCTCGTCACGGGGAGACGGAATCCGGCAGTGGCTCGCCCCAGCAGGCCGGCTGGCGCTGACGAACTACCTGACGCAGTCCGTGATCCTGACCGTCCTCGCGACCGCGTACGGTTTCTCTCTCTACGGGCGCATGGGCACTGCCGCACTGATGGTGCTCGTGTGCGCCGTGTACGGCCTTCAACTCGCGATCAGCACAGCATGGTCGCGGCGGTTCCGGCACGGCCCCGCCGAGTGGTTGCTCCGGACCGTCACCCTGGCGGGCCCGCCACGAAGACGTGCCGACCGGTGAGGGATCCGCGGGCTCCCGGTGGTGCGGGGTGGCCGAACACCGACGGCCCTCCCGCACCACCGGCCGCAGACCGGTGGTGCGGGAGCCTGCGGAAACAGCGCTGCCGGGGAGCGCGGTGATCCGCGCTCCCCGGCAGGACGTTCCACGGCCCGGCGGCCCGGGCGGGAAGGTTACTTCAGCCCGGCCTTGTCGCACGCCTCCTTGTAGGCGGCCGTGCAGATGTCCGAGAGCTTGTAGATCCCGTCGGCGACGACCGTGTCCGCGATGTTCTCCTTGGTCAGGGCGACCACGGGCACGAGCTTCGCCGGAATGTCCTTGTCGGTGGGGCTGTCGACGCGGTCGCCGGTCAGCGCGTCGAACTGGATGGCCTTGCCCTGGATCCGCGCCACCGCGATCTCCGCGGCGTTGTCCGCCTCGGTCGGGTAGGACTTGTAGACGCTCATGAACTGGTCGCCCAGGAGGATCCGCTGCACGGCGGCGAGTTCGGCGTCCTGGCCGGTGATCGGGGGCATCTCGGTCACCCCGGCGGCCTTCAGCGCCTTGATGACGCCGCTCGCCATGCCGTCGTTGGCGGAGTAGACCGCGGCGATGTTGCCGACGCCGATCGCGGTGATCGCCTCGGCCATGTTGGCCTCGGCGTTCTCCGGCTTCCAGTCCTTGGTGTCGTAGGTCTTGGCGATGGTCACCGCGTCCTGGAGCTCCGAGAGCGCCCCAGCCTTGAACTGCTTGGCGTTCGGGTCGGTCGGCGAGCCGTTCATCATGACGATCTTGCTGGTGACCCCGCCGTCACCGCCGAGCGCCTCCAGCAGGGAGCGGCCCTGGACCTCGCCGACCAGCTCGTTGTCGAAGGAGATGTACGCGTCGATCGGACCCTCGGCCAGCCGGTCGTAGGCGATGACGGGGATGCCCGCGTCCTTGGCCTTCGTCACGTCCTCGGCGATGGCGTGCGCGTCGACCGCGTCCAGCACGATGACGTCGACCTCGTCCTTGATCATCTGCTGCATCTGGCTCGACTGCTTGCCCGCGTCCGCATCGGCGTTGGCGTAGTCGACCTTGCCCTTGTGGCTGGTGAGCTCCTCCACCTTCTTCTTGAAGATGGGGTAGTCGAAATGCTCGTACCTGGTGTTGGCCGTTTCCGGCAGCAGGAGCCCGATGGTGACATCGTTCCCCTTGGTGGGGCTCGCTCCGTCGCTGCTCCCCGTCGCGTTGAGTGCGCCGCAACCGGCGAGCATGACGGACATCGAGGTGACGGCAACCGATATGGCGATACGACGCATGCGAGGGCTCACTTCAGTGCGTTTTGGACGTGGGCACAACATTGCGGCCCATGTGACTGAAAAGCCAACGCTCCAGCGACTACTGGCGTCAAGACCAACTACTTAACGAGATGAACACAGCACCGTGCGCTGAAGTCGTGTGGGCTCGGCGAAAGACTCGCACAGATCACCTACATGCGCACACACGTGCTGCTCACAGCCGTGCGCGGGGCGTACGCGGGGGCGCACGGGGCTTTGACTGACAAGCCGTCAACAGTGCGCGCACAGGCGAGGCCTGGAGGTTCGACGGACCCTCCAGGCCTTCGGGGCACTTCACTTTCGCGTCAAACGGAACGTCCCCGTCAGGCCGGGGCTGTCACACGGGACCACTCTCGTCACAGCGTCACCGCACCGCGCCGACGCTTTCACGCCGGCCGCCGGTGGCCGGATGCCGGTCGTCGATATCCGGCCACCGGTCACCGGATATCGGGCACCGGATGCCGTCGACGGCCAGCGGCTGTCCGGCCCCCGACCGACGGCGCTCAGGCGCGGGCCGTGAGGGCAGCGAGGGCCGCGAGGGCCGTGTGCACCGCGCCGGCCGTCAGTCGGGCTGCTGCTGGCGCTTGGGTCGCCACACCACCAACGCGCTGGTCTGCTGGACCTCCTGGTACGGCACCAGGTCCCGGCGGTACGACGCGTGCACCGCCGCCTCGCGCTGGCGCATGGTCGCCGCCACGCCGTCCAGGGCACCCTCCAGGTCCGCCACCCGGGCCTGGAGCGCGGCGACCTGGTTCTCCAGTTCGATGATGCGCTTGATGCCGGCCAGGTTGATGCCCTCGGTCTGCGACAACTGCTGCACCTGACGGAGCAGCTCGATGTCACGGGCCGAGTAGCGGCGGCCCCGGCCCGCGGTGCGGTCCGGCGAGACGAGCCCCAGACGGTCGTACTGACGCAGCGTCTGCGGGTGCAGCCCGGAGAGCTGGGCTGCCACCGAAATGACGTAGACCGGGGTGTCCTGCGTCAGTTCGTACGGATTGCGTCGACGACCGTCCATCGCCCTCAAGCTCCCTTCGCGGCCTGGAACAGCTCCGCCCGCGGATCCTCATCCGCGGTCGCCTCGCGATACGCCTCCAGTGCGTCACGAGCCTTCCCCGACAGGTCCTTGGGAACACTCACCTCGACGGTGACCAGCAGATCACCGCGCGAGCCGTCCTTGCGGACCGCTCCCTTGCCGCGTGCCCGCATGGTCCGCCCGTTGGGCGTCCCCGGGGGCAGCTTCAGCGTGACCGGCGGACCGCCGAGCGTCGGGACACGGATCTCGCCGCCGAGCGCCGCCTCCGAGTAGGTGACCGGGACGGTGACGGTGAGATTGTCGTCCTTGCGGCCGAACACCGGATGACTGCCGACGTGCACGACCACGTAGAGGTCACCCGCCGGGCCGCCGCGCTCGCCCGGAGCGCCCTTGCCGCGCAGCCGGATCCGCTGGCCGTCGCTGACCCCCGCGGGGATGCGCACCTGCATCGTCCGCGAGGACTTGGCCCGGCCGCTGCCCTTGCAGATGTCGCAGGGGTCCTCCGCGATCAGGCCGCGGCCCTTGCAGTCGGGGCACGGGTCGGTGAGCGAGAAGCCGCCGCCGCTGCCCCGGGCGACCTGTCCGGTGCCGACGCAGGTCGGGCACACGCGCGGTGTGCCGTTCTTGTCGCCGGTGCCCGAGCAGGCCTTGCACGCCTGCTGGGAGGACATCCTCAGCGGGACCGTCGCCCCCTCGATCGCCTCGGTGAAGCTCAGGGTGACCTCGGACTCGATGTCCTGGCCGCGCCGGGGCTGGGTACGCGTGGTGCCCGTGCCGCCGCGGTTGAACAGACCGCCGAAGACGTCGCCGATCCCGCCGCCGAAGCCGCCGGCACCGGCCTGACCGCCGCCCTGACCGCCCTGGCCGCCCCCGAAGAGGTCACCCAGGTCGAAGTTGAACGATCCGGCACCGCCCGCTCCCGGCCCCGCGCGGAAACCGCCGTTGCCGAAGAGCGAGCGGGCCTCGTCGTACTCCTTGCGCTTCTTGGGGTCGCCGAGGACGTCGTTCGCCTCGGAGATCTCCTTGAACCGCTCCTCCGCCTTGGCGTTGCCCTTGTTGGCGTCCGGGTGGTACTCGCGGGCGAGCTTCCGGTACGCCTTCTTGATCTCGGCCTCGGTGGCGTCCTGAGGGACGCCGAGGACCTTGTAGTAGTCCTTCTCGATGAAGTCCTTGGTACTCATCCCCGACGTCCCTCCTCTCCTGCCCTGCCGGCCTTTCCTGACCTGCTCGTCCTGCCCGCCTTCGCCGGCGTGCGGACGCCGGCGAAGGCGTCAGCCCTCCTGAGGGCCACCTGTCTCCTTGTCGTCCGCCGCCGCCTCGGTGCCCTCCTCGGCCTGCTTGCCCGGCTGGGCACCCGGCTGCGGCTCGGCCACCGCCACCCGCGCGGGGCGGATGATGCGCTCGCCGATGCGGTACCCGGGCTGCAGGATCGCCACGCACGTCGTCTCGGTGACGTCCGGGGCGTAGGAGTGCATCAGGGCCTCGTGGATCGTCGGGTCGAAGGGCTCGCCCTCCTTGCCGAACAACTGCAGGCCCATCTTCGCCACGGTCGACTCCAGCGACTCGGCGACGGACTTGAACCCGCCGACCAGCTCGCCGTGCTCCCGCGCGCGGCCGATGTCGTCGAGCACGGGCAGGAGCTCGGTCATGAGGTTCACCGCGGCGACCTCCTTGACCGCGATCCGGTCGCGCTCGACCCGGCGGCGGTAGTTCTGGTACTCGGCCTGGAGCCGCTGGAGGTCCGCGGTGCGCTCACTGAGCGCCGTACGCACCTGGTCCAGCTGGGCCACCAGCCCGGCATCGGGCCCCGAGTCCCCGGCCGGGGCCGCCGCCTCCTCCGCGGAGGGGGTGGCGGCCTTCGGCTCGGCGTCGTCGGCCGGAACGCCTGAGGGGACGTCGGGCTGCTGCGACTGTTCGTCGAAGCCCGGGGTCTCCTCGGTCACGCCGCACCGTCCTTACGTTCGTCGTCCACGATCTCGGCGTCGACCACGTCGTCGTCCGCCTTGGCGTCACCGGCACCCGCACCGGCTCCGGCCCCGCCGCCCGCGGCCTGGGAGGCCTGCGCGTCGGCGTACATGGCCTGGCCCAGCTTCTGGGAGACGGCCGCGACCTTCTCCGTGGCGGTGCGGATCTCGGCGCTGTCGTCGCCCTTCAGCTTCTCCTTCAGCTCGGCGACGGCGCCCTCGACCTCGGTCTTGATCTCGCCGGGGACCTTGTCCTCGTTGTCCGCGAGGAACTTCTCGGTCTGGTAGACGAGCTGCTCGCCCTGGTTGCGGGACTCGGCGGCCTCGCGGCGCTTGTGGTCCTCCTCCGCGTACCGCTCGGCCTCCTCACGCATGCGGTCGACCTCGTCCTTCGGGAGCGAGGAGCCGCCGGTGACGGTCATCTTCTGCTCCTTGCCGGTGCCGAGGTCCTTCGCCGTGACGTGCATGATGCCGTTGGCGTCGATGTCGAAGGAGACCTCGATCTGCGGGACGCCACGCGGCGCCGGCGGCAGACCGGTCAGCTCGAACATGCCGAGCTTCTTGTTGTACGCGGCGATCTCGCGCTCGCCCTGGTAGACCTGGATCTGCACCGACGGCTGGTTGTCCTCGGCCGTCGTGAAGATCTCGGAGCGCTTCGTCGGGATCGTGGTGTTGCGCTCGATCAGCTTGGTCATGATGCCGCCCTTGGTCTCGATACCGAGGGACAGCGGGGTGACGTCGAGCAGCAGGACGTCCTTGACCTCGCCCTTGAGCACACCGGCCTGGAGCGCGGCGCCGATCGAGACGACCTCGTCCGGGTTCACACCCTTGTTGGCCTCCTTGCCGCCGGTCATCTCCTTGACGAGCTCGGCGACGGCGGGCATGCGGGTGGAGCCACCGACGAGAACGACGTGGTCGATCTCGGACAGCGCGATGCCGGCGTCCTTGACGACGTTGTTGAACGGCGTCTTGCAGCGCTCCAGCAGGTCTGCGGTCAGCTGCTGGAACTGGGCGCGGGTCAGCTTCTGGTCGAGGTGCAGGGGACCCTCGGCGGAAGCGGTGATGTAGGGGAGGTTGATCGTGGTCTCGGTGGACGAGGACAGCTCGATCTTGGCCTTCTCGGCGGCCTCACGGAGGCGCTGGAGCGCCATCTTGTCCTTGCCGAGGTCCACGCCGTGGCCGGACTGGAACTGCTTGACCAGGTAGTCGACGACGCGCTGGTCCCAGTCGTCACCACCGAGGTTGTTGTCACCGTTGGTGGCCTTCACCTCGACGACGCCGTCACCGATCTCGAGCAGCGAGACGTCGAACGTACCGCCGCCGAGGTCGAAGACCAGGATGACCTGCTCGTCCTTGTCGAGGCCGTACGCCAGGGCGGCGGCCGTCGGCTCGTTGACGATGCGCAGCACGTTCAGGCCGGCGATCTCGCCGGCCTCCTTGGTCGCCTGGCGCTCCGCGTCGTTGAAGTACGCCGGGACGGTGATGACCGCGTCGGTCACCTTCTCGCCCAGGTACGCCTCGGCGTCCCGCTTCAGCTTCTGGAGCACGAAGGCGCTCATCTGCTGCGGGTTGAAGTCCTTGCCGTCCAGGTTGATCTTCCAGTCGGTGCCCATGTGGCGCTTGACCGACCGGATGGTCCTGTCGACGTTGGTCACGGCCTGACGCTTGGCCACCTCACCGACCAGCACCTCGCCGTTCTTCGCGAAGGCGACGACGGAAGGCGTGGTCCTGGCGCCCTCGGCGTTGGTGATGACGGTGGGCTCGCCGCCCTCCAGAACGCTGACGACGGAGTTAGTCGTGCCCAGGTCGATGCCGACCGCACGTGCCATTTCGATTCCTCCAGCTGACTTGAGTGGAACAGACTCAAGCATGCCTGACGTCCGGCGCCGGGTCAATAGAGCTGAGTCGGCCGGACTCAACTCTTATCCGCTCCTTACGCGCAACCAGGCGCTGACCTGCGGCTCCGCGCGGGGACGAGGCGGGAGTCACCCGCCGGAGGCGGGTCCCCGGCGGCATCGGCGGCGACGTCGCGACCGCCTCGGCGGTCACGCCGGTGACGGCATCGGCGACCACGCGGCGGGGGGCGGCGGGGGCGACGACGGCGCGCGGAAGCCTCGCGCGAAGACCGCCGAGGCGCCGCGCGCAGGTACCCGCGGGCCGCCAGGGCAGTGGTGTCAGGACAGCGGTATACGGATACAAGTGTGCGTCACAGATATAAGTTAGTGGCGTATGCCCCGTTTTGACGATCGTCACGCGGCCGCGCCCGGGGTGCCTCCCAAGGCAAGCCTCAGCGACTCAGATCACCCCGCGCCCGGCTACAGTGCGGCTGGGGTTAGGGGTAGTCTCAAACGGACTGCATAAGTTACTGATTAGTAATGTCGGGAATTCCGTGGCAGGAGCCCCCGACCAAACCCTCGCAGGCCCGAGGAGCCCCCATGCAACTCGCCGCGATCATCGTGTCGCTGGTCCTGACCGTGGTCGGCGTTGCCCTGCTCGCACGCGCGATCGGCCAGTTCGTCCGGTACTTCAAGCTGGGCCAGCCGGTCCCGGCCGGTGCCCGGACCGACAATCCCTACCAGCGCAGCGTGACCCTGGTGCGGGAGTTCCTCGGTCACACGCGCATGAACAGGTGGGGTGTCGTCGGCATCGCCCACTGGTTCGTGGCCGTCGGCTTCCTGACGCTGCCGCCGACCATCGTCACCGCCTACGGCCAGCTGTTCCGGGCCGACTGGACGCTTCCGGTGCTCGGCGGCTTCCTTCCGTACGAGATGTACATCGAGTTCATCGGCTCGATGACGACCCTCGGCATCCTGACGCTGATGGTCATCCGCCTGCTGAGCCTGCCCTCGCGGCCCGGCCGCAAGTCGCGGTTCACGGGCTCGAAGATGGGCCAGGCCTACTTCGTCGAGTACGTCATCCTCATCATCGGCCTCGCCATCTACGTACTGCGCGGCCTCGAGGGCGCGCTGCACCACGTGGACGGCTACGAGGCCGCGTACTTCGCGTCGTACCCGCTGGTCCTGGCCTTCAAGGGCCTGTCCGTCGCGACGCTGCAGACCCTGGTCTACCTCTTCGCGATGATCAAGCTGAGCACCACCATGATCTGGATGATCACGGTGTCGCTCAACACCAACATGGGTGTGGCCTGGCACCGCTTCCTCGCCTTCCCGAACATCTGGTTCAAGCGCGAGGCCGACGGCGACACCGCCCTGGGCGCCCTGCAGCCGATGACCTCGGGCGGCAAGCCGATCGACTTCACCGACCCCGGTGACGACGACGTCTTCGGCGTCTCCCAGGTCGAGCAGTTCTCCTGGAAGGGCCTGCTCGACTTCTCCACCTGCACCGAGTGCGGGCGCTGCCAGTCGCAGTGCCCCGCCTGGAACACCGGCAAGCCGCTCTCCCCCAAGCTGCTGATCATGTCGCTGCGCGACCACGCGCACGCCAAGGCCCCCTACCTGCTGGCCGGCGGCGGCAAGACGACGGAGGGCGAGGAGAAGGCTTCGGCCGAGGCCCTGAAGGACGTGCCCGCCGCCGCGCTGGCCGAGGCCGAGCGCCCGCTGATCGACACCCTCGAAGAGGGCGGCGTCATCGACCCGGACGTCCTGTGGTCCTGCACCACCTGCGGCGCCTGCGTCGAGCAGTGCCCGGTCGACATCGAGCACATCGACCACATCGTCGACATGCGCCGCTACCAGGTGATGATCGAGAGCTCCTTCCCGTCCGAGGCGGGCACGATGCTCAAGAACCTGGAGAAGAAGGGCAACCCCTGGGGGCTGGCCAAGAAGCAGCGCCTTCAGTGGACCAAGGAGGTCGACTTCGAGATCCCGGTCGTCGGCCAGGACATCGAGGACCTGTCCGAGGTCGAGTACCTGTACTGGGTCGGCTGCGCCGGCGCCCTCGAGGACCGCGCCAAGAAGACCACCAAGGCCTTCGCCGAACTGCTGCACATCGCGGGCGTCAAGTTCGCGATCATGGGCGGCGACGAGAAGTGCACCGGCGACTCCGCCCGCCGCCTGGGCAACGAGCCCCTGTTCCAGGAGCTCGGCATGGAGAACGTCATGTCGCTGAACACGGCCTTCGGCGAGGAGACGGACGACGAGGGCAACGTCACCGAGGAGTCGAAGAAGCCCAAGGCGGCGAAGAAGATCGTCGCCACCTGCCCGCACTGCCTCAACACCCTCGGCAACGAGTACCCGCAGCTCGGCGGCGACTACGAGGTCATCCACCACACCCAGCTGCTCCAGCACCTCATCGACGAGGGCAAGCTGATCCCGGTCACCCCGGTCGAGGGCCTCATCACCTACCACGACCCGTGCTACCTGGGCCGGCACAACAAGATCTACACGCCGCCGCGCGAGATCATCGCCAGCGTCCCGGGCCTGCGCAACGAGGAGATGCACCGCCACAAGGAGCGCGGCTTCTGCTGCGGCGCCGGCGGTGCGCGGATGTGGATGGAGGAGCGGATCGGCAAGCGCATCAACGACGAACGCGTCGACGAGGCCCTCGCCCTGAACCCCGACATCGTCTCCACCGCCTGCCCGTTCTGCCTGGTCATGCTGACCGACTCGGTCAACGGCAAGAAGGCTGCGGCCGAAAGCGGCTCCGCCGTGGGCGTCAAGCCCAAGGAGTCCATCCAGGTCGTCGACGTCGCCCAGCTGCTGCTGGAGTCGGTCAAGACGCCGCTCGACCCGGCGGGCGAGTCGGAGGCGGAGAACGCCCCGGAGCCGGAGCCGGTGAAGTAGGCACGTAAGCGCAAAGGCACGAAGGCACGAAGGCACGAAGGCACGAAGGCACGAAGGCACGAAGGCACGAAGGGGCCGTCCAGGAGGGCGGCCCCTTCGTCATGCCCCCGTAGGACCACACGAGCAGCGTGCCGACGACCGGTCCGTCCTGCGTAGGACCGAACCCTACCCAGGACGGAGAGCGGAGCTGACTGCCCCTTAGGGGATGTCACAGCTCGGCCGCAAAGGCGGCCCCGAGACCCCGGGCCCGGCCCACCGCTCCCCGGGACCAGGTACGTTCGATGACGTGGCTGGATTCAGGATCGGACGCGGCCGGGACAACAACGGCGCTCCTCACGCGCAACCGCAACACCCTCCGTACGGGCAGCAGACGCCGCAGGGACCGTCGTACGGCTCCCCGCAGGCACCGCAGCCGTACCCACAGCAGCCGCCGTACGGCGGGGGCGGCAACGGCGGGGGTGGCAACGGCGGCGGCAGCCCGTGGCCGCAAGTGAACCGCGGCCCCGGTCGCCCCGGTGGCGGCTACGGCGGTCAGCACGGTCACGGCGGCGGCCACGGCGAGCCGGAGTACTTCGGCGACGGCGGCCCGCACCCGGGCGGCCCGCAGGCGGGGTACGACCCGTACGCCGCCAACAACCCGGGCCACACCCAGGCCTTCTCGGTCAGCGAGGACCCCTACCAGCAGGGCGGTACGTACCACGACGGCGCGGCTGCCCCGGGACCCGTCGGCCCGCCCCTGCGCTGGAAGGCCCTGCTGAAGGGCATCGTCACCGCCCCCGACCAGACGTTCCTGAGGATGCGCGACTACACGATGTGGGTCCCCGCCCTCATCGTCACGCTCCTCTACGGCCTGCTCGCGGTCTTCGGCTTCGAGGGCGCCCGCGAGGAGGCGATCGGCGCCACCCTGGCCAACGCCGTCCCGATCGTCCTGACGACGGCCGTGGCGATGGTGATCAGCTTCTTCGTCCTGGGCGTGGTCACCCACACCCTGGCCCGCCAGCTCGGCGGCAACGGCGCCTGGCAGCCCACGGTCGGCCTGTCCATGCTGATCACGTCCATCACTGACGCACCCCGGCTGGTCTTCGCGATGTTCGCGAGCGGCGACGCCACGTTCGTCCAGCTCCTCGGCTGGGCCACCTGGATCGCGGCCGGCGCGCTGCTCACCCTGATGGTCAGCCGCTCCCACGACCTGCCCTGGCCGAAGGCCCTGGGCGCGTCCGCGATCCAGCTGATCGCCCTGCTGTCGATCGTGAAGCTGGGCACGTTCTGAGCCACGGGACGGAACATGTGAAGGGGGTTCCCGATCCGGGAGCCCCCTTCTTCGACCAGCCCGGGCACATGGCGTATTCGGGGAGGGCCGATCGGTCGCGTGGGATGATGCGCCCATGCTCGTACAGCTTCTCGCCGCAGCGGGTGTGCTCGCTGTCCTGACCATGGTTCCCGGCCCGGACATGGCTGTCGTGACGAAGCGAGCCATGGCCTGCGGCTGGCGGGACGGACTGCGGACGGTCGGCGGTATCACCGCAGGGCTGCTCACCTGGGGCGTCCTCACCGTGGCGGGACTGGCGGCCGTGCTGGCCGCGTCCGCCACGGCCTACACGGTCGTCAAACTGGCCGGAGCCGCCTACCTGATCTTCCTCGGCGCACAGTCGCTGCTGGCCGGTCGGCGGGCCCGTACGGGTACGCCGTCGGCTACCGCCGACCCCGCGCCGAAGGGGAACCCGTGGCGGACCGGTCTGGTCAGCAACGTCTTCAATCCGAAGGTCGCCGTCTTCTACACCGGTCTGCTGCCGACGCTCGCGCCCACCGGCATGTCACCCCACGCGGGAATGGCCGTCCTCGTCCTCCTGCACACCGCGCTCACCCTCATCTGGCTCGGTGGCTACGTGATGGTGCTGGCGAAGGCCCGCGCGCTCTTCGAGCGGCCCGTGGTGCGGCGGGCCATGGACCGCGTGACCGGCGTCGTTCTGATCGGTTTCGGCGTCAAGGTCGCCGCGACGCACCCCTGACCGGTCGCCGCCCGTACGGCCCCGGCGCAGGCAGGCAGGTGGGCGAGCCGGTCTACAGCGCCTCTTTCGAAGGCGCGACCGGCTCGCCCGCCTTGCGCACCGGAGGCAGCACACTCCACGGGAAGTTGATCCAGTCGTCGGTCCGCTTCCAGACGTACTCGCACTTCACCAACGACTGCGTCTTCTCGTAGACGACGGCGCTGCGCACCTCGGCGACGGCGTCGAGGCAGAAGTCGCGGACGAGCTTGAGCGTCTTGCCGGTGTCGGCGACGTCGTCGGCGATCAGCACCTTCTTGTCGGTGAAGTCGATGACGTTGGGCACGGGGGCGAGCATGACCGGCATCTCGAAGGTGGTGCCCACTCCGGTGTAGAACTCGACGTTCACCAGGTGGAGGTTCTTGCAGTCGAGGGCGTAGGCGAGCCCGCCGGCGACGAAGACACCGCCACGCGCGATGCTCAGCACGATGTCCGGCCGGTACCCGTCGTCCACGATGGCCTGTGCAAGCTCACGGACGGCCACACCGAACTGTTCGTAGGACAGGTTCTCCCGCAGGTCGCTCGCGCCACTCGCGCCGCTCACGTCACTCACACCTGCGTCCGGTGGAAGTTCAGGTAGGACCGGGAGGCCGTGGGCCCGCGCTGTCCCTGGTACCGGGAGCCGTACCGCTCACTGCCGTACGGGGCCTCGGACGGCGAGCTGAGCCGGAACAGGCACAGCTGGCCGATCTTCATGCCGGGCCAGAGCTTGATCGGCAGGGTGGCGAGGTTCGACAGCTCCAGGGTCACGTGCCCGGAGAACCCGGGGTCGATGAACCCGGCGGTCGAGTGCGTGACCAGCCCGAGCCGCCCCAGCGAACTCTTCCCCTCCAACCGCGACGCGAGATCGTCGGGCAACGAGATGACCTCGTACGTACTGGCCAGGACGAACTCGCCCGGATGCAGGATGAACGGTTCGTCCCCCTCCGGCTCCACGAGCCGGGTCAGCTCCGCCTGCTCGACGGACGGGTCGATGTGTGGGTACCGGTGGTTCTCGAACACCCGGAAGTAGCGGTCGAGGCGCACGTCGACACTGGACGGCTGCACCATGGATTCGTCGTAGGGATCGACCCGTACCCGCCCGGCATCGATCTCGGCCCGGATGTCCCTGTCTGAGAGAAGCACGCCCCGAGGATACGCAAGGCGCGCGGACCGGCCACAATCGCCGTCCCACGCGCCCACGCCCTGTTGCCCCTGCCGGTCCCCCGTGCCCTCGCTACCGCTTCTGGTAAGCGACCGGCACGACGCTGCGAAGCCGCGCACAGCGCGGACACCGCAAGAGTCGGCCGGGGCCGAGTCGCTCGGCCTGCTGCATCGGGAACGAGGCGGCGGTAAACACGTGCCCATCGGCACAGCGGACGACGGTGCGCTCCATCAAGTCCAAGAGTCCCTTCCCCAAGAGCCGCGTCTGGCTTCCTGCCCTGACGCCAAAAGGCACATTACGGGATCAAAGAGACGACCCTCCAGGCGGCACTCCGACCCCGCCCGGCCCCTCACCACACCACACCGTACGCCCCAACTCCGGCCCCCCGTACCCACTTCCGCACCTTGAACGCCATCAGGCCCCCGGGGCCTGAAACACCGGGGACCTGCCATGGGGTAGAGTGACCGAGCATCCGGCCACTGGTCCGCTCTGGTGGCCTGGATCACACGCGGGTGTAGTTTAATGGTAGAACATCAGCTTCCCAAGCTGAGAGCGCGAGTTCGATTCTCGTCACCCGCTCCAAGTGAAACCCCCAGGTCAGAGACCCGGGGGTTCTTTGCTGTCTAGACCGGTGAGCGGGTGCCGCACCACAACCGCACCATTAGCTCGCCGACGGCTCCTCCTTGTGGTGCGCACGGTCGTCGTTGTGGTGCTTCGCACGTTCGACCCGCACGAGGTCGTCCAGCCCGGCGGCGACCTCCCGTTGCCGCTCTTCGTCGGAGTGCTGGTAGATCAGCGCCGCTTTCTCGGAGGACTGGCCGGCCCGCACCATCGTGTCCCGGAGGGTGGCACCTGAGCGGGTCGACAGGGTGTGTCCGGTGTGACGAAGGTCGTAGAAGCGGAAGCCGTCCGGGAGACCGGCGACCTCGCGAGCCCGCCGCCACTTCCGCCCGAAGATCGTACGCCGGAAGGCCGCGCCCTTCTCCCCCACGAAGACCAACCCGTCCGGGCCCTTCTCGGCGAACCAGTCGAGGTGCCGCTTCACCTCCTTCCGGAGGAAGACCGGGAGGACGACCACGCGAGCGCCCGCGTCGGACTTGGTCGGCCCGGGTGCCCGCTTGCCGTTGGTTCGCTCCGGCTCGGCGACCCGCACGCGGATCACGAGGTTGTCGACGTCGACGTCCCGACGGCGGAGGCCGGCCAGCTCCTCCGGCCGCATCGGACCGTAGGCGCCGAGGTAGACCATGAGCCGCCAGCGGATACCGATCGCGTCGGCGAGCGCGTCGACCTGGGCGACGGTGGCGATGCGCCGTTCCGCCGCCGACTCCTTGCCCGCCCCCTTGATCCGGCACGGGTTGCGCGTGATCAGGTCGTCGTCGACGGCCGTCTCGAGAATGCCCCTGAGGAGGCGGTACGCCTTGGCAACGGTGGTCTTGGCCTTGGTGGCGCGGAGCCGTTCGGCGCGCCACTCACGCACGCGCGGAGCCGTGATCTCGTCCAGGTCGAGCCCGCCGAACGCCGGGAGGATGTGCAGGCGGAGCAGGTGCCGGTACAGATCCTCGGTCCGAACAGCCAACTCCCGCTCCTCGACCCACTTCTCGGCGTAGACGCGGAAGTTGACGGCCCCGGCATCAGGGGCGCGCCAGTCCCCGCAGCTGAGGTCCGCCTCGACCTGGGACAGCCAGATCTCGGCGTCCTTCTTGGTCGCGAAGGTCTCGTCCGCACGGATGCGCTCACCGTCGGGCCCGAGGTATGAAGCCGTCCACCGTCCAGACCGGTACTGCCGCACCGCACCGAAGCGCCGACGTCTTCCCTTCTTGTTGGCCATCAGGCAGCCCTCCGCAGTCCGGCGCGGCGGAGCCTCACCGGTTCCACGGTGTGGGCGGCGAGGTAGTCGCGTACGGCGCTCTCGGGGATGCGGACGTGTCGGCCGACCTTCACGTACCGGATGCGCCTCTCCTCGATGAGCCGCCGCGCGAAGCGGGCACCCGTACCGAGGCGTTCGGCGACCTGGTCCACGGTGAAGCGGGTGTCGCAGGTTCGAATCCTGCCGGGGGCACCAGCCAAAAGGCCCCGGACCGATCATGGTCCGGGGCTTTTTGGCGGTTCGGTTTCAGGCGGCGTGGGGGGTGAAGGTGACGCGGGAGTCGCCCTCGTCGATGGCCAGGTTCAAGGTGCCGTCCAGGGCCTTGGCCAGGCGTTGCAGCAGCGGGAGCGTCGGCACGGTGTCGCCGCCCTCCATCCGGGACAGCGGACAGGCCGTCGCTCTCGCGCAGGTCCGCGGGGAGGCGCGGGGCCCTGTAGGTCCGATGGGAGCGCTCGTGGTGCCCGCGGATCTTCTCCGTGAGCTCGGCGGCCTCGCGCTGCCGACGGGAGGGGCGTGGTTCTTCCAGGCGTGGTAGCCCTGTCATGACACATCCGGCCGCCGGGCCGTGAGGGAGACGTCGTGGTGTGCCGTGTCCTCGTCGATCAGCCGGTGGCAGATCACCGGCTGGTCTCCCGGACGAAGAAAACCGTGGCCGTACGGAGGATCTCCTTCTCCTCGCGCAGCTGCTTGACCTCGCGGCGCGGCTGGGCGAGTTCTTCCTTCTCGTCGCGGGTCAGGCCGGGGCGTTCCCCGGTGCCCACCCGGCCCTGGTCGGCCCGGGTGGGGATGGTCTGGGCGGACGGCTCGAACTCCTTCGCCGGCGCCTCCGGCGACCGGCCTACCCGAACCAGCTCGACCGTCTGGCGACGGAACTCCGGCGGGTAGGCCGGACGCGTCCTCGGCCCGATGAACTCCTCCTTGCGGGACTCAGTGCCCCGAAGCGAAAGGCAGCCCATCGAACCGGGACAACTTCACACAAAGCACCAGCACCTGTCGGCCGGCCTGCAAGAGTGCTCAGACGACCGTCTTGAGCATGCGACTGAAGCAGTCCTCGACAGCGAGCCGCCTCCCGCCTGGGAACGCAATCAACTCCGGGACGTGCTGTGGAGCGGATGCCATGGACCGTGGCTCGGCGCCACAGTCCGTACCGGCGGTGCAGCGCTCAGGGAGTCAGCGGGCCGGTCCACCGTGACCGGGGCCTGCGCGAGTCCGGTGGCCCACAACTGGTCGACACGCGAGCGCTCGGTGACGTTCGGGTAGAGGTTGGTGCAGGACGAGCCGCCGCCGGCGCCTGACATCAGCTCACTGCACGGCCCGCTGTAGTTGTCCGGCAGGCCCAGCACGTGCCCGGTCTCGTGGGTGGCGATGCGGACCGAGTCGTGCTGCTGGTTCTGGGCGTAGTCGAGGAAGATGTAGCCCTTGCCGAGGCTGCTGGTGTAGGCGTGGGAACCCCGCGGGTCGTTGCCCTCGCGGTAGGAGAAGTCGGCACCGCCCGACGTCTCCTGGAGCTTGACGTTGGACACGGAGCTGTTCCAGATGGAGGCCGCGCTCGATATCTGCGAACGGAAGCTCGGTGCCTGGGAGGCGTTGTAGTAGACAGTCACTGCCTGCGCGTTCGGCTGGGCGGCGCGCTTCTCGGCGATGGACTTGAGCACGGCCTCGGAGAACGCCTTGTTGTTCGCGGCCTCCTTGACCGACCCGGCGTACCGTGCCACGGAGGCACCAGAGGCAGCGGACGGGGTGGCCGCCGTCTGGGCGCTCGCCGGCACCGCCGCTCCCAGCGCGCTGGAGGCCAGACCCAGGCCGAGAGCGAGGGCGAGGAACCTCGCGGACGTTCGGGACAACTTCATATGGGGGGGCTCCTACTCACTTGGTGACGCCAGCACCCGGTGCGCGGTCGACTCCGCGTGAACACCGATTCCGCACTGCGGCGACATCCTGTGAGTCGCCATTCTTAGAACGGCTCGACAGGGAGCGCAAAGGGTCCCGCCACTACGTCGTCTCGTAGGCCCCGGGACCTCGTCAGGGCAGTGCACGGGTCCCCGGTTCCGCCCGTGGCGGCAGGAGGAGAAGCTGTCGCAGCGTCAGAAGCCTTACACCACAGGGCAGCGGGCGTACGGGCCGACCGGGCGGAATTCCGGGACATGCGACAGGGTCCCCACATGGGCCAAAACGGACAAATCCCCAGATATTAGCCACGTCGCGTCTACTAAGTACGCCGGTTGATTGATGGAGCGCTGTGACCGACATCATGAAATATGCCCTTCTGTCCCTTCTGTGCTCCACCGGCCCCGAGTCGCCCCAGGGAGTCATCCTCGATGTTGACGTTGGGCGGCACCCCTCACCGCCGAGCCGCCACCGCTCAGTCCTGATCAGGAGGGAAGCCGGGCCCGCCGTGCAGCCCGGCGAGCGGCTGGAGGAGAGGTCGCTCGGTTCCTCGCCCACCTCCAGCAGCGTGTCCGCCGCACTCAGTGGCTTCGGGACTACGCGGGCCGGGCTGTCGTCTGGGCTTGATCCGCTTTGACGGACACCGGAGATCAAGGGCTTCGGCCCCGGAAGGGTGATGTCCGTCATGGAGAGCAGGGGGAAGAAGCCGCGCCCCCGCCGCTCGTTCACGCCGGAGTTCAAGGCCGAGATCGTCGAGCTGTGCCAGCGCGGTGACCGCTCGATCGGTCAAGTCGCCAGGGACTTCGACCTGACCGAGACCGCGGTGCGGGACTGGGTCAGGCAGGCCGAGGTCGACTCGGGCGAGCGGGAGGGCCTGACCAGCGGTGAGCGCGAGGAGCCGGCCCGGCTGCGGCGGGAGAACCGCCGGCTGCGGGAGGACGTGGAGATCCTCAAGCGGGCCACGGCTTTCTTCGCGACGGAGACCCGGTGAGCGTGCACCTGTTCATCGAGGCGGAGAAGCAGGCAGGACACAGCGTCAAACGGGCGTGTGAGCTGCTGAAGGTCTCCCGTGCCGCCTTCTACGCCCGCCGCACCGGCAGGCCCGGCCCCCGGGCGGTCCGCGACGCGGAGCTGACCGAAAAGATCGCCGAGGTTCACGCCACCTCGCGCGGTGCTTATGGGCTCCGCGTATTCACGCCGTCCTGCGACGCGATGGTGAGCGGTGTGGCCGGCGTCACATCGCGCGGCTGATGCGGCAGGCCGGGCTGACCGGCCGGCACCGCAGACGCCGCCACCGCACCACGATTCCGGACCCGCACGCGGCCACCCGTCCCGGCCTGGTCCTGCGGGACTTCCGGCCGGACCCGGCCGCGGTCGGCCAGCGCTGGTGCGGCGACATCACCTACACCCCGACCGAGGAGGGCCGGCTCCACCTGGCCACCGTCATCGACATCGCCTCCCGCCGCGTCGTCGGCTGGGCCACCGCCGACCATCTGCGGGACCCAACTGGTCGCCGACGCGCTGCGGGCTGACTGCCAGACCCGGCGCCCGGCCAGTGCGGTGGTGTTCCACTCGGACCGCGACTGCCCGTGCACCCGTCGCGAATTCGCTGATGTCGCCCGCGAGTTCGGCGCCCGTCTGTCGGTCGGCCGCACGGTCAGTGCTGGGACAACCCGCTCGCGGAGTCCTTCTTCGCCACACTGAAGCGGGAAGTACTCGGCGATCGGCCGTGGCCCGGCCGGGCAGCCGCCCACACTGCGATCTGTGAGTGGATCGAAAGTCGGTACACCTTGCGAAGGCTGCACAGCAGCCTCGGTCACCGCAGTCCCGCCGAGTACGAAACCGTCCTCGCGGCCTGACCACCACACCGATGGTGTCCGTCAAAGCGGAACAAGCCCACGTGGGGGGCTGGGCAGATTGGCTCGCTGTCGGCTGAGCACTCAGAATAGGACCATGCCTCGCAAGCCGCGTCGTAGCGAGTCGTTTCAGCAGTTCCTCACATCGATGGAACCAGCTGATCCGCGCGAACAGTGGGTACCCGTAGTTGAGCCTGGTGTGATCGACCAGCACGCCGGAGCTCGGTGGCAGCTGAAGCGTGGTCCTCTGGACGTTCGGGTAGCTCGGCGATTGGCCACCTCAGCATCATTGATGGCCGTCAGGCCCGGGGCGAGTACGAGGCTCCAAGACGTCCCCGTTGACCAGCGCGCCGTTACCTGGGCGCGCGCAGAGCAGCGCTACGAAGGTCCGGGAGGGGTCGTCAAAGGCCCGGATTGGCCGATCGAGCCGGTGTATAACGCGTACGAGTTTGAATCGGACGACGGCCGTTCGATGTTGCTCCTGGATGAGTCTTGCTAGACCTGTACAGCAGCGAGGTACAGCAACCGCTGCGACCACAAACGACCAGCAGTAGCCCTACCTGTCTGTCCGACCGGCGCAACGACGGTCAGCGACCGTCGCACCCGTGGTTCGCACCAAGAGGCCCCGGCGCAGGATCTCGGGGCGTGCCAGACACGTGCCAGATCGTGCGGGGAACCACGGGGAATGACGGGGACCAGGCCGACAGCCAGTCAGGCCCCGTGGCTGCTCCGCCGCAGGTCCGCTCGGCAACCAGCCATGGATGACCCGAGCTTCCCGAGCTGAGAGCGCGAGTTCGATTCTCGTCACCCGCTCCAAGTGAAACCCCCAGGTCAGTGACCCGGGGGTTCTTTGTTGTCCAGACCGGTGAGCGGGTGCCGCACCACAACCGCACCGTCAGCCCGCCGACGGCTCCCCCCTGTGGTGCGCACGGTCGTCGGTGTGGCGGTTCGCACGCCCGGCGCGCACGAGGTCGTCCAGCCCGGCGGCGACCTCCCGCTGCCGCTCCTCGTCGGAGTGCTGGTAGATCAGCGCCGCTTTCTCGGAGGACTGGCCGGCCCGCACCATCGTGTCCCGGAGGGTGGCACCTGAGCGGGTCGACAGGGTGTGTCCGGTGTGACGAAGGTCGTAGAAGCGGAAGCCGTCCGGGAGACCGGCAACCGCACGAGCCCGCCGCCACTTCCGCCGGAACGGGGTGCGAGCGGGTTCGAGGGTGGTGGCGAACCGGCTCGTGTTCCTCGGTGTCCGCGTGGGGTCGGGGTGTGGCGTCCCACTGCTGCCCGGCCGGCGTGGTGCTCCGGCGGGCCGGCAGGGCGGCGTGGCCGGCCTGCCACCGCGCGGTCAGGCGGGTGGCCGTGGCCGGAAGGCGGACTCCGGTCCTGGGCGGGGCCGGTGGTCAGCCGGAGGGCTCCTGCGGGGTCGGTGCTTCCGGTTGCGCCCGTGGCTGGGGCACGACAGGGCACGCGTGGTCCGACTCCGTCCTCGTCCATCCGTCCCCGAGCACATGGAGGCTGAGGGACATGGCGGAACGGGGCACGGTGCCGCCGGCGGCTTCCGCGTGGTTCACCGTGCACGTCAGCTGGAGCATGGCCCGACGGCTCAGCGGAGCCGTCTCACCGGGGAGTTTGACGAAGAGGATGCCGCCGTCGATCGTCACTCGCGGCGCGTCCGTCAGGCGGGGCAGCTCCGTGGTGGCCGTCGCGGCCTCGTTCGCGGCCGACACCTCGAACAGCATGAGTACGACGGCCTCGAGGTCCCCGGCGTCGTCGATCCGGCGGGGATAGGGCGTCAGCTCCCCGTCGCGCAGGAAGAAGAGGGAGATGGTGGCGGGCGTCGAGGGTGGTGTCGCACTGGGGGAGAACATGCCGCTCGCCGGCGCACCGGTCTCGATGACACCGGACGGGGGGACTCCGCACGCCGTGAGCGCGACCGCGGCCACGGCCGTGAGCCCGGACAGCAGCGCTGCCGTCCGCGAGCCCCTCACCGGGTGCCCCCGTCGGCCTCGGTGTCGGTGTCGTCGCGGCGCAGCGGGAGTTCGACCGTGAACACCGCGCCGCCCCGGGGCAGGTTCGCCGCCCGGATGCGCCCCCCGTGCAGGCGCACGTTCTCCGCCGTGATGGCCAGACCCAGCCCGCTGCTCTCGCTCCTGGCCCGTGAGGTGCTCGCCTTGTAGAACCGCTCGAAGAGGTGCGGCATGGCCTCCTCGGCGATCCCCGGTCCGTTGTCGGTCACCTCGATGACGGCCCACGCCATGCCCGCCCCGTCCACCCGTGCCCCCATGGTCAGCCGCACGGGCGGCTCTCCGTGCCGCAGCGCGTTGCCGATCAGATTGGCCGTCACCACGTCGAGTCTGCGCGGATCGACGCGCGCGCGGAGCTCACCCGGTCCGGGCAGCCGGGTCTCCACCTGCTCCTGCCGCCACCGGGAGGCGACGGTGCGCCGTACGGACTCGGCCAGGTCGATCTCGTCCCGGTTGAGTTCGGCCGCCCCCGCGTCGAAACGGGAGATCTCCATCAGGTCGTTCACCAATCCGCTCAGCCGGTTCGTTCCCTCGCTGATGAGCCGCAGCGCCTCACCGGTCTCCCCTTCCCCCTCCAGGTCCAGCACGTCGGTGACCGCCGACATCGCCGCCAGCGGCGTGCGCAGTTCGTGGGAGACGTCCGCCACGAAGCGGCGTCCCTGGGCCTCCAGGCGACGCAGCTCCCGTACGGTTCGCTCCAGTTCGGCCGCCGTCTCGTTGAAGGACTGGGAGAGGTCGGCCAGTTCGTCGGAGCCGGTGACGTCCAGCCGGACGTCGAGATGCCCCGCGGCCATCCGGCGCGTCGCCCGGCGCAGCGCCCGTACGGGTCGCAGTACGCCGCTCGCGGCGAGCAGCGCCAGGACGACGGCGAGGCACAGGGCCACCAGGGTGGCCCGCTCGATGCCGCTGACCATGGCCTCGACGTACCCCTCCTCGGTGGTCTGCGGGACCTCCAGATACATCACGAGTCCGGAGAGCCTGGGCTCCGTGCCCTCGCCCGAGGTGTACGTGACGGGCATGCCGACGACGAGACGAGGACGCCCGTCGACGTTCATCCGCTGGAACACCGCGACACGTCGGTCCCGGACGGACCGGAGCATTTCGGGGCTCAGCTCGACGAAACCGGCGCTCGGCGCATAGGCGCGGTGGCCGCCGTACGTGGCCATGATCCGCCAGCCCGACGAACGGTTCGCGCGCAGCACCTGGTCCACCGCAAACTGGAGGTCCGACTGGTCCGGGGCAAGGGGGATGGAGGGCGCGACGGCGTCGACGCTCGTACGGAACTGGTTGATGACGGAGTCCTGGCTCTGCTGGAGCACCCCCGTGCGCGCCTCGCGGAAGGCGAGGGCCCCGGTGCCCAGGGAGCTGGCCATGGCCACCAGGACGAAGGACGTCAGCAGGCGGGGGCGCAGGCCGCGCAGGGGGAGCGGGATGCGCGCCAGTGCCGCCCGGAGGAACCACCGGGGGCCGGCACCCGGTACGGCGGCGGACGTCCGGTCGCTCATGAGGTGCCGAAGCGGTAACCGAATCCGCGTACGGTCTGCACGTAACGGGGATTCCTGCCCTCGCCGAGCTTGTTGCGCAGTCGCTTCACACAGGCGTCCACGAGCCGTATGTCGCCGTGGTAGCTGTGTTCCCAGACCGCTTCCAGCAGCTGCTGGCGGCTGAACACCTGGCCGGGCGAGGCCGACAGGGTCAGCAGCAGCCGCAGTTCGGAGGGGGCGAGGGTGACGGGTTCGCCGCGGTGCGTCACCACGAGCCCGGCGCGGTCGACGACCAGCTCGCCGTGCGTCTCCGCCCGGGGACGGGTGCCGTCCGGCAGCGACGCGTCCTGTCTGCGCAGTACGGCCCGTATCCGTGCGTCGAGCACCCGGGCCTGCACGGGCTTCACCACGTAGTCGTCCGCACCGGTCTCCAGTCCCACGACCACGTCGACGTCGTCCCCCCGGGCCGTCACCATGATGATCGGCACCTGGTCGCGGTCCCTGATCCGGCGGCACACGTCCAGGCCGGACATGCCGGGCAGCATGAGATCGAGTACGACGACGTCCGGCCGGAAGGGGTGGAGCTGTTCCAGCCCCTCCTCCCCCGTTTCCACGGCGAAGACCTCATGCCCCTGGTGCCGCAGACCCAGTTGGACGGCCCTGCGGACATCTAGGTCGTCTTCGACGATCAGGACCCGTGGCATTTCGGCAGTGTAAGCAGACCGGATGAGGTGACCGTCCCGAGGAAGGTCCCTCTCCGACCGCCGTTACACAACGATCACATGGGCCGGGGAACGCGGGGCGTCGTTATCTTTCCGTGACGGCACCGGCTCATGGGGATCATCTGGGATCACCAGATTGAGCTGCCATGCATTCGGCACGACAGCGGCAATCCGCACCCGCCACCGGCAGCACCACGACCGGTCACCGCGCCGGTCACCGCGCCGGTCGCCGCGCCGGTCGCCGACGCCGGTCCGCCCATCGCCGGGAACGGCCGCGCCGCCGGGGCCAGAGCCTGCTGACCGGCCTGCTGGTGACCGCCGGCCTGCTGGGTTCGGCGGCGTACTTGCTGGAAGGCGGGCGGAGCGACGCGTCGGGCGGTGCGCCGCACCCGCGGAGCACGCACGTCACCCCTACTCCCACACCGCCCCCTTCCTCCCCCTCCCCTACTCCCACACCGCCCCCTTCCTCCCCCTCCCCCTCCCCCTCCCCCTCCGCGAGCCGGACCGAGATCGACGTTCCCCCGACGGGCAGCGGGACGTTCGTCACCGCGCAGGCCAGTGGGGAGAAGGTGGGCAGCGGCTCCCGCCCGGTGCGCTACGTCGTGGAGGTCGAGACCGGCCTCGACATCTCGCCGTCCCAGGCGGCGAACGAGATCGCCGGGATACTCGCCGCCCCGCGGGGCTGGACCCATGACCCGGACAACGCGTTCCAGCTGGTGGGCGCGGGATCGCCGCACGACATCACGATAAAGATCGCGACACCGGCGACGGCGGACGCCCTGTGCTGGGCCGGCATCCAGCAGGACACCGGAGGCGAGTACAACTGCGAGGTTCCCGGAGGGGTGGTGGTGAACCTCAAGCGCTGGGTCGAGGGCTCGCCCACCTTCGACGGGCCGATCCATGACTACCGGGCGCTGATCATCAACCACGAGGTGGGGCACTTCCTCGGCCACTCGCACGTGACCTGCGGGGGCGCCGGGCAACTGGCCCCCGTGATGATGCAGCAGATCAAGGGCCTGCACGGGTGCGTCGCCAACGCCTGGCCCTACGACGAGAACGGTGACTTCGTCACCGGGCCGCCCGTATGACCGGCGCCGGTCCCGAGGCCGGCCGTCACGGCGAACGGCCGTTACAGCTCGGTCATGTACCGGCCCCAGGGCCATGAACTGCCGGCACCACTGTGAACTCCGCGTTCTCCTGCGTCCGCAGGCGGAATCCCCCTCCCTTCCGATCGGATGGAAGTAGATGACTCGATCCCGCACTGTCCGAAGACTGGCCGCGGCGGCGGCGGTCAGTTTGCTGCCGCTGCTGGCGGCTTGTGGCACCGACACCGACACCGGCTCGGAGTCCCACGCGTCGGACGGTGAGAAGACCACGGACGGCTCGTCGGGGCAGCTCGACATTCCCGCCGACGCGAACGCCGATCTCAAGAAGCAGTACCTCTTGGAGAACGCGATCGCGGCCTGCATGAAGAAGCAGGGATTCACCTACACCCCCGTGGCCCCCGAAGATCCCGCCGCCTCCTGGAGCACTGACGGGGCGGACTACGAGCTGACGAAGAAGTACCGGCAGAAGTACGGCTTCGGCATCTACGCGGGCATCGTCTACCCCGGCGACGCCGGCGCGTCGGGCAGTGCGGCCGCCCGGCAGGACTCGGACCGGATGCCCAACGCGGACTACGTGGACACGCTCACTCCCGAGCAGAAGGCCGCGTACAACGAGGCGTTGGGCGCCATCCCCGACCCGAAGACCGGTGAGAAGAACTGGACCGGCTGTCAGGGTGAGGCCGACAAGAAGGTCTACGGCTCCGCGTCGGCCCAGGAACGGGACACCGCGACCGCGAACCGGAACCAGGCCAACGCGCAGGCGCTCAACGGTGATCCGAAGCTGGTCGCGCTGGCGCAGTCGTACGCCTCGTGCCTGAGGAAGGAAGGCATCTCCGTCACGACCACGCAGCCGACCGGCATCGGGGAGATGGTCAAGCTCCAGGCGTTCAGTTCCACTCCGGCCGGCGCCAGTGGCGCCGTCGACGAGAGCGGGAAGGCCCGGGAATCCCTGAGCAAGGAGGAGGCCCTCCCGCTGCTCACCACGGACATCGAGCTGGCGATGCGGGACCTGGAGTGCGGCAAGGAGTTCCGGGCCGCCTACTTCCCGAAGTTCCTGAAGGCCCCGACCAGCGGTGGCGGTGCCGGGTGAGGCAGCATCCCAAACCGGCCGGCACCCGTCCCGGGCGGTTCCGCAGGCTGGTCGGCACCCGTTCCGGACAGCTGACGGTCGTCGTCACCGCGGTGGCGCTGGTCGGAGCGGGCGGCTGGTTCGCCGGATCGCGGATGCAGTCGCCCGCGGACGCCGCCGCCGCGCACCGGCCGCCGGAAGCCGGTCCCGTCACCGTCACGGTCGAGCGGCGCTCGCTCACCGCGAGCGTGGTGGCCCAGGGCTCGGTGGAGTTCGCCTCGCCGCAGAGCGTGACCCTGGCCGGACCCGTCGGCTCTCCAGACTCCGGGTCCGGCGATGCGGGGGCCGGCGACAGCGTCACCCAGCGGGTCACCAAGGCACCGGCGGCCGGGGCGGAGGTGAAGGAGGGCGATGTGCTGATGCAGGTGAGCGGGCGGCCGGTCCTGGTGCTGCGGGGCACCGTGCCGATGTACCGGACACTGGGTCCCGGCGCCTCCGGGGACGATGTCGAGCAGCTCCAGCGGGCGCTGACCCGGCTGGGCTTCAACCCCGGTTCGACGAGCGGGACATACGGGCAGTCGGACGCTGCGGCGGTGAGCCGCTGGTACGAGAGCAAGGGCTACCGCGCCATGGAGCCCACCGTCGCCGACAAGCAGCAACTGGGGACGCTCGAAGCGGCGGTGACCACCGCGCAGCAGGACCTCCTCGCGGCACGGAACCCGGGCGGTGGGTCCGGGGGGACCGGAGGCTCCGAGGAGCCCGGCGGCGGTTCCGGGGAATCCGGCGGCGGCTCCGGGAAATCCGGCAGCGGCTCCGGGGAATCCGGCAGCGGCTCCGAAGACGGCTCGGGCACCGGCGGGGACGCCGCTGAGCTGCAGCTCAAGTCGGCACAGCAACAGTTGGACGCGGCCAACGCCGCGCTCTCCGCCTTCCAGGCCGGTTATGGGACCAAGGTCCCCGCCGGTGAGGTGGTCTTCCTGCCGGAACTACCGGCCCGGCTGGACAAGGTGTCCGTGAAGACGGGGGACACCCCCTCCGGACCGGTCGCCACGGTGACCAGCTCCAAGGTCGTGGTACGGGCCGTGGCCCCGGCCGACGACGCCGAGCTGCTCCACAAGGGCATGCGGGCCCGGGTGGAGACCACCGACGGCACGGAGGCGGACGGCGAAGTGGTGGCACTCGGCGACGACGTACCGAAGGACGCTCCGGCCGACACCGACAAGCAGCAGGGGACCTCGGACGGCGGGAGCGGCGACAGCTCGGCTCCCGTACCGGTGCAGATCTCCGTGCCGGCGGGAACGCTGGCCGAGAAAGCCGCCGAATCCGCGAAGGTCACCATCGAGGTGGGCTCGTCGGAGGGCAAGGTGCTGACGGTGCCCGTCGCCGCGCTGCACACGTCCGCCGACGGGAAGGCCCGGGTGCAGGTCGTGCGCGGCGGCGAGGTGGTGGACGTCCCCGTCGAGGCCGGGCTCTCCGCGGGCGGTCAGGTGGAGGTCACCCCGTCGTCCGGTGCCGCCTTGAAGTCCGGCGACCAGGTGGTGGTCGGGCGATGAGCGGTCCGCCGTTCTCCGTCGTGCCCGACGCGGACACGGTCATCCAGCTGATCGCCGTGGACCGGACCTTCGACTCCGAACCGCCGGTGCACGCCCTGCGCGAGGTGAACCTGACCGTTCGGCGCGGCGAGCACCTGTCGATCGTCGGCCCGTCCGGTTCCGGCAAGTCGACGCTGCTCAACACCCTGGGGCTGCTGGACCGCCCCACCTCGGGCACCTACTGGCTCGACGGAGTGGAGACCAACGCGCTCGGCGACCTGGAGCGCACCTCGTTGCGTGGCAGCCGGATCGGGTTCGTCTTCCAGTCCTTCCACCTGCTGCCGTACCGGACCGTGGAGGAGAACGTCATGCTGGCCGAGACCTACCGCCGGCCGCGCCCCGGGCGCGGCCGGGCCGGCCGCCGTACCAGGGCCGAGCAGGCACTGCGACGGGTGGGTCTGGCGCACCGGGCCGGCTTCCGGCCTGACCGGCTCTCCGGCGGTGAGAGACAGCGGGTGGCGATCGCCCGGGCGCTGATGAGCGAACCCGCCCTGCTGCTCTGCGACGAGCCCACCGGCAACCTCGACAGCGAGAACACCGAGTCGGTGCTGGACCTCTTCGGCCGGCTCGGCGAGCAGGGCATGACCCTGGTGGTGATCACGCACGAGGAGGCGGTCAGCGGGCGTGCCCACAGGCGGGTGAGGATCAGCGACGGACGGCTCACCGAGGAGCACCGATGAGGTCCCGGAAACGCGTCCCGCAAGCCGCGGCTTCCACGGGCACGGCACGGGCCGGGGGAAGAGCACGGGCCGGGGGGACCGTCGAGCGCCCCTGGATGGACTTCAGGGACCTGTGGTCCGAAGCGCTGGCGGGGGTGCTCGCCCGCCCGATGCGCTCCGCCCTGACCACGCTGGGCACCGTCCTGGGCATCACCACCCTGGTCATCACCATCGGGGTCTCGTCCACGGCAGGCAACCAGATCGTGGGCCGGTTCGACGCCCTGACCGCCACCTCGGTCACGGTGGGGGTGTCCTCCGTGGCCTCGGCCGGCTCCGGTCCGCTCGTGGACTGGTCGGGGGTCGACGCGGTGCGCCGGCTGGCCGGGGTCGAGTCGGTGGCGGCGATCGCCGCCTCCCAGGAGACCGCGGGCGTCGAGGTGCGTGCCAACGACGTGGTCGCTCCCGGCGAGGTCAGCGGTCAGACCATGGCGGTCGTCGCCGCGTCCCCCACGCTGCCGGCCGCGGTACGGGGCGGGATGACCACCGGACGCTTCCTCGACGACGGGGACATCGCCCGGCACGACCGGGTGGCGGTCCTCGGCGACCAGGCGGCACGGCTCCTCGGCATCAGCTCGGTGGAGAACGCTCCCGCGGTCTTCCTGAAGGGCCAGGCGTACACGGTGATCGGGATACTCGGCGGAGTGGAGCGGGAACAGCAGCTCGCCACCGCGGTGATCCTGCCGCCCACGACGGCCGCGGACCGGATGGGGCTGGGGACCGTGACCCGGGTGCTGATCAACACCGCGCTCGGCGCGGCCGGCCAGGTCGCCCGCCAGGCGCCGATCGCGCTGGCCCCCGGCGCCGAGGCTTCCCTGACCGTGACGGCACCGACCGATCCGGCCGAGGCCCGCAAGGGAGTGCAGGGCGACGTCAACGGCCTGTTCCTGGTCCTCGGGCTGGTCTCGCTGGTGGTCGGGGCCATCGGTATCGCCAATGTGACGCTGGTGACGGTCATCGAGCGGATCGGGGAGATCGGACTGCGCCGCGCCCTCGGGGCCTCGCGGCGTCAGGTCGCCGGCCAGTTCCTGGTGGAGTCGACGACGATCGGACTTCTCGGCGGTGTCGTGGGCGCCGCCCTGGGCATGGTCGTCGTGGTGATCGTCTCCGCCGTCAAGGAGTGGACACCGGTCCTGGACGTCCGCCTCGCCCTCGGAGCCCCGGTCGCCGGAGCCCTGGTAGGACTCCTGGCCGGCCTCTACCCGTCACTGCGGGCCTCCCGCATGGAACCGGTCGACGCCCTGCGCTCGTAGTCGTGCCTCGCGGGGAGGCCGGGCAGGAAAAGCCTGTGCGCGCCTCCGGGAAGTTCGGGCACGTGGAAGGCATGAGTTCTTCACCCACACGACGGCTTCACCGCTCCCGGCACCGACGGGCGCCCCTGACCTGTGGGTTCGCCGCGCTCATCGCGACTCTCACATATGCGAGCCCTCAGCCTGCCGTTCCCGCGGCGGATCGGCCGCGAACATCCGCAGAGCCGCACCCGAGTGGGTGCGGCCCTGCGTCATGACGGAGAGCACCTGTGCGCCTCAGCGGTGGTGGGGCGAGGTCAGGTAGTGCTGCCTGAGGAGCTCTTTTCCGTAGTCGTTGCCGTTGGGGGTGCGGATGACGGAGTGGACGTGCTTCTGGGTCGGGCCGTCGCCCTGAGAGGCTCCATAGGCGCCGGCGAGAGGGCCGGGGCCCTGGCAGTCGACCTCGACCCACACGACGGGGCTGTGCACACGGACGTAGAAGGCCGAGTCGCCCTCGATGCCTCCGGCCCAGGTGACGTAGGTGTCGGCGAGGTGCTTGCCGACTTCGGCCATCCTCACCTCGGCGGCGTCGGACTTTGCACGGCCCACGAAGGCTTCGACGATGCCGAGGAGCTTCTTCTTCTGCGCGGCGGTGAGCTTGTTGCAGCGCAGGCCCTCGTACGCCTGGACCGTGTTGTCGGAGAACGCGCCCGCCTTCATGGACTCGTTCGACTTGGTCGAGGAGGCGATGGCGGCCTTCCGTTGGGCCTCCGTGAGGGAGCTGACGAAGGCCAGGCTCGCCGCGACCTCCTCATGGCAGACCGTGACCGTCTCGCCGTCGATGTCCATCGAGGTCGGCTCCGAGCCCCAGAAGCAGGGGCTCATCACGACCTGGTCGCCCAGAACGAAGTAGTTGATGACCAGGTGGTGGCCGTCGAACTGGAAGCCCCAGGGCTCGGTGTCGGACGGGGTGTCCAACACCGTCCAGTAAAAGGCGTCCTCGTTGAAGGCGTTCGTGTTGCCGATGGCCTCGCCGGCCGCCTGGTTGATCCTGCGGATCTTCTCCGTCGTCTCCAGGCCGTCGGCGCTCAGTGCCGCCTTCAGCAGGGCGGTTCCGAGAGCCTTCTGGTCGTCGCTCAGATCGGCGAGGGAGACGCCCTGGCGGTCGTAGGCGTCGACGTTGCTCCACAGGCGCCACTCGGTGGAGTGGACGGTGAACTGGGTCGAGGCCTTCTGCTCGCCGCTGAGGCCGCCTCGGTGACGGCCCACGACAGCAACTCGGCGAGCTCGGGCTCGTCATCGACGATCAGCACACGCACCGCGCCCCGGCGGGTCCCACAAACGGCAGGCATACCACGGACTCTCTCCCACCTCCCTGAGAGCAATCTGTGGGTGATCCATCACCCGGTCATGGGTTCGGGCAGCCGTCTGCACAAGCGGAAGGGCGTCAGGGAAGGACGTCCGAACGAGCCGAGCCAGGGGTAGTGGACGTTCGCGCACACGTTCTGACCGTTACTCTTCGGAGCCTGTGCCCACAGCGTGCCCGTAAGGGCGGACAATCACGGTCAACAGCGGTGCGATCAGGCTCGCGCGCCCGTGTCGACACATTGGAACCACACAGGTCAGCAGCTGTGTGGCTACGCAAGCGCCATCACTTCCCAAGCTGAGAGCGCGAGTTCGATTCTCGTCACCCGCTCCACGCGAAACCCCCAGGTCACAAACCCGGGGGTTCTTTGTTGTCGTCGTCGAGCCCGGCGACCTCCCGTTGCCGCTCCTCGTCGGGATGATGTTGGACCGGCGCGGCCTTCCCGCACGACCGGTAGGCCCGCACCATCGTTCCCCTGAGCTGCCGGCGCACGCGCTCACACACCGGCCGGCCTTTTCTCCCTCTAGTTCCGCAGTGCTGTGACCGCTCCCACCGCGGCGAAGCAGAGCCCTGCTGTCGCACCGAACGCAGCCCCCGCGAACAGGATCGCGTCAGCGATTCCCGTGCCGGTCACGTACTTCGACGCGGCGACACACGCAGCGATCAACGTGGAGAAAAGAACGATGATCAGCAGCCAGCGCGCCCAGGCTCTGGAGGAGGAGGGGCACGAGGTGCCGGAGGTGGTCATGGCCGGGACTTCCTTTCACTGCCTCTGCGGGCTGGGTTGGCCGGGTCACGCGGTCGGAGGAATGGTGGAGGTACGGGAGCCCGTGAGCTGTTCGACGAGCAGCGCTCGGGTCCGGGTGATGGCTGCTGCCAGTTCTCGGTGGGCGGTAGACCGCTCCCGCAGGAGCACCAGCGACTCGACGATCTCCTGCTGCACGTCGAAGGGCGGCAGCAGGACTTTCTGGCTCTCCAGTACGGCCTTGGTGATGAACGGGGCAGCGGTGGCAGCCGCGCGGTCCCTGACCCAGCCGATGGCCTCCGGACGGCTCAGAACGGCGAGCAGATAGCCGGGGAGGACAGGGGCATCCTCTCGGCAGCGGAGCCTGATCACGTTCGAGCTCATGAGCCATCCCGTCCGGTCCCTCCCTACCAGGGCCGGCGGCCCCATGGCGCCTGCGCGGACGCAAACGATGTCGCCCGCCTTGAGTCGGTAGCGCCCCAACCGGTCGGCGAGTTCGGACGAGACGCGCTCGTCGCCGCTGTCACTCACCTCTCCGTCCCGCAGGTGCCTGGGAAAGACGACCGGCACCTCACCGTGCGGAATTCGATCCTTCGGTGCCAGCAGCGCGTGAGACGGGCCGGTTTGGATGTCACACAGTTCCGCGAGGACGGCTTCGCGGCGGGGCGCCTGACACACCCGGTCGGTCTCGAGCACGGCCCGCAGGTCGGCGGTGCGCTCGTCCAGGTACCTGCAGTGCTCCGCCAGCCATGAAACCTCGGCCCAGACTTCCGCTTCCGCGATGCCGGACGGGCCGCTGTCCAGAACCGGCAACCCGCCGATGTGATCGATCGGATTGAGCGAGTAGCCGATACGGCGCAAGGACTCCCTGTCGACGCGTGCGCCGGGCACGGTCACCGGAGGGGGGTCGTGCGGTCGGACGGGGCCGTCTCCCGGACGAAAAGCCGGGTGTAAGAGTCGATGACGGAGCTGACGTCGTCGTACGCGAGCACACGTCGCCCGCCGCTCTGCACAGTGCCCAAGCCGCGTGCGTCCAGAAACAGGACGTGCTCTCCGGCATCGGCGGGGTGCCGCAGCAACCACACACACCGGCACCGAAGTGCCCGAGAAAAGTCTGTCGGGCAGCGCGACAACGCACTCCACCACGCCCTGCTCCACCAGCGCACGGCGAATCGCCCGCTCCGCCGCGTTCCCCGAGTTGCCCGCCTTGTTCGGCATCACAAGTGCGGCGCGTCCGCCCTCGGCCAGGACGGACAGGACGTACTGCGGGTAGGCCAGGTTGTCGTTACCCAGAGGAGGGGCGCCGTAGGGCCAGTGCCCGGTGCGCGTGGTCTCCTTTCTCGAGAGCTGGGCACGGGAGCACCAGCGCCCGGCCACGGTCACCATCCAGCAGGAGTGACGTCCTCGTATATACTTGATGACACTCAATATATCTACGGAGGTGCATCAATGACTCGCACCGTAATAGACCTCGATGATCAGCTGGTCGCCGACGTGGCCAAGGCCCTCGGCACCAGCACCAAGAAGGAGACGGTGAACACCGCGCTGCGCGAGGTGCTGGAGAACCGGCGGCGGGCTCTGGCCCTTACCCGTCTGCGGGCGGCGGCGGCCGAGGGCTCCTTCGATCTCGATCTCCTTGAAGACAAGGGGAACTACCGTCGGTGAACGCCGCTCAGTTCCTGATCGACACCAGCGCACTCGCCCGGCTGTTGCGCGGCGACGCCGAGCAATACGGATGGGACCAGGCGGCGGCAGCCGGGCTCATCGCCACATGCCCCATCACCGAGCTGGAGTTCTTCTCCAGCGCGCGTTCCACCGCCGACCGTGCACAAGGCATCGAGGACCTGCGCATGCTCTTCGGCTGGGTGCCGATCGACGACCGCGCCTACGACCGCGCCTGGCAGGTCCAGGGCATCCTCACCCAGCACGGACAGCACCGCAGTGCCGGAGCCGTCGACCTCGTGGTGGCCGCCACGGCCGAGTTGCAGGGACTGACCCTCCTCCACCGCGACCGGGACTTCGAATGCATCGCCGCCGTCACAGGCCAGGCACTCCAGTGGTACGGGCCAGAACCCGGCAAATGAACCCAGGGGGCCGAGCGTTCGGCTGTTCCGTGGAAGCCCCGGCCACCGGCTTGTGGTGGCCGGGAGCTGGGGGCTGGGACCGGGAATCGGCGCACGCGCGAAGGTGCTCCCCGTTCCCAGAGCTGCGCGAGAAGTCGATGCCGTAGTCGCTCGTGGACGGGCTGCTTTCTGTCCGCTGCTATAGCCGCTTGCAGGTGGTGCTCGGCTGTTCATCGCCCCTCCGGGCTCTGGACGGCCACCGTGTCCTTCGAGTCCGGCGCGTGCTCGGAGCCGTGGCAGGCGGCCAGGGTGGCCACTCCCAGGAGCAGGAGGGCCACCACGGTCGTCTCGCGGATCACGATCAGGAGCGGCTCCGGCCCCGGGGCACGATCCGCATCACAGCGGTTCCCAGGGCCACCAGGGCGAAGGCCGTCAGGCCCAGCCACACGCTGGTCATCAGTCCGACACCGGTAGAGGCCAACGCCCCACCGCCCACAGTCGCTGCAGGGTTGTTGTACAAGGGTCCCTCCGAAATGATCTCTGACAGTTTCTGAAGCGACCTGCTACCAGGCGCGCTCACGGCGGAACACGGAGTCCAGGTACGCCTTGGCGTGGCAGGCCTGGAGCAGGAAGTCGAAGAGCAGCTCGTACATGGACACGGCGAGCAGCATCCGCTTCCAGCCGCGCTCCCGTACGGTCACAACCCGCTCGATCACGAAGACGAGCGAGACCCAGAGCCAGAACTCGTGCACGTGGAACGAGTCCGAGGCCAGGGAGTAGGCGATGGCCACCATGTACACGGCGGTCACGAGGAGGCCGGCCATGCTCAGGAGCTGACGGCCCCAGTAGCGCCACGTGATGCGCGTCAGGCAGTACTGGACGCAGTTCTCCACCGCTCCCCGCTTCCAGCGCAGTCGCTGGTCCCACAGGGCCTTCCAGGTCAGCATGACCTCGGTGGTGAGCGTGCAGCCCTCCGGCGAGAGCACCTGATAGCCCAGATGCAGCACCGCGAAGGTCAGCTCGTTGTCCTCGGTGAGCACCGAGGTGTCGTAGATGCCCCCGAGCCCGTCCCCGGCCGGGAGACGGCCCTTCAGGCGGGCCTGGGAGATCTGCCGCAGCACCTGTACCCGGAACATGGCCGCCGTGCCGGTGAGCACCAGGCACTTGCCGCCCAGGCGCTTCACGTCCCGCGAGTAGCGGGCGTACTCGTTGCGCTGGAGGTGGCCCACGAAGCCTCCGCCGGGTCCTCCCCGGAAGGTGCCGCCCACTCCCCCGTAACCCTTCGCGAGGTGCTCCACCCCACAGGCCACGAAGCCGGGATCCAGGGCACTGTCCGCGTCCGTCACGAGGACCACGTCGTCGTCGTGCAGATCGGGCAGCAGGCCGGCCAGGGCCTGGTTCAGCCCTCCGGCCTTCTTGTGCCGGTTGCCCCGGGACTCGAAGACCTCGGCCCCCAGGGAGTCCGCGATGGCCACGGTGGCGTCGGTGCAGTTGTCCGCGACCACGATGACCCGCTGCGGGGGCACGGTCTGCCCGTACAGCCCCTGGACGGAGTCCGCGATGGCGTCGGCCTCGTTGTGGGCCGGGACCAGGGCGATCACGTTGCGGATCTCGGCGGGCTCCAGGCCCGGTCTTCGATGCTTCCCCATGGGTGCCTTCTGTGGAGTCATTCTGAGATGGAATCGGCGGGGGCCCGGAAAAGGATACGGTGGCCGGTTCATGCCTTTAGTCTCATGCGGCTGCAGAACAGGCACGGAGGTGAGGTTGATGCTGTCGAGTTCACTGCGGAGCCGGTCCTGGAGGCTGTTGTCGGCCGACGCGATGACCGCAGTGGACCTTCCCTCCTGTGCCGAGTCGATCTGAGGTTCCCCCGCTGTGCGGGAGGTACTGACTAGCTGATCAGGGCGGGGTGATGCGGTTTCAGGTTCACCGGTTCGGCCGTTGCCTGGCCGGCGTAGTGCTTCTCCTCGAACTCGATCGGGCTGAGGTAGCCGAGCCGCTTCTGGATGCGGCGGGGGGTGTAGAAACCGTCGAGGTACTCGAAGAGCGCGAGGTTCACCTCAGCCCGGGTCGCGAAGACGCGGCCGCGAAGGCACTCGGTCTTGACCAGCATCCACAGGTTCTCCGCCAGGGCATTGTCGAACGAGTCCCCGACCGCGCCCATGGACGTCTGGATTCCCGCTCTGACCAGGCGCGTCGTGAGCTTGACGCTCGTGTATTGACAGCCGTGGTCGGCATGATGGATCAGTCGTCCCGGCCCGACCTCGCGGCTGGCCAGGGCGTATTCGAGGGTGGTGAGGACCAGGTCGGCGTCGGCGCGGGCGGAGGTCTCCCAGGCCACGACCCGGCGGGAGAAGGCGTCCCGGATCGCCGACAGCCACAGCGGTCCCTCCCCAGTGGAGATCATGGTCAGGTCGGTCAACCGCAGCCGGTTCGGCGCGGGGGCGGTGAAGTCGCGTTGCACCAGGTCCGGGGCAAGGTCGGCGTTTGGATCGCGGCGGGTGAAGCCCATGCCCCGGCGGGGGCTGATCCCGGCCAGGCCGGCCTGTCGCATCGGCCGCTCGATGCTCCCCCGCAAGCGGGGGCACCTCCAGCGGCCGACGCGGACGCCTCCGCGCTTCAGCACGGCGTGCACGCGGGGTGAGCCGTGGATGCCGCCGGAGTCGGTGTGGATCTGCCGAATCTGCCGAATCTGCCCGGTCAACTCGGTGTCCTGGCAGCACCGTTCGCATGGCTCGGTCCCGGCCTGGCGCCGGCGGTAGGAGGTGGAGGAGGGGATGTGCAGTTCCCGGAGTACGGGCTCGACCCCCAGATGCGGGTGCTCGTCGATGAGCGCTCTCACCTGGGCCGGGTCGGGTCGGGTCGAGCTGTGCGGCGAAAAAAGCCGAGGCCGTCCGCAGGACCTCGTTCGCCCGGCGTAATTCCCGCACTTCGCGCCGCAGCCGGGCCAGTTCCCCCTCCTCCTCGGTGGTGAGCAGGTCGCCCCACTCGCCGGCATCCGCCTCGGCCTGCCGGATCCAGCCGCGCAGGACCTCGGGATGCACCCAGAGTTCCTCGGCCATATGGCGGATCACGGGCTTCGGCTCGACCGTGCGGTGCCTCCGCACCGCACGCTCACGCAACTCCAGCGGGTATTTCCTGGGGGCAGGCATCGTGAGATCTCCTCTCACGCGATCCATCTGACCCGCTGTCATCTCTTTTCGCATCCTGGGGGAAACTCACCGAGGACGTACTGCACCCAGGCGAAGTTGTCATTGCCCTGGGGTGGTGGTCGCGCCCCGCCTCGTGGTGTAAGCGACCTTGCTCGACGCGTTCCGGTGAACCGCGCGTCAGCCACCTCATGGGACCCGGCTCCCGCACCGCGCACGGCTGGCCTGCCGTCAGCGCCATGGGTGGCCCTGAACCGCATCGATGCGGCGATGACCTGCGCATTCCGAGTACTCGATCGGCTGCACCACCTGGCGGGACGCGATCCCTGCGCCAGGCGTAAGGGCCTCACGACCCACCCTGCGCATACTCCAGCATGCTTGCCGTATGTCCTCGACGACTCGCATCACCGTCACCCTGCCCGGCAACCAGGTGACGGAGCTCCGCAAGCTCACGGGCAACGCTTCCGGCTACGTGGCGGAATCGGTCGCCCGCCGGATCCGGCGCCTGACTGAGCCAGGCCGGCAGGCCCTCGCAACCACCCTCACCGACACGGAGAGCGCCGGCCACGATCCGGCGGAGGCTGCCGAACGGCGGGAGCTGGGCACCGCCGACTCGATCAGTGACGTGCTGGTGTGGCGGCTGCGCCGCCTGGCCGACCTGCCCGCCGATGCCACCACGATGCCCGACCACACCCTCTGCCGGCGTGCTGTCTCGCCTGCCCCGAGCCAAGACGATCGGCCCCGCAGGATGCGGTGATGCAGCACATACGCCGGTGCCGGATGGAAGCCGGATCCGACGTGGCGCTGAGATGCGCGGGTCGCGTCTGTATCTCGTTCGCGTTGAAACGCCGACGTGTGGGCCAAGCGGCCGTGCCGGGAACAGCCGGTCGGGGCGGCGCTGTTGCATCGATCGAGGCGCCGGCGCCGCGCGGGCGGGGGACCCGGAGACCACAAGGTCGTCCGCCCCACCAGGAACCGGGCCCCAGAATCGCGGTACGCCCGCCGCGCTGCTTGGACCAAGACGTATCTCTGCAGGAGGACTGTTTCATGACTGACCGGCCCCTGACGCTCATGGCAGTACACGCCCACCCCGACGACGAGGCCACCGCAACCGGAGGGGTCCTCGCGCGGTACGCGGCGGAAGGCATCCGCACGGTTCTCGTGACGTGTACCGACGGCGGTTGCGGTGACGGGCCGGGGGGTGTCAAGCCGGGCGATCCCGGGCATGATCCGGCGGCCGTCGCCTTGATGCGCCGTCAAGAACTCGAGGCGAGCTGTGACGTCCTGAAGGTCAGCGAGCTGGAGATGCTGGACTACGCCGACTCCGGGATGATGGGCTGGCCGAGCAATGACGCCCCCGGATCCTTCTGGCAGACCCCCGTCGAGGAAGGCGCCGCCCGGCTTGCGGAACTCATGCGGCACTACCGACCCGATGTGGTCGTCACCTACGACGAGAACGGCTTCTACGGTCACCCCGACCACATCCAGGCCCACCGCATCACGATGGCGGCGCTGGAGATGACCACGCTGACACCGAAGGTGTACTGGACCACGATGCCCCGCTCGGGGATGCAGCGGTTCGGCGAGATCATGCGCGAGTTTCATGAGGACATGCCGGAGCCGGATCCTGCCGAGGCCGCCGCGATGGCCGAGATCGGCCTCCCCGACGATGAGATCACCACGTGGGTGGACACCACCGCGTTCAGCAGTCAGAAGTTCGATGCGCTGGCCGCGCACGCCAGTCAGGGCGAGAACATCTTCTTCCTCAAGATGGGCAAGGAGAAGTTCGGTGAGTTGATGGGCACGGAGACCTTCGTACGTGTCAAGGACGCCACCGGCGCCGCCGTACCCGAGAACGATCTCTTCGCCGGACTGCGCTGATCCACCCGTCCGACCGGCGGCCGGGAAAGCTCAGCGGCCGCACGGCGCAATCAAGGCCCGCGCACGGCGCGGGCGCGCGGGCAAGGCCGAGACGTCACCTACTGGACTTTCCGGCTTGGTGTCGGGGGCTGTCGGTGGTAGGCCGGGAGGATGCGGTACGCACAAGGTGGTGGACTGGCCTCCGGGCGGCGGCAGGACCGTGAGCGGATCCGGTCGCGGGCGGCGGAGCGCTTCGCGCGGGACGAGAAGACCTCGGTGATCGCTGCGGACCTGCGGGTGAGTGAGCGCCCGGTGCAGCGCCGGCGCCGAACCTGGCGCGAGGACGGCCCGCAGGGCCTGGCCTCGAAGGGGTCGGCGGGTCGTCCCAGGCTTACCGGCGCGCAGTTCGCGGTCCTCGAGGAAGAGCCGGCCAAGGGGTCGGCCGCGCACGGCCGGCCGGACCAGCGCTGGACGTTGGAGCGGATCAGGACGGCGATCGGTCGTCGCTTCCACCTCACCTGCTCGGTGCCGGGAGTGTGGCGGTTGCTGCATCGCCACGGCCGGTCCTGGCAGGCGCCGGCCCGCCACGCCCTGGAGCGTGACCAGGCGGCGGTGGAGCTGGGGAAGAAGGACGTGTGGCCGCACGCGGAAGCACCGCGGCGGCGCTCGGGGCCTGGCTGGTCTTCGAGGACGAGGCCGGGTTCTCGATGACGCCGTCGTGTGCCCGGACTCCCCCGGACTCCCCCGGGCTCCGCCCGGGGGCACCCCCGGGGGCCGGCGTGGTCGCACACCGCCGATCCGGGTGCGGGGCCGCTCCTGGCGCCGGCTGTCGATCGCCGCGAGGGCCTGCTACAAGCCCGGTGAACGCGCCCGGCCGGTCTGGCGGCCCAAGGATCACCGACGCTTCAAGCACGAGCGCAAGAGCTTCGGCTGGACCGACCACCGCGACCTGGCGGTGTGCGCCCACCTCCAGCTCGGGGGGGGGCCGGTCGTGCTGCTGTGGGACAACTCGAACACCCGCCTCACTGCCGGAATGGGCCGGTTCGAGGCCGAACACGACTGGCTGACCGTCTACCGGCTCCCTGCATACGCGCCGGACCTCAATCCTGTGGAAGGCCTCTGGTCACTACTGCGACGCGGACTGCCGGCCGACACCGCCTTCACCGGCGCCGATCACCTCGTTCGCACCGTCCGCCGTGGCCTGCGACAGATCCGGTACCGGCCGGCCCTGATCGACGGTTGCCCGACCGGGACCGGACTCACGATCAGAGGCCGCCACCCGACACCGAGCCGGAAACCTCAGTAGGTCCCGGACGTGTTTCCGGACCCCCCGGACAGGCCGGGGATGCAACCATTCCCTCCAGAGCTGGAACCCCTGGAAGCCGACCGCACGCTTGAGACCATAGCCGCAGACGCTGGCAACGGGCCTGCTATGAATGGCAGTTAGGGTCTTTCATTCGGATCATGCAGGGTTCGTGTGCTCCGGCACGATGGGCGAGACCCTGCTTCAGGGCTCCCGGCAACAGCCCGGAGAAGTCCGAGGATTCCGCAGAGGCGTACCGGGGGGAGTGCCTGCCGTGGGGCGAGTCCTTCCGACTTCCCGAAGGGAGCATTATGGACGCCAGTTGGGCGGGGTTGTTGATCGCCATGGTAGGCGTGGCGGGAACGCTGGGAGCCGCGCTGCTGACACAGAACCGCGCGGACCGCACCAAGCGCATGGAGCTCCAGGCCGCCGCTGAACAGCGGCGCGAGGAACGCGGTCATGCCGAGGAGTTGCTCCGGGCGGAGCAGGCCAGACAATGGCAGCGCGAGGGCTTTGAACGGCGGCGCACCTGCTACATCACGCTGAACACTGCCTCACGCCAGTACCTGACGGCGATGACCAACTATCTCTACGCGCTTCAACGCAGCGAGGACGTTGACACGTCCCTGAAGAATCTGGAGGCGGGCAGGCTGGCTTATCGGGACAGCTACGCGGAATCCCAGATGGTTGTTCCGGACGCGGTGTTGCGCGCCTCCGGCACGGCAAAGAAGCGTTTGAACGCCGCGTACGGCAAGCTCAGGAAGTACGGAGCGGCACCCTCCACATACGCGGAGGAACTGGCGACGCTGGAGAGTGAACTCCACGACGAGGTCTGGCCTTACCTGGGGGCACTGAAGCAGTCCATGCGCGCCGATCTGGGCGTCGACGAGTAGCTGTGGCCAGTCAGCCCCGCACCACAACCGCACCGGAACGGGCGGGGAACAGCGGCAAATCACGGTGAAGCCAGGTATCACCGCCGAGGCCGCGACCCCACCGTTCGCCCAGTTCAGGGGCTGATTCGGCCCACATGACCGCAGCTTCCCAAGCTGGGAGCGCGAGTTCGATTCTCGTCACCCGCTCTTCTCGAAGCCCCAGGTCAGCAGCCTGGGGCTTATGTATTGCCGAGGGTGCTCCGTGATTCCCGGCACCAGACGAGCCGGTGTGGTGCTCACCACCGTGACCAAGGCGTCTCGGCGACCGTCCATGAGGTCCATGACGTACAGGTCTTCGAAGCGCAGCGGTATGCCCTCCGCGTCCAGTGGGAGCGCCGAGAGATCGAGCAGGCCGAGTGAGTCCAGCTCCGTGCGGCCTACCTTGATCAATGCCTCCTTGCGGACCCACTGGCGGAGGAAGGCATGGTCCGGGTCCGAATGTGCGGTCACCAGGTCGACCTCGGCAGCGGTGAGCACGCGTTGCATGACGTCGGTGCCGCGGCCACGCGCACGCCGTTCCACGTCGATGCCCACCGGGACGTGACCGGCGGCAGCAGCCACGAAACCGTCGGTATGCGACAGGCTCAGGTACACGTCCGGTCGGTCGGTGAGCAGCGGCCGGCCGTGATCGGTTCCGCGGCATGTCGGGCAGTACTGGGCGAAGGCGACCCCGGCCGGGGCGATACCGAGCAGCTGCCCTGCGCAGAGCCGGACCAGAACGTGCGCAGCGACGAAGTCCCGGCGCGCTCCTTCTCGGTGGAAGCGCGCGACCCGCCCCCGCTCCCCCTCGTTCAGCAGGCGCTGTCCCGCCGAGGAGTGCCGCAGTACCTCCCGACTCGCCCAGCCACACTCCGTACAGCCGGGCTGCGGCCAGCCCGAGCCCGTCGAGCATGCCGCGCACGCCCCGGTCGCCGGCCGGTTCGCCGCGGTGGCTGCAGGTGCCGTACAGCACGGCGTCGATGTCACCGCCGGTCAGGCCGTGGCGGAGCAGCAGGCCGGTCACCGCGTCCGCGGCCAGCTCGGACGGCGGCCGGTCTGCGACCGAGCAGGTGGCGAACCCGTGCGCGCGCAGCCGCTCGGCCAGCGCGGCCTGGCCGGCCACCTGCTCGACAGGCACCGGCTCACCGACCGCGTAGGCGGGCTCGGACAGGGTGACGGTGGTCAAGGCGCAGCACAGGTGTAGTGCGCCAGTACTTTGCTGATCAGTCCCTCGTCGTCGACGAACAGCACCTCGGCCACCATGCGGCCGCCGACGCTGCGCATGTAGATCGTGACGCTCTCCACGCAGCGCAGCACGTCGACGATCTCGAATTGCAGGTCGGGGTTCTTGGCCAGTGCGGTGCCGAAGTACTCGCGCAGCCCCTCCCGGCCGCGCACCACGTCGCTGCCGACCACCTGTCCGGCGAACGGGGAGACCAGCTCGACGTCCTCGGTGTACAGCTGGAGGATCTCCTCCAGGTCGTGCTTGTTCCACACCTCGATGTGGTGCTCGACGAAGGCCACCGCCTCCGGTTCGGTCCACGGCATCGTCAGGTTTCTCCTCTCCCCGTCACAGCCTGCGCAGGACGGTCGAGCTGAACAGATGGTTGGCGCCGACGCCCAGGACGAGGGCGCGTTCACCCGCGGTGATCTCCTCGCTCTCGGCCAGGGTCGCCAGCGTGATCAGCTGGTCGTAGGCGAAGCAGTGCCCGAAGCGGGCGACATTCCCGGTGGGCACCCGGGTGAACGGAATGCCGGCGACCGCCGCGTAGTTGCGTAGCACCGGCAGGCCGAGGTTGGCCAGCACCAGGTGGCCGAAGTCTTCCGGCCGCAGTCCGGTACGGGTGTAGGTGTCGGTGCACAGCTGCTCCAGGCGGGCCGCGACCAGGCCGACCAGCATTTCGTCGACCGCCGAACTCGGCCGGCCCCTGGCGCTGATCGGCTCCTAGCGTTCGCCATCGGCTGTTCGGCCGATCGTCTGCGTATCCATACGGGCCGCCAGCTCCAGCAGTTCGTCGACCGACCACTGGTCGTAGACGTGTTCGCCGTACTTGGCGGCGAGGACGCGGCCGTCAGGCGCGATGAGGAAGTCGGCGGGAAGGCCGAGCCGGCCGCCGTGCGGGCTGGTGGAGGGCAGGTGCTCCCGCCCGCGGACGACGTTCCAGGCGCCGCTGAGGACCGCCCGGACGATCGGCCCCCAGGCGCGCGGGCTGAGCAGGGCGCGGGGCGATCGCTCCACGCCGAACTCCGCGTACAGCCGCCTGGCCGGGTCGGCGACGACGGCGAACGGAAAATCGGTGGTGTGGGGCACCAGTTCCTCGGTGGGTGAGTGGAAGACCACGACCTCGCGTACGCCGGCGGCCTCTATCTCCCGGTGCCGCCGCACCACCGACCGCAGGTGCAGGTTGCAGACCGGGCATCCGGCGAAGCGCCGGAACTGGAGGTGGATCAGCAGTTCGGGGTCGGGGACGGCGACCTGGTCGCCGGAGACAGCGGTGAGACCGCGTCCATCCACGATGGAGCCGGGCTCCACCGGACTGCGGGACCTGCGCATGGGCTTTCCCTCCGTAGGCGTATGCCGTACGCCCACCAGCGTAAGCGTATGCCGTACGCTGTCAACTGTCATGCCACGCCCACGTTCCCTCACCCCCGATCAGCTCGCCTCGGCCGCTCTCGCCGTCACCGACCGCGACGGGCTCGCCGGGCTGTCGATGCGCGCCGTCGCCCAGGAACTCGGTGTGAGCACCATGGGGCTCTACCGGTACGTGCACGACCGCGAGGAACTCGAAAGGCTCGTCGTCGAACTCGTACTGAGCGCCGTGGACACCGAGCCGCCGGATCCCGGCGCGTCATGGCGCGAGCGGGTCGAGGTCATGGTGCGACGCCTGCGCGACACCGTGGGCGCCCATCCGGAGGTCGTCCCCCTTGCCATCGCTCACCGGCACCACTCCCTCGGGGTGCTGCGCTGGTCGGAGGCCGTGCTCACCGTCCTCACCGAGGCGGGCATCGAGGGCGAGCGGCGGGTCGTCGCCCTGCGCGGCCTGCTCAGTTATGTCATCGGAGCGATCCAGCTGGAACACCTCGGGGCCCTGTCCGGTCCAGGGACGACAGCCATCACCGAGCTGCCACCCGCCGAGTTCCCGCACATGGCCGAGACCGCCCGGGACGCGCGGAACGTCGACGCCGGCCAGGAGTTCCTGGGAGGGCTCGCCCTACTGCTCGACGGCCTCGGCGCACAAGGCGGTTGATCCCGCGCCCTCTTCCGGCGACCCCGCCTGGCGGGTGCAGAGGGTTGTGCGCTCGCGAAGGCTTCCCGAGCCGGCCGTCCGAACCAGCCGAGCCAGACGCAGCAGGGCGATTTCAAAGTCGGGGTGATCTTGTAGGCGTGCAGGTCACGGCAGTGTGACGA
>NZ_JBHSPC010000009.1:0-16990 GCF_042656345.1 Streptomyces incanus
GGTGCGGTCGATTTCCAGGGAGCGGGTCCGGTCGTTGAGGTGGTGGCCGCGCAGGTCGTGGAGGGAACCTGTGCCGCTTGAAAAGTCGTCGGCGCAGGGGGGAATGGTGTGGTTCGGCCGCTGGGAGCATGCCCGCGTGACCGTGTCCCTGCTGTACAGGGTGGCCCGGAGGCTGCTGTCCGTCCCGTCGGTGCTGCTGCGCCGTGACACCGCCAAGGATGCGGAGCTGCTCGTGCCGCGGCACGAGAACGCCGTCCTGCGCCGGCAGCCGGCCGGCCTGGTCCGCTCCGAGCCGGCCGACCGGTTCCGGTGCGCCGTCCTGCCCGCGCTGATACCCGGCGAAACCGGCGGGAGGTCTTCCCGGTCACCCCCGCCACCCTGCTCGCCCGGCACCGCAGGTTCGTCGCCGCCACGGGGGGATTACACCGGAGGCCCATCGTCCGACAGTCGTAAAGAGACGTGACCGGTGTGCCTTGGCCGTGCGACCCAGCGCCCCGGAGACACCGTGACGGACAGTCCCTCTTCGCCGGCCGGGACCCAGGCATCCGGACACGACAGCGGCACCGCCGCGACACAGGCCCCACGTGCCACCGACGTCACCGAGCGCATCCGACGTCCAGCACTTCGATCACGTCACCACGGACGGTGTACACAAGCCAGCACCATTCACCAAACGCTGCGGCCGGCTCCGGGACCTGCACCTCCGGATCCTTGGCCACAGCGGTGATGAGCGTGATGATCTCCTCATGCGTGTCGTCCGGGACATCGAACAGCACGTTGGCAGCCGGTTGGATCAGTTCGACTTTCATTTCGCCCACCGTCAGCGTCAGGAGCAGCACGATACGGCGGAGCCGTGCACTACGCCCGGCCCGTAAACAACTACGCCCCGAGTCCCCCGGACACGAGAAATTCACCCCCCGTCCCGTGGGGGACTCACGTCAGCGGGACCACGTGCGTCATCCTGCGGCCCGCTCGCCGTCGGCCCGCCCAGCGGCGCGGGTCACACCCGCGCCGCTCCGCCAGGCCGCTGCCGCAGCCCAATGCCCCCATGCTCTTCGACCCGCGCCGCCGAGCACGTCGAACGGAACCACGGTGACTTTGCGCCAGGGCCTCCTCTCCAGGTCTTCGTCCCGCACAGCGGGGGCCTCGGCGCGAAGTCGCTCGGGGGTGAGTCGCCCGGCGTGCGGTTGTGGGCATGCGGAACGGGCACGGGCCCGATGACCATGTGAGTGTCTACGTCCCGTGATCACGCTGGAAGACCGTGCCCGCCACCGCGTCTTCTCCCCTCCCCGTTGTACTCGTGTACTCGACGAACTTGCTCCCGCCCCGGCTCGGGTCCTGGGCACCGGTGTGCCGCCCGGCCCGCAAGGTGTCCTCGAGCCGGGTACCGAGCCCGTCTCACCGGCCGGAGTCACCAGGGTGAGTCGCGTACGTGTGGGGGCGCTCGCGGCGGCGATGGACCGCTGTGCTTGCCACCGCGGTCAGGCCCACGCAGAAGAGGAGCGCGAGGGCCAGGCCGGAGCAGAAGAGGGCCAGCGCGTTCATGGTGGCGATGTTCTGGCCGAGGATGGACACGGTGTACTCGGGGCCGCCGGAGAGGTTGTCTGCGATCACCAGGCCGGTAAAGGCTCCCGCGGCCGCGAGGAGGAGCAGTCCGAGGATGAGCATCCGGGTCATCTCCTCGAATGAGGTGTTCCACTGGTACGGGATCCAGGCCGACCGGGTACCCGTTGGTGCTGCGAGGCATACACGGCAGTCGTGTGAGCGGGCACGGGGGGTCGCGGGGTGTCGTATTTTTCCGGCCGCCTCCGAGCCCGCGGGCCTGCCGAGGTGTGTGCGTGCTGCTCGATGTTCGGGCGGTCGGCTGTTCGGCGGTACGGGAGACGGCGGCAGCTTCAGGACGGGCACGGCACCACGCGTGTCGGCGTGCTCGATCCGGGATGAGCCCGTGCCCCGTGCGGGTGCCGGCGGAGGTCGCCCGGACGCACGGTGGCCACAGGGCCCGGATCACTGCCGCAGCGGTCACCGCCACAGCCGACGAGATGTCCGCCCAGCCGGAGGCTCGGACGGGTGGCGTCCCTGCGGCAGGGAACGCGGTGCTCGTCCCTGCATCCGGCACGGTCCCGGGGAAGGACTTCTCAAGCAGTGGTCCGGTTCACTCCGACGCATCCTCCGGTTACGCCAAGGTCCGCTCGGCATCGTCGCCCTCGTCACACTCGCCGTCCTGACGGCCTGCAGCGGTGACGGCGCCACCACCTCGGCGTCCTTCCCGCGGGACACGTCCACCGGCATGCGACCACGGCGACTTCCTCCGCCCGCAACGTGCCCTTGGTGTCCCCCGCCCCACCCGGTGGCACTCCCCGGTGCACCCGTGACCACCTCGCCCTCTTCCTCGGCAGGATCTCGCCGGGCGCGGGCAACCTCTACGCCCCCTTGGTCATCACCCACACGAACCCGGTGGCCTGCCACCTCAAAGGCTTCCCCAGTGTCACATCCCGCCCAGCCACGCCCCGCTACAGGTCACGCCGCCCGACGCTCCCTCAACTTGACAACGCCCGTAGCCGGGATCGATGAACGCCCCAGCGGGCTGTAGAGGTGCAGATCGGAGCCGCAGATGGCGGTCGAGGTGACCTTGATGATGGCGTCGGTCGGCTCGGTGATCTCCGGGTCCGGGACGTCCTCGACGCGGACGTCCTCCTTGCCCTGCCGGGTCAGTGGACGCAAAATATTCTCCCTTCGGGGTGGGGCCGCCGGCAGTGCGGAGGCCCGCGGGCGCCGGCGCTGTGGTTCAGGCTCCTCAGGACTGGCTCTCGCCGGGCTCCTCGTCCTCGCCCTCGGCCTGCGAGGGCTGGTGGACGACCTCGTGGGAGGTCATGGACTCGGGGCCGGCGTCCGGGGCATAGGGCACCTGGGGGAGGTTCCAGGTTGGGTTCTCACTCACGCCTCCACCACGTCAACGGTTTTGGGCGGCCGCATCCGGTGACCCCAGGGGTACTCAGGGCTGCGATCACAGAGTCGGCCGAGCAACTCCACGCAGTCCGCCCCAGGGCGATCGGGCGCTGCAGCACCGCTATTCGCGCCCGAGGAAGGATCCGGAACCACCGCAGGCGGCGAGGCAACGGAGGTCGTGTCGGGCGGATACCGTGACCGTTAGTGGCGGTTCTCACCTCCGCACCGGGCAACTGCTTGGCCGCCTCCGCGCAGTCTTCCGTGCCCGCCGACAGTTGATTGGCCTGCTGAGATGTCTGACGATTCAACCGACGACTTCGTGCGCGTTCGGGGTGCCGGCGAGCACAACCTGCGCAACGTCGATGTCGACGTCCCCCGGGAGGCGATGGTCGCCTTCACCGGCGTCTCCGGTTCCGGGAAGTCCTCGCTCGCGTTCGGCACGCTCTACGCCGAGGCGCAGCGCCGGTACTTCGAGTCGGTCGCGCCCTACGCCCGCCGGCTGCTTCAGCAGGTGGGCGCACCGCACGTGCGCGAGATCACCGGGCTGCCGCCGGCCGTGGCCCTCCAGCAGCGCCGCGGGGCCCCGAGCTCACGGTCGACGGTGGGTACCCTCACCACGCTGTCCAACCTCCTGCGGATGCTCTACTCGCGCGCAGGCACCTACCCCCGGGGAGCCCCGCGCCTGGACGCCGAGGCGTTCTCGCCCAACACCGTGGCGGGTGCCTGCCCCCGGTGCCAGGGATTGGGTGTGGTCCACGACGTCACCGAGGACCTGCTGGTGCCGGACCCGTCGCTGAGCATCCGCGACGGCGCGATCGCGGCGTGGCCGGGCGCCTGGCAGGGCGCCAACCTGCGCAGCATCGTGATCGGCCTGGGCATCGACGTCGACAAGCCCTGGCGCGAGCTCGGCAAGAAGGACCGGGACTGGCTGCTCTACACCGACGAGCAGCCGTCCGTCCTGATCGCACCCGAGCCCGGCCGCATCGACCACGGCTACTACGGGAAGTTCTGGAGCGCCCGCAAGCACATCATGCACGTGCTCGCCGACTCCAAGAGCCAGCGGATGCGTGACCGGGCGATGCGGTTCATCCGAAGCGTTCCCTGCCCCGAGTGCCACGGCAGCCGCATCCGGCCGGAGGCGCTCGCGGTGACCTTCGCCGGCCGCTCGATCGCCGAGGTCAACGCCATGCCGCTGGCCGAGGTCGTGAACTTGCTGCGGCCCGTGACGGACCTGCCCGAGGCGGCCGCTGCCACGCCCACCGCCCAGTCAGGGGAGTCGACCGAGGTCGCGGTGCGAATCTGCGCCGACCTGGTCGCGCGGATCGACGTGCTGCTCGACCTCGGTCTGGGTTACCTCAGTCTCGGGCGGTGCTCGACGACCCTGTCGCCGGGCGAGGCTCAACGCCTGCGGATCGCCACCCAGCTGCGCTCGGGGCTGTTCGGCGTTGTCTATGTGCTCGACGAGCCCTCCGCGGGCCTGCACCCAGCAGATGCGGAGCCGCTGCTGGACGTGCTCGACCAGCTCAGGGCGTCGGGCAACTCGCTCTTCGTCGTCGAGCACGATCTCGATGTCGTGCGCCGGGCCGACTGGGTGGTCGACATCGGCCCCGCTGCGGGCGCGGGTGGCGGGCGGGTGCTCTACAGCGGCCCGGTCGCCGGTCTCGAGGACGTGGAGGAGTCGGCCACCAGCCGGTACCTCTTCGGGCGAGCCCAGCCCTTCGAGCACCGCACCCGGTCCCCGCAGGGCTGGCTGCACCTGACCGGCGTCTCCCGCCACAACCTGCGCGAGGTGTCCGTCGACGTGCCGCTCCGGGTGCTGACGGTGGTGACCGGGGTCTCCGGCTCCGGCAAGTCGACCCTGGTCACGCAGGTGCTCGCCGAGGTCGTGGGCCGCCATCTCGGCCAGAAGCCCGAGGACCAGGACGACGCGAACCTCCAGATCGACCTGCGCGATGCGGCCGGGCTCGAGTCCTTCGACCGTCTCGTCCTGGTCGACCAGCGGCCCATCGGCCGCACCCCCCGGTCCAACCTCGCGACGTACACCGGCATGTTCGACGCGGTGCGCAAGCTCTACGCGTCGACCAACGAGGCCCAGGTGCGCGGCTACACCGCCGGCAGGTTCTCCTTCAACGTCCCGGAGGGCCGGTGCGAGACCTGCCAGGGAGAAGGGTTCGTCGCGGTTGAGCTGCTGTTCCTTCCCGGCACCTACGCGCCCTGCCCGACCTGCCACGGCGCGCGCTACAACGCCGAGACGCTCGAGGTGACCTACCGCGGCAAGAACATCGCCGAGGTGCTGGCGATGTCGGTCGACGACGCCGCGACGTTCCTCGCCGACGTCATGGCCGCCTCGCGCAGCCTCGAAACACTCCGGGACGTCGGACTGGGGTACCTGCGGCTGGGCCAGCCGGCGACCGAGCTCAGCGGTGGCGAGGCCCAGCGCATCAAGCTCGCCACCGAGCTGCAGCGAGCCCGCCGTGGCCACGCCCTCTACCTGCTCGACGAGCCCACGGCGGGGCTGCACCCCGCCGACATCACGCTCTTGCTGCGACATCTGCACCGGCTCGTCGACGCTGGCAACACCGTCGTCCTGGTCGAGCACGACCTCGACACCATTGCCTCCGCCGACTGGATCATCGACCTAGGCCCCGGCGGCGGTGACGCGGGCGGCCGCGTGGTCGCCACCGGCACCCCGGCCGAGGTCGCCAAGGACTCGGCCAGCGCCACCGCGCCCTACCTCGCCCGGCGGCTCGAGCGCTCCTGACGGACCCGGGCGCGGCCCGCCCCCAGCGGGGCCTTCTGCGCCAGCTGTCCCAGCCCGTGCCCCGCCTCGTAGGACGCCGTACAGAACCGGCGGGACACCGCTGCGGCCAGGCGATTCTTTCGCAGGTCACTGGAGAAGACCCGTACAGGGCGCTGTCACGTTGTCGGGTGGATCGGTGTCTGACGGTGTGCCGGGGGCGTGGTGGGCTTGCGGTCCGGTCCTGTGTTCAGGCCGTGGTGGGCCGGTCGGCGCCGGTGACCGTGCGCGCTCATCAGGTGGCGGCGGGGCCGGAAGAAGATTCCTCTCCTGCGCCGATGGGGCGCCGCGAGCGCAAGAAGGCCGCCACCCGCCAGGCCATCGCCGATGCCGCACTGCGCCTGTTCCTGGAGCGCGGATACGACGCGGTCGGCATCCGCGAGATCGCGGACGCCGCCGACGTGTCCACCACCACGCTGTTCAAGCACTTCCCGGTCAAGGAAGCCCTCGTCTTCGACGAGGACGCCGACCAGGAGACCCGCCTGCTCGCCGCCGTCCGCGAGCGGCCCAAGGACCAGTCCATCCCCGCCGCACTGCGCGAACACGCCCTGACCACCCGGCTGGCCTCCGCCGACGGCGACGCCCGCTTCACCGCCTTCACCGACCTGGTGGCCGGCACCCCCGCGCTGCGCGACTACGCCCAGAACATGTGGCTGCGCCACACCACCGCACTCGCCCAGGCCATTGCCGAGGAGAGCGGCCTTGCCGCAGGCGACCCCGTCTGCACCGCCCTGGCGCACTTCGCCCTCGAAGCCCCCCGCGCGGCCCACGCCCACGACAATCCCCGTCAGGCCGTCACCCGGGCCTTCGATCTCCTGGAACACGGCTGGAGCGCACTCGCCCAAATGGAAGCGTGAGCAAGCGCATTGCAGCGCAATGGTTCGCGCTCCGGGCCCTCATCCGCCCGAGGCGGGCTTAGCTTGGCGTTTAACCTCGCTGCGCTTTGTGTTCCTTGTCGGCGACGCGCAGGGCGAGCTGGACACGGGACATGGCGGTCTCCCGTCGAGCGACTTGTTTCGGCGTCTGCCGATACAGCCGACCTTGCCACCGGGATCGACGGCTGTCAATATTGAGGGATGTCGAAACAAGCTGGTCTGCCGGTGCTCGAGCAGGACGACGTGGCGTGCTGCGCGCCGATGGTCCGCGAGCCGCTGGGCGAGGAGGCCGCGGCCGAGCTGTCGCGGATGTTCAAGGCGCTGTCGGACCCGATCCGGCTGCGGCTGCTGTCGCTGATCGCCTCCCACGAGGGCGGCGAGGCGTGCGTGTGCGACCTCACCGGCCCGTTCGACGTCTCCCAGCCGACGATCTCCCATCACCTGAAGGTGCTCCGGGAAGCTGGGCTGGTCGGCTCCGAGCGGCGCGGGACCTGGGTGTACTACTGGGTGCTGCCCGAGGCCCTGGCGAAGCTGTCCGCCTTGCTCCAGATCCCCGCCGTATCCGCGAAGGCCCCCGCGTGAGCGCGCCCGCGCCGCTGCTGCTGCGGCGGGCGACGGTCGAGGGGCTGGGGACCGCCGCGCTGGTCGCGGTGGTGGTGGGCTCCGGGATCCAGGCCACCGAACTGACCCGCGACGTCGGAGTGCAGCTGCTGGCCAACTCCCTCGCTACCGTCTTCGGCCTTGGGGTGCTGATCGCCCTGCTCGGCCCGGTGTCGGGGGCGCACTTCAACCCGGCGGTCACCCTCGCCGCCTGGTTCACCGGCCGCCGCACCGGCGAGGCACCCACCCTGCGCGACATCGCCGCGTACGTGCCCGCCCAGGTCGCCGGGGCGATCGCGGGCGCGGTGCTGGCAGACGCCATGTTCGGCAAGCCGCTGGTGCACTTCTCCACCCACGACCGGTGGGCCGGACACCTGTGGCTGGCGGAGGTCGTGGCGACCGCCGGGCTGGTCTGGCTCATCTTCGGCCTGGCCCGCGCCGGCCGCGCCCAGCTGGCGCCGCTGCTGGTCGCCTCCTACATCGGGGCGGCGTACTGGTTCACCTCTTCCACGTCCTTCGCCAACCCGGCCGTCACGATCGGCCGGGCGTTCACCGACACCTTCGCAGGCATCGCCCCCACCTCCGTGCTGCCGTTCCTCGCCGCCCAGCTGATCGGCGCCGCCGCCGGTCTCGGCCTGGTCGCGCTCTGCTTCGACCGCCCGGCCACCACAGGTGAGGACGAGGTCGTCGTCCCCCACGGCAGGCAGCAGCCCGCCGCCCGTTCCACCGAAGAAAGCGCCCTGGCCTGATGAGCACCTCCGCCGTTCCCTCCGTGCTGTTCGTCTGCGTGCACAACGCCGGCCGGTCCCAGATGGCCGCCGCCTTTCTCACCCACCTCGGAGCAGACCGGGTCCAGGTCCGCTCGGCCGGGTCCGCCCCCGCCGACACGGTGAACCCGGCCGTGGTCGAGGCCATGCGGGAGTCCGGCATCGACATCTCGGCCGAGACCCCGAAGGTCCTCACCACCGAGGCGGTGCAGTCCTCGGACGTCGTGATCACCATGGGCTGTGGCGACGCCTGCCCCTACTTCCCCGGCAAGCGGTACTTGGACTGGCAGCTCGACGACCCTGCCGGGCAGGGCGTCGCCGCGGCCCGGCCGATCCGAGACGAGATCGAACGCCGCATCCGCGGCCTGCTCGCTGAACTCGGCATCGAGGCGGCGTGAAGGCCACCGAGACCGGCGTGCGCATCGCGCCCCTGCGGCCGGAGCACGCCGAGCAGGCCCTGGCGATCTACCAGCTCGGCATCGACGAGGGCAACGCCACCTTCGAGACCATCGCCCCGACCTGGGAAGCGTTCGACAGCGCCAAGCTCCCGGACCACCGCCTGGTCGCCCTCGACGGCGGCCGGGTCCTGGGCTGGGCCGCCGTGGTGCCGGTCTCCGGCCGGTGCGCGTACGCCGGCGTCGTCGAGCACTCCCTCTACGTCCACCCCGACGCCCGAGGCCGCGGCGTCGGCCTGGCCCTGCTGACCGCCCTGCTCGCCTCCACCGACGCCGCGGGCATCTGGACGGTGCAGTCCGGCATCTTCCCGGAGAACACCGCCAGCCTCGCCCTGCACCAGCGGGCCGGGTTCCGCGTCATCGGCACCCGCGAACGGATCGGCCGCCACCACGGCACATGGCGCGACGTCGTCCTGGTCGAGCGCCGCAGTCCCCGAGTGAACTGAGCGTGACGGCCGCCGCGAGAACCCTTCTTCTTGCGGTTGGCGGCCTGGTCGGCCTTCTCCGGGATGACACTGCGGATGCGGCGTCGCCGCAGGCAGGCGCGGTTCGCGCGGGAGGAGTACGCCTTGTCCGCGGCGACCGCGCCGGGCCGGGTGCGCGGGCGGCCGACCGGGCCACGCACCCCGACGCCCCCCAGGACCGGGACGAAACGGGGGCTGTCGGCGGCCTGTCCCGGCGTGACGACGAACGACAGCGGCCGGCCGCGAGGTGGATCTTGGTGGTCGGTCCGCCCCGGGAACGGCCCGGTGCAGCCGCACGGAGCCGGGCTCTGCACCGCCGCCGCAAACGCCGGCGCTCCTCGCGCACCGCCTCCTCGCCACCGCCGCCCGGCGGAGCTACCGGCGCGCTGTGCCCCTTTGGTGAAGCCCCTTTTCCTCGGCGACGGCCTTCTCCGGCTCATCCGGCAACTCGGGATCGACGGCCATCCCCGCCGCGTGATGATGAGTGCGCGCGACCGTGGAGTCCACGCCGACCAGGTCGAGATCGACCTGCCCGCGGGCCGCCGCCTCGGCGATCACCCCCTCCGTCGGCGCCCGACAGGTCCCGGCCACTGCCCAGCGCTGGAACGCGCCGTAGACGGTCGACCGGGAGCCGTACTCCTTCAAAACGTCCCGCCAGGGGCACCCGGCCCTGAACCGCCACATCACGGCGTTGAACTGCCGCCGCAGGTCAGGGACCGGGCCACGCTCGCCCACCGGCAAGAACGGCTCGACCAACTCCCACTCGGCCTCCGAGAGATCACCACGCGCCCCCCTCGACAACTACCAGGCCCAGACCGCCGGCAGCGGCGAATCCCCGAAACCAATGATCCGAACCTGGAACAGACTCTGGGCGCGACTCGACGGCCCGCCTCAGGGCAGCCCCGGGAGGCAGAACAGTCGGCCGGGGCCAGCCCTGAGGACCGGTTACTTTCGCCAGAACAGGTGGTGCGTCACGCCGCTCGGGCTGGGCACGACCTCCAGGTGGAACCGGTCGAGCAGCTCATCGGGTGACTCCCAAAGTCGTAGTCCGGACCCGAGCTTCACCGGCGAGACCGCCACATGCATGGTGTCGACGAGGTCAGCGTCGAGGAACTGCCGGATGGTCGTAACCCCGCCGCCAAGTCTGACGTCCTTGCCCTGCGCCGCCTCCCGCGCCTGCTCCAGGACCGTGGCCGGGTCGCCGTCGACGAAGTGGAACGTGGTGTCGGAGAGCGAGAACGAAGGACGCTTGTGGTGCGTCATGACGAACACCGGGGTGTGGAACGGCGGCTCCTCCCCCCACCAGCCCAGCCACTCATGATCCTGCCAGGGCCCGCGCTGGGGCCCGAACTTGTTGCGGCCCATGATCTCGGCGCCGATGTTGTGGGCGAAGTCGCGGGTGAAGTAGTCGTCGAGGCCCCGGCTCCCCCCGGGGTCGGTGCGAATGGGCCAGCTCGCCGTGGCGCCGGCCCAGGCGAACAGCCTCCCGGGATCGACGTGGCCGAACGGCCTCTCGAGGCTCTGGTCCTCACCGGCACCGATGCCGTCACTCGAGACGGTGAAGTTCTGCACTCTCAGTAGCTGAGCCACGTGTTCCTCCTGTGCTGTCGACAACGGTGGTGAGACTCTCCGGGCCGGGAAAACTCATCGCCGCGTCCGTGACCGGTCAGAAATAGCGTTCGAAGCCACCCGGCCCATCCCTGCCCACGCTGACCGACGTGCTGACGCTCGTGGAACCGTCACCAGCAGTCGCCGATCCGGCCTGACGACCCGCTCAGTGCGAGGAAACACTAAGGGTCTGCCGGAGAACAACATGTGGGTGGTCAGCGCGCTGACCTGCGGCATCAAGTCCAGAAACCCGCAAGTTGTTTCTCTGCGAGCCCTAACGACCTTTCCCACGATTGAGGCGCGAGCGTGCTCGCCCGGCGGTTCGGCTGGTGGATGATCAGCAGGCGGCCTGTCGGGCGAGCGCCAGTTCGGTGCTGTGGACGGGCCGGGTGGCCCGTCGGGCGGCACGGTCAGAGACCAGGCTCGCGATGGCGCGGTGGGTCTCTGCGTAGTCTTCGCGGCGGCCGGTGAAGCGCTGCAGCGGCCGCCGGTGGCGCATCTCGGCGTTGGCGTGCTCGACCGGGATGCGGGAGGAGGACTGGCGGTGCTTGGCTTCGCGCCAGGCTCGCTTGTCGCCCTCGGGTGCGTCGTCCTTGGCCTTCTTCGGTGGGGCGCTGACCTGGTCTGGGAACTCGTTCGCCAGGCCCCGGTAGCCGTCGTCGACCTCGGCCTTGACGCCAGGGTGGAGGCGGAACTGCTCGGCGATCCCTTCGGTGCGCATCGCGGTCTGGTCGTGCATGCGGCCGGGCCGCTCGGCTCCGTTCCACAGGGTGCGGCCCTGCCCGTCACTGATGGTGGTGGTCTTGATGGTGTTCTGCTTCTTCTTGCCGGACACGAACGCGCGGCGTCCGGGGCGGTGTGCCCTGGGGCGGCGGACCTGGGTCTCCATGCCATCGATGCGCAAGGTGACGCTCTCGGCCTCGGCGTAGGCGAACACGTCCTCCAGGGTTCGCAGGCGCAGACCGGGGCGTTCGGGGACGGTGAAGCCGCGTGCGGCCAGCAGCGGGCGGACCTCGGTCACGGCTCGGCCGATCGTGGAGGAGTCGACCTCGTACAGGATGCCCAACGCTTGGTAGGTCAGCTCGGTCCGGAGATGTACGAGGGTGACCACGAGCCTGTCGACGAAGGGAAGTTCGTACTTCGGGCCTGCTCCGCGTTGCCGGCGGCGCGCGGAGCCGCGTCGTTCCCGGCGCCCGGACTCGCACCGGGCCTCCCAGCGCGAAGCGAGCTCTTCGAGCAACTCGCCGAGATGTTGGCGGGACAGCCCGGTGAAGGCAGGATGGGACAAGGCCGCGCGGCCTTGCTTCTTGGTCACACTCGAAGAACCCGCGCGGCCGCCATCACGTCACGGCCACTGCGCCGCAAGCGTGGGGCAGGTCGTAAATACATGGACAGCTCCCCGCCGCGCCCGGCAAAGTGGCCGCCCGTGACGAGCAGTGAGCTATGGACCCGTGCGACCGCCGACCGCTACGACGCTGAGGAGAGCGAGATGTCCTCGGCCGCTGTTCTCGGACCGGCTCTCGCCTTCCTCACCGAACTCGCCGGAGACGGCCGGGCACTGGAGTTCGCCATTGGAACCGGACGAGTGGGCGTCCCGCTCCGGGAACGCGGCGTGCCCGTTGTGGGCATCGAACTGTCCAAGTACATGGCAGCGGTCCTGCGGCGCAAGATCGACGAGGACATGCTCCCGGTCGCCGTCGGGGACATGGCCACGACCGTCGTCCCCGGCGAGTTCACCCTGGTCTATCTCGTCTACAACACGATCACGAACCTGCTCACGCAGGACGAGCAGGTCGAGTGCTTCCGCAACGCCGCACGTCACCTGACGCCTGGTGGCCGATTCGTCATCGAGCTGGGCGTGCCGCCGCTGCGGTTCCTGCCGCCCGGGCAGGTCGCGGTGCCGTTCGACGTCTCCGAGCGGCATCTGGGCTTCGACACCTTCGATCTGGTCGAGCAGATCCTGGTCTCGCACCACCTCACCCGCGACGGCGAAGACGGCCGCTACCGCCGCGGCAACTCCCGGCACCGGTACGCGTGGCCGGCGGAGCTCGACCTGATGGCACGGATCACGGGGCTCGAGCTGGAACGGCGCGTCGCGGACTGGGACGGGGCGCCGTTCACCCAGGACTCCGCGAAGCACATCTCCGTGTGGCGCAAGCCGGCCTGAGGCAGCCCCTCCTGGTTCCGCCCATCGGCCAGGCCGGGCACGATGAAAAGGTCACGACGGTGGGAGGTACCCCGCCGTCGCAGGTGCGTATCCACCTGGCACACCGACTGCCATGTCCTCAGTTCCAGCCGATCGCCGATGACCGGCAGAGTCGCATGGGGCGCGACGAGGGCCGGGAGGACGTGGTCGCGGCCGTGGCCGGGGCTGCCGTGGGGTGCTGCCAGCGGTCGTCGGCGGGCAAAAGGGTGTGCAGAGCGTCCAGGAGGTCGTCGTCGCTGGGCGCCCGTCTCGGTGATCGCCACGCCGGTCGTGGCGTGCGGCACGAAGACGTTCAGGAAGCCGTCGCGGCCTGCCGCCACCTTGCGGAGGAAACTCTCACAATCGCGGGCGAGGTCGTAACCCCGACGATCTCGGGGTGGGGCCAATCGACCCCTTCACACCCCGCCCCGAAGATCGCTAACCGGGGCCAGAGAACTCGTTCCCACGGGGCCAACAGACTCGTTCGAAGCCAACCCGGAGTGTCCAGAAGGCTCGGACCGATGCGGACAAAGCATGGACGAGCAGGGCCTGCACCACGGCTGGTTCGGCGATGGCCAGCGCGGGGCCCGTGTCCGGGGGCAGGGCACTGAGCCAGTGCGCGACACGGCGGCAGAGTTCCCTTACGGTTTCGCCTCCGTGTGGCGCGGCATCCGGGTCCGTGAGCCAGGCACTATATCCGTACGGGTCCGCGGCGGCGATGTCGGCCACGGTGCGGCCGCGTCAGGTGCCGCAGTCGAGGTCGCGCAGTGCGGGCTGCACTGCGGCCTTCACTCCGAGGGCTGCGGTGGTCAGCGCTGAGCCGGACGAAGGCGATTTCATGGCCGACGCGTGCGCAGGAAGCGATGCCACGGTGGCGCCCGCGCCCTGAAGCGCGCGCCCACTGAGCAGGGCGTCACCGAAGACCCTGTCTGCCGGGGGCGCGCACAGAAGCGTCAGGCGGATCGTCATGGGCCTGCCCTCCCCTTTGGCCCGTATGTCGTGGTGACGTCCTTCCGGCGGCAGCCGCAGGGCGGTCCGCGCCACCGGCTCCACGACGCGGAGCACGAGCGGTCGACACATTCCATGTCACGTGCTCCAGGGTCTGCGCGCGCTCCTGCCGTTGCCATCCGCCAGGAGTCCGGAACGTCCCTGCCAACCGGCTGGCGCGGGCCCCGCCGCCTGGCGGACCTCCACTCCGATGGACGGATGCACGGCGAGGGCAGATGCGGTGGCTGGGCCAGGGATGACTCAGCGGGCGTCAGCCACTGCGGCCGGGGCCTGGGCCGGGGTGCCGCGCAGGCCGAGAAGAGATGGCCCACCTTCAACCTCGCGGACGTCTTCATCGTCTGCGGCGGTCTGTTGATCGTCACCCTGTCCCGGCGGGCCGACCGGCGTTCTCACACACAGGTGCCGCGCCGGGCGCGCAGCATCACCCGGCTCGCGTCGACCGGGACCAGGATCCGTCCCGCTTCGGCTCTCCCGCCCAGCCCGGCTGCAGAGCGGGCCGGGGCACGGGTGCTCAGCATCGGTTCTGGCAGCGTCCACGTCACGCTGGATGCTGTCCACCTTCCCAAGCTGCCGTTCGGGCAGAGGGCAGTGCTGTTCGGCCCCCAGCGCCTGACCTTCGTCGACATGGCGGCATTGAGCCCGCACCCGGCCTGGAGGTCACGTTCTGCTTGGCCTACTCGTTCCTGGACGGGATCAGCCACATGGCGACGAGGGCGGAGACCGCGGCCACGCCGGTGGCTACGAGGAACGCGTCGTCGAAGCCGGAGGTGGCTTGGGTGCCGGTGTGGCCGGCGATGCCGGCGGCTGCGGCGCTGGAGACGGCCGCGGCGCCGGCCGATGCGCCGAACTCGTGGAAGGTGCTGACGATTCCGGAGGCCACGCCGGCCTCGTGCGGGGCGACGCTGCCGAGCGCGGTGGCCGAGGCGACCACGAACAGGGCGCCCAGGCCGGCCGCGGCGACGCTCACGCCGGCGACCATGGCGGTGGTCCCGGGCCAGAGCACCGGGACGAGGAATCCGGCGGCCGCGATGAGCAGGGCGACCGCTGCCAGCGACCGGGCCCCGAGGCGGCCGATCACGCGGCCGGCGGCGGTGGCGGCGGCCATGGTCAGCAGCGCCACCGGCAGGAACAGCACGCCGGTCAGCAGGGCGCCGTGACCCTGGTGGTTCTGGAGGTAGAAGGAGCCGAGGAAGAAGACCCCCACCATCAGAGCCGTGGCCACCGCGATCACGAAGATGCCCGCCGCGACCGGGCGCCGGCCGAGCAGGCCGAGGTTCATCAGCGGTGCCGCCGTCCGGCGCTGCCAGGCGGCGAAGGCGGTATACGCGGCGGCGGCGAAGGTGAACAGGGCGAGGGTGAGGGCGTTGATCCAGCCGTGGTCGCCGGCACGGATCAGTGCGTAGATGAGGGCGCCGGTCGCCGCAGCGACCAGGGCGGCGCCGGGCACGTCGAGGGAGCCGGAGGCCGCCCGGGGCAGGCGGGGCAGTATCCGGGCGAGCGCGACGAGGACGATCAGGCCGACGGGGACGTTGACGAAGAAGACCCAGGCCCAGCCCGGCCCGGCCGTGATCAGCCCGCCCAGCAGCACGCCGAGGGCGGCACCGCCGCCTCCGAGCGCCGACCAGATGCCCAGTGCCCGGTTGCGTTCGTCGCCGTCGAACAGCCGCACCACCACCGACAGGGCGGCAGGTGAGAGCAGCGCGGCGCCCGCCCCCTGGGCGATCCGGGCGGCGAGCAGCAGGGGTGCGCCGGTGGCGAGACCGGCGGCGAGGGAGGCGGCGGTGAACAGGGTGAGGCCGGCCAGGACGACCCGCTTGGTGCCGAACAGGTCGGCGGCCCGGCCGCCGAGCAGCATCAGGCTGCCGAAGGTGAGGGCGTAGCCGCTGACCACCCAGGTCAGGGCGGCGCGGTCCAGGTCCAGTTCGGTGCCCATATGGGGGAGCGCGATGGCGACCACGGTGATGTCGAGGATCAGCATCAGCTGGGCCAGTCCCAGCAGGCCCAGGATCGGCCAGCGCCGCGGATGGGGTGCTCCCGGTGTGTGTGGGCTGGTGGTTTCCGTGTCGCTCATGACGCTCACCCCTCAGCGTTAAGTCATACAGTCGTGTTCAGGTTAGGCCAATCCATGGTGTAAGCCAAACGGCCTTGTTCGACTTCTTCGGATAAGGTGTGGGGCATGGGCAGCAGAAGCACCGCCAAGCGCGCCGACGCCCTGCGGAGCATCGACGCGATCGTGCAGGCCGCAGCCGAGTGCCTGGGGCGGAACCCGGAGGCGAGCCTCAGCGAGATCGCCCGCGCCGCGGGCGTGGGCCGGGTGACGCTGTACGCGCACTTCGCCTCCCGGGCGGAGGTCGTCGATGCGGCGATGAGCCGTGCCATCGACCGAGGCAACGAGGCGTTGGACGCGGTCGATCTGTCCGGGGATCCGCTCGTCGCGCTGGCGCGTTACGTCGAGGTCGGCTGGCATCTGGTGGACGAGGCGCGGGCCTTGCTCGTCGCCGCCCAGCGGGAACTGCCCGCGGGGCGCATCCGTGAGCTGCACAGCGGCCCCGCCGCCCGGGTGGAGACGCTGGTCGCCCGCGGCCGCGCCGAGGGGGTCTTCCGCACGGACCTGCCGATCGCATGGCTGGTCAATGTCCTGCACTCGGTCATGCACAGCGCCGCGGACGAGATCCGCGCCGGCCGCCTCACCTCCGACCGCGCCGCCGCCCACATCACCGCCACGGTGCTGGCCGCCTTCACCCCGCCGGGAAAGCCGGTGCCGGAACCCGGCGCCGGGGCGTGACACCGACAGTCCGGAGAAAACGCAGCGCACGGCAGCGGAAGCCACCGAGGGCGACGGCTGCTGACATGTCGGCCGTGGGTGAGACGGTGCACATCCGGCGGGTGTCTGCGTCCGCCTGCTGCGGACCTCCCCGCACGGTGAGTTTCATGCCCGCCGGCTGGCCTCGGGACTGGTGAGGTCGCAGGGTGAGGGGGCGCGTATTCGCGGCTGCGGCCCGCGGCTCAATGACGCCGAGTGAGCGGTCAGGGGGCAACCCGATCATCCCCATCGGCAAGCGCACGAGCCAGGCGCCCAGCGTCGCCGGCATCTACCGCGCACTCGGCCGCACTCCTGGCCGTGGCACCGCCGGCCTCCCCGCCAGGCCGAACGGCACTGGTCGCCGGAGCGGCGCGGTGCTGTCATGGGGAGGGAAAGACGGCGTGGACGAGCCGGCAAGGGCGCGGCCGCCCCGTCGCACAGCGGAGGAGGCCGATGCCATGCTGTACCGCCGCACGGTC
>NZ_JBHSPC010000010.1:0-25101 GCF_042656345.1 Streptomyces incanus
TGCTATGCGCCCCAACCGGTCACAACCCGACCAGCCGCACGACCCCGGAACTTGCAACCGCCCTGCCGGAGACTGGGGCGCCTACGCAGCCGAGATCAGCCGCCGCCAGCCATGACGTTTTGCCTCCAACAGATCCCTCTCGAAACGATCATGGGAAAGCAGGAGGCCAGTAGACAGAAGGAGTAACACAGATGCTGCTACGTGATGTTGAGCCCGGCGACGTTGACGCCTATGTTCGGATGCGATGCGACCCGGCCATGATGGGCGATCTCGGCGGCCCTTTGCCCCGCGAAGGCATGGAGGCGAAGGTCCAACGTGATGTTCAAGGGGCGGCGGCGGGCACGGACTGGATCAAGATGATCGTGCCCGATAAAGCCGAACCGACCGCGGTCGCGGGAACCGTGACCTTGTGGTCTCACGACAACGACGCCGAGCGCATTTCCGAGATCGGCTGGATGGTACTGCCAGAGTTCCAGGGGCGGGGACTTGGCAAGCAGGGCGTCCGCACGCTGCTTGATCTGGCCCGCGACGATGGTCGGTGGGGGCTCATACATGCATTTCCGGCAACAACGAACGCCCCGTCAAACGGTATCTGCCGGTCCCTCGGTTTCAGGTCCCTCGGCGAGCAAGACGTTACCTTCGCCGGTCGAGTCCTACGAACCAACCACTGGACCATCGACCCTCGCATGGATCTGAGATAGGGGCCGCAGTGCGTCCTTGACCATACGGAGTAAACCGAAGGCAGAGGCATTCAGACAGTTCCAATACCCGACTCCACCATTACACGTGCAGCAGACCCGGGTCGAGGACGCCTGGGTTGCCGGGATGGAACGGGCCGCGAAGCGGCTGGAAGGACTGGTCCGATGAGGTGGAACCTGCGGCTGACCGCCGCAAACAAGGGCATCTGGAAGGCGTCCGAGCTTCAGCGGAACCTCGCGGAGCACGGCCTGGTGATCTCGGCCGGGAAGATGTCCGGGCTGTGGTCGGGCCAGCCGGTCTCGCTCAAGCTGGAGGACCTGGGCGTCATCTGCGTCGTCCTCGGCTGCGAGATCGGCGACCTGCTGATCCCCGAGCCCAGCAAGGTCAACCGACCTGGTCACGAGGAGACCGGCCGAGTCGCAGTCGGCTCCGGCACCATTGCCCCGGGGCGGTTCAGACCCCTGGACTGACGCTGCGGCAACTGGGACGACCTGATCCTGTGCGGCGTTGTCACGTTGTTGGGTGCGTGACTGTCTGATGGCGGGTCGGGGCGTGGTGGGCCCGCGGCCCGGGCCTGTGTTCAGGCCGCCGCCGAGCGCCTGGTCCTCACGTATGCCTCGGGCGTCCAGGTCGCGGCGATCGAGACCTGTCCCACGCACGTGCCCTATGAGCAGGCCACGGCCCGCCACCGAGGCTTCGCGTGCGAGACCGCGGCAGGCACGGGCGGCCCCGCGTAACGAGTGAGGACCGGTGCGAACGGTCAGTGCGTGGGCGAGAACCGCGCGAGCAGCCGTTCCCGCTGCTGGATGCCCAGGCCGCGTACGCGGCGGCTGTCGGAGATCTCCATCTCGGAGAGGAGCTTCTGGGCCCGCACCTTGCCGATGTCGGGGAGCGATTCGAGCAGGGCGCGGACTGACATCTTGCGGATGGCCTCGGATTCGCCGGCCAGCACCTCGCGCAGCGACAGCTTGCCGTGCTTGAGGGCCTCCTTGACCTCGGCTCGCTCCTTGCGTGCGGCGGCGGCCTTGTCGAGCGCGGCGCGGCGCTGTTCGGGGCTGAGCGGAGGCAGAGCCATGAGGGGTGATCCTCTCGTCGTACGAAACGCAACGGGCCCGTCATGACCCCGCTAGCGGGTCGGTGACCAGCAGGGTTTGGGGGGCCAGGCTGCCTGTAAGCGGCGTTGTCCGGGCAGTCGGACCACGCCGGGGTCGACGTCGGTGTTCGTGCCGGCGGCCAGGTTCGCGGTGACGGTCAGCTCGGTCCCGGGCAGTTCGTCGCGTCCCAGGCCGGTGGCGGCTGTCAACTCGTCGGTGGGGATGGGCACGGTGATCTGCCCGTGCATCCAGCCGGGCAGTACCAGGTGCGAGAGCTCGGGGTCGGCGCGGTGGACGACGGCTGTGGTGCGCTCGCGTCTACCGGCCTCGATTGCCGTCACGGAGCGGTGTCCTGGGCCGGGATAAGGCCGGTGAGGGCACTGGTGTGTGAGCAGCCTCTCCGCCGCTGAAGGCGCGCCCGGCCGCCCCGACCAGGGACCCGACCGGACGGCACGCCGGCCCCGACCATGGCGGGCTGCAGGAGTCCGGCCTCGTGGCGGCGTCGCGGAGGCCGCAGGAGTGGTCACAGCCCCTGGGCAGGCGCCGCCTACAGGAGCGGGTCGAGTGCCACCGCCGCGCCGCATTCCTTGTAGGAGAGGACCCCACCGATAAGTGCGGTCGTACGTCCCGCAAGCGCCGCTCAGCATCCCAACGACCCGCCCTCGTCGAGCGAAATCCCGCTCTGGAAGCCCTGGCCCGGGAATACCCAGCTTCGATTCCGCCCGGCCTGCACGCCGAACGGCACCCGCCCAGAAGCGAGGGCGGGTGCCGTTCGGCGTGCAGGCCGCGGGTAGAGGACCTACCCGGTCATGGAGGGTGCGATGGGCGACAGGGCCGGAGCGAGCTGCACTCCGGGGGCCAGGCCGAGGGCGACGAGAGCGTCGGGCAGGCCGCGTCCGACGCGAGCCGCCTCCAGAGTTGCCGGGGCGGCCAACTGGCGGCAGCTGGCGGCGATGATCTCGAACAGGTGCTGCACCCGACCGGGTCCGCGGGGCAGCAACTGGCCGTGGAAGTCATCGTGGTGAGCGAGCACGAGCGCGGCGAGACCGGCGACGTGAGCCGAGGCCGTGCCGGTGCTGTCGAGGGCGGTGTAGCCGCCCTGCGCGGCGCACGACAGAACCGCCACGCCAGGGGCGACCACATCGACTCCGGGGCCGTAGCAGCTGAACGGTGCCGCGAACAGCCCTTCCGGTGTCAACTGCGGCCCTGTATGGGTGGCTTGGGAGGAGTCCTGCGGGTAGGAGCCGAAGACGCCCAGTGCGCCGACGGCGAACACGGTGGGCAGCGCGCCCGGGAAAGTGACCGGTCCACCGGTGTCGCCCGCCGGGGCGACACAGGCGATGCCCGCCGCGTTGGCGTCGGCGAGTTTGCGGGAGACCAGCGCCGAGGTGTAGGGCGTCGTCACCGCGATGTGGGCGATGTCGACCTCGCGCTCGATGCAGTGGTCCAGGGCCGCGATCAGGTCGCTGAAGTGCCCGTCGGGCATGACCTGGCAGACCTCGATCTCGGCGTCGACGGCGATCCCGATGACGCCCTTGCCGGTGTCGGCCCCGGCGATGATGCCCGCCGCATGGGTACCGCTGCCCACTGTGTCGTGCGCCCAGCCCTCGTCCGTGCCGTGGACGATGCCGACCCCGGAGCTCACGCGTTGCTTCAGATCGGGGTGCTCGGCGCTGACGCCCGAACCGATCATGCCGACCCTGATGCCGAAGGCGCGGAACGTGGGAGGCAGCCGGTCGAGCCGCATGGCCTGCTGGCCCCAGCCGTACTGCTGCCGCCGCTCCAGTTCCGGGTACACCTTGGACAGCGGGGTGAGGGTGACGAGGTTCTCCTGCGTCCCCGACAGGTCGGGGCGAGGGATCCAGCGGTCCGCGTATCCGCCCGTGGGACGTACGTACAGGGACTGGACGGACTGTTCGGTCTCCGTCGCCAGGGTGACGGTGACCGTCCCGTCGGCCCCGGTGATGCCCTGACTCGGCCAGGTCGCCCCGATCAGGAACACCCCGGCGCCGGCCAGCGGTTCCTCGTCCGGGCCGCAGACACGCAGCGCGATCTTCACGGGTTGTTCAAGGGGCATGACCAGCCCCGGATCGCGCAGCGACAGCATGCCCGCGGTCTGCGTGGCAGCGGGTACGGTTCCGGACAGTGGCAGATCCGGTTCGATGTGCACGTGCAGCGACCGCACCGCCGGTACCTGGGCCTCGGCCGCCTCGACGACCGCGATCTCCGGGCAGGAGGGGGGCAGTCCCGCCGACTGGAGCTTCTCCGACGGCCGGAGTCTGCGGACCACCGTGACCTCGGGCATCCGGTCCAGCCGGTCGCACACCGCGTCCATGCCCAGTTCGGGAGCTCCCGATGGGAGCAGTTGCTGCGGTAGTAGTGTCACCATGTACCGCAACCTGCGTGACCGCACCTCGATCGGTGACGGCGCGCCTTTGGCGCGTGGCGCCTCTTCTTTGCCCTCGGGTGCCGGTCCGCCGGTCCCCGCGCCCCCGGACCCGCTCTCACGGTTGTTTCCGGGCCTTCCCTTGACCATTACGTCCACCTTCACCACGCCAACGTCGTCCTTGTGCTCCTGATCCCGTCCCAGGCGGCTCGCGCTTCCACGGTGATGCGGTGTGCCCAAGAACCGCTCCTGGGCACACCGCATCGCGCGCCGCTGGACGTCAGCCGATACCGAAGGGCTGACCACCCATCTGCCCGAACCCGAAGCCGGGCTGCTGGTACTGCGGGACCGGCTGGCCGAACGACTGCGGACCGTGCCCGCCGCCCCACGGCTGCTGACCCTGCTGGGCCTGAATACCCTGCATGCCCTGCTGGCCCTGCTGGCCCTGCTGGAGCAGCATCACGATCGCGTTCGGCAGCGCCTGCTGCACGGACTGCTCCACGGCGTGACGGACGGCCCCGGCCAGCGTGCGGTGCAGCATGAGGGCCATGTACGGGTGCGCCTGCTGGGCCAGCTCCGGCCGCTGCTGCAGCTGCTGCTGGATCTGCTGGATCTGCTGGAACGTCTGCTGCACCTGCTGCGCGACCTGCTGGGCCGTCTGCTGACACGCCTGCTGGATGGTCTGCTGGACCATCTGGGCGATCTGCTGCGAGCCGCCCATCTGCGGGCCGCCCATCTGCGGGCCCCCGAACTGCGAGCCGTGCTGCTGGAGGGGTTGGGTACCGGTCATCACCGACATGAATGCTCCGTTCGATGCCATGGAAAGCCAACACAAGGAATGATATTGGCTTTATCGGAATAAATCCGACATGTTGAAGCTAAGTTGACGACGCCCGGCCCGCAATCGGACGAGCTACTCCTGGGGAGGAAACCCCTCGATCGGCCCCTACGACTGGCAAGCCGTGGGTGGCGCGGCAGGATGGGCTGCTGGTGGAGGTGGAGGACGACGGCGCGGGCGGCGCACCGGCACTGTCTGGTGCGGGCGGCGGGCGCTTCTGCAGCACCTTCGGCACCATTGGTCAAGCAGCGGACTTGCCTTACTTACCGGGTGGAGCACTGAGCTGCGACGAGGCAGGCTGGTGAGCCATGTGGTCGCTCTGCGGCATCGACAAGCCCCCTCCCCAAAATTCTGATCGACACGCCCGGCATATCACTGAGCATCACGGAGAGAACGCCTAGATTAATCAAAGGGCCGTACTGCGTTGCGATACGCGGGTAAGGCATGCCCCCGGGTGGCCGGGCTCCCGCGGCCTTCGGGGCAAATGGGATATGGGGTAATTGGCAGCCCGACGGTTTCTGGTTCCGTTAGTTCAGGTTCGAGTCCTGGTATCCCAGCCAGCGCGGGCGCCGCCCATCACGGGAGGCACCGACGAAGTCAGAAGGGGTACGGCTCCGGTTGTCCGGACACGGCGGGTCGGCGCTCCGGCTCCGTACTGCGGACCGCCGACCGGGTGTTGATTGCCATTCAGGATGGGGACGCCGAGCACAGGAATGCCCCATCCGCTAGGGCGTGTACGGAGTCGTGATTACGGTGCTGGTTGAAGGCTGCGGATCCAGATGACGGCGCCGCGCAGGTGGAGTCCGGCGAGGTAGCCGGTAGCAGTCTTGTCGTAGCGGGTGGCCAGGCCCCGCCACTCCTTGATCTTGTTGATGCAGCGTTCGACGGGGTTGCGGTCCCTGCACAGGCCCGGATCGTGATCGACCGGACGGCCGCCGCGAGAACCCTTCTTCTTGCGGTTGGCAGCCTGGTCGGCCTTCTCCGGGATGACACTGCGGATGCGGCGTCGCCGCAGGCAGGCGCGGTTCGCGCGGGAGGAGTACGCCTTGTCCGCGGCGACCGCGCCGGGCCGGGTGCGCGGGCGGCCGACCGGGCCACGCTCGCCCACCGGCAAGGACGGCTCGACCAACTCCCACTCGGCATCCGAGAGATCACCACGCGCCACCCTCGACAACTACCAGGCCCAGGCCGCCGGCAGCGGCGAATTCCCGAAACCAATGATCCGAACCTGGAACAGACCCTGGGAGGACTGGCGGCTTCGTGCAGAGGCCAACGATGCGTCGATCGGCGGTGCGAAGTGGAGGCGGGAACTCGCGGCCCTGCGGATGCTCTACGACTGGGCGACGGCACGCGGCTACGTCGCGGTGAGCCCGGTGCGTCTGCGTTCGGTCCGTACACGGGACGACTCGATGGCTGAGGTCCCGGAACTGGCCCCGGCGGATGTCGGATATGAAGTGGCTGACGCCGCGGGCCTGGAGGCTGTGGAAAGACGATGGAATTGCGTATCGGCTGCCGACGACCTCCCGAAGAGTCCGTCCCGGGCCTGCTCCGCTACCGGATCGCAAGCAAGATCGTCAAAAGGCAGCCGCTGGGCGGCACCGACGACGAGTGGGTCGTCATCGAGCCGGTCTATCGAGCGATCGAACTCCTCGAGCAACTGCACGACACCCCGGCACAAGAAGCCCTGCTGATCGGCAGGTTCTCCTTCAACGTTCGCTTCAAGTGGTTCAAGAACTGGGCCAACTCCGAGGCCAGCCGACGACTTGGCCTGGCGTCGATCCCCGATGGACCAGCCAACTTGCGGATGCTGCGGCGCACTTTATCCCTGGAAATGGCATACCGGCCCGGCGGCGTCCTGGCCACCAAGATCTACATGAAACACATCGCCGTGGCCACAACGGAAGGCTGTGCCTCGCGCCCTGGCGGGGCCCAGGCCGAGCTGTTGGCCGAGGTCAACCAGCACGAGAGCGAGCGCGATCTCCATCTGGTACTCGAGGAGTTCCGAAACTACCAGGAGGGCGTTCTGCCCGCCGGTCCCGGCGCCCGCAGCCTCACCGAGTTCTTCGCCGGCATCGACGCCCAGCTCGATGCGGCCTCGGCTGCGGCCCCAAAGACCCAGCGCAACGACCGCGACGTCCTCAACCTCCTGACCAAACGCGCCAAGGTCCTGCACCTCGGACCGGCGAATTACTGCTGGTTCACCGGCCCTTCCCGGGCGCTCTGCCTCAAACTCGCGGGCACCCCCACCGTGGACCGTCCGCTGATCGGGATGTGTGGCTCCGCCCGCTGTCCCCAGGCCACCCACCACTCCGGTCACCGGTCCGTCTGGGCCGAGCACGCCGACAGAACAAAGATCTTCCTCGGCCAACTCGGCACCACCCGCAAGACCGAACGCACCCGGCTCCAGGCCGACCACGACCGGGCTCTGCGAGTCATCGCCGGGATCGACTCCGCCATCGCCATCGAGGGCTAGGAGGCTTCAGCATGAGGATCTCCGCAGCTCAGCGGACAGAGAACGAGAACCGCATCCGTGCCGCCATGGACCGCCTACTGCGAGGCGAGATCCCACCCGGCGGCAAGTGCGACATCAAAACCCTCGCCAGCGAAGCCACAGTCGATCGCACCGCGTTCTACGGAACCCGCCCCTACGCTCACCTCCGCGTCAAGTTCGAACGACATCTGAACACCCTGCGCGAGACCGGCGAGATCCCCGATCCCCGCGAAGCCCAGATCACCCGGCTCAAGGCAGAGACCACGAGACTCAAGGAGCGGCTGCTTCGATCGGAACAGACGGTCGGCGAGCTCACGGACTTCCGCACCCAGGCCCTGGCCCGGCCCGCCGCCCAGTATGAGGAGATCGTCCGGCTCCGCGGAGCCGCTGGCGCCTCGAACCGGGTCGCCCGCCTCCCCAGCTCACGCACCACTGTCATCGGGTCGTGCAGCTGAGACGCTCTGTCGCTCTCTCCACGGCCCGAAGCAAGGGAACCGAGGAGGCGACGACGAACAGGCCGAAGAGCGTGATGGGCAACAGCCCGACCGGGCGCAGCAGCCATGCCAGATTCTCCTGCAACCACGGCCAGTTGACGATCCAGTTCGCAGTGACGTCCAGGACCATCACACCGCAGCCCAACCGGATTCCTGCTGGACGCATGAGTCCCACCAGCACGACGACCAACGGGTCCAAGACCGCCAGGCTGACGAAGAACACCTGCAACGGCACCGGGGCAAAGGACGAATAGACGTGGATCCCGCCGCCGGCCAGATCAAGGAAATGGGCACCAGCCCCTTCAAGGAAGCCGATCAAGTACACCGCGAGCACACCCCGCACCCACCGCGGCTGGCCCCTCCACCGTTCCCGCAATCCACCCCTCACCAGGCCAACCTATGCGGGGCATCGCGCGTCGATCAAAGAAGCGACCACCGCACCCTACGGAGTGATCTGCATCACGACGACACTGCCGGAATGCAACACGGCCGGCAGCAGACGTCGCGAACACGGCTTCCGCGGACAGCCCGCTCAATCGCCACACGGATCCATCCGCACACGGCCTCTGCGGACACAAGACACCCGTTCGCGCTGCGCATGCTGGCGTCGCTGCACCACACGATGGACCGTTGGATGAGGCTCAGCCCCGACCAGCGGCGGCCACTACGAGGAGATCTACGGCGGTGTCCGGTCGATGGTCAAGGACCTCCTCGGCCATCGGTCGGAGGAGAGGCGTGGGGCGCGGTCATGTCCCGACTCTAGGCAGTGCCCCTACCCCGCCCCATGTGGTTGCGCCCCACAGTTCAGCCAGAAGTAGTGGGGTCGAACCATGTGGGTGTGTCAGCCATGGCTTGCTTGATGCGGAAGCGCCCGAACTCGTTCAACTCCGGCAGCGCATCCACGGCGAACCAGGCGACGTCCAGTGATTCGTCGTCGTTGACCCGGGCCTCGCCGCCGACAGCACGGCAGCGGAAAGTGATGTCCATGTACTGGCAGATGTCGCCGTTGCCGTACGTCACCGGGTTCAGCGCCTGGACCAGCACAACCCGTTCGACGACGCAGCGCACCGCGGTCTCCTCCTCGACCTCGCGCACCGCGCAGGCCGCGGGCTGCTCCCCCGGGTCGGGGATGCCGCCGAGCACCGACCACTTGCGGGTGTCGGACCGGCGGTTCAGCAGCACTCTGCCCTCGTCGTCGAAGACGAGGGCGGTGATCCCGGGAAGCCAGAGCAACTGGTGACCGGCGGAGGCGCGCAGGGTGCTGATGAAATCAGGAGTAGCCATGCCCCGACCCTAACGGGCAGGTCGGGCCGCTCCACGGCGCTTCAGGGGGTGTGCCCCCTCCGTACGCCCTCGCGTCACCGGCGCGTCCGCCCGCGCACACCGGCGCCGACGGCCCATCCCAGGCCGCCCGCGGCGACCAGGACGAGGGCGCTCTCGGGGAGGACGCCGAGGCGGGTGGCAGGGGTCCGGGAGGAGCGCAACGGCACCTCCTGCACCAGGGAGTCGGCGACGAACATGCCGGTCTTCTGGCTGACCCTCCCGTCCGGCATGATGATCGCGCTGACCCCGCTGGTCACCGGGACAGTGACGGTGCGGCTGTGCTCGACGGCGCGGACCCTGGACATGGCGAGCTGCTGGTAGGTCATCTCGCTGCGGCCGAAGGTCGCGTTGTTGCTGGGTACGGAGATCAGCTGGGCGCCGTCGGTGACCGTGTCGCGCACCGCCCAGTCGAAGGCCGCCTCGTAGCAGGTGACCAGTCCCACCCCGGTGCCGGCCATGCTGAACACACCGGGTTCGGTGCCCCGGCTGAAGTCCTGGCGGACCATCGACGTCCACTCGCCGTTGATCGCCCCGACCAGGGGGCGCAGCGGAAGGTACTCGCCGAAGGGCTGGATCTGCCGCTTGTCGTAGGTGTCGACGGGGCCCTTCACCGGGTCCCAGAGGACCTGCTCGTTGAGCAGTTTGCCGCCCTTGCCCACCACGGCCCCGACCGAGACCGGGGCCCCGATCGCCCGGACCGCGCGGTCGATGACGGCACGCGCGTCGGCGTTGGCGAAGGGGTCGATGTCGGAGGAGTTCTCCGGCCACAACACGATGTCGGGCCGCTCGGCCCTGCCCGCGTCGACGGCGGCGGCCAAACGCTCCGTCTCGCGCGCGTGGTAGTCGAGGACGGCACGCCGCTGGGAGTTGAAGTCGAGTCCCAGACGCGGCACGTTGCCCTGGACGACCGCGACGGTCGTCGTGCCCTCCTCGGCCGTGTCGCTCACCAGTGGCCGGGCGGCGACCGCGGCCACGAGGGGCAGCGCCACGCTCAGCGCGCCGACGGCCGCCGCGCCGCGCCGCACGGTCCCGGTACGGCGGGCGTCCAGGGACACGCGCGCGATCTCGTACAGGCCGAAGCCGCACAGGACGACCGCGAAGCCGAGCACGGGGGTGCCGCCCAGCGCGGCAAGCGGCAGGAACACGCCGTCCGCCTGTCCGAACGCGATCTTGCCCCAGGGGAAACCGCTGAACGGCACGCGCGCGCGGGCCGCCTCCCCCGCGGTCCAGAGCGCGGCGGCCCACACCGGCCACCCGGGCAGCTTCGAGACCGCGGCGACACCCGCGCCGACCAGCGCGACGAAGACCGCCTCGATCACGGCGAGGGCGATCCACGGACCGGGACCGACCTCCACACCGGTCCACACCAGCAGCGGCAGCAGGAAGCCCAGCCCGAAGAGATAGCCGAGGCCGAGCCCCGCCTTCCAGCTCCGCCCGCGCAACAGCAGGCCGAAGACGGCGAAGGCGGGCAGCGCCAGCCACCACAGAGTGCGCGGCGGGAAGCTGACGTAGAGGAGCAGCCCGGAGAGTGCTGCCGCTGCGGCCGGAACGAGGCGTACGAGCCACCGGCGCCACGCGTTGGGCGCGGCCTGTGGGGGCATCGGATCCGACTCGCCGACGGAGGTTGCGGTGACGGTCACCCCGCGAGTCTACGGCGACCGACCCGGGCACCGACCGTGCCGACCGCGCGGGCGACCGGCCTCGCAGGGGCGGGCCGTACGGGCGGGCCGCAGGCGGAGGCGGTGTCACCGAGCGCGGCTCGTCACAACACGTTCCTGCACATCCCCAAACCGCCCACCAGCCGTTACCGTGTGCCGGCGCCTCTGCCGTGCCGACCCGTCGCGGTGTCGGCGGCCGAGGTCCGTCACAGTCGGGGGCGACGCGGTGCGGGGTGCGGGGTGGGTTCCACGGGGATGGTTTCCGCCGGTCCGGATGCGGACGGCGAAAGACGGAGCGGTCTGGACACGGCGGGCCTCGTGGTGCTCGGGGCGTGCGCGGCCTGGTCGCTGATCACGGCGGCGGCCGGGGACGGCCGGCCCGAGGGGGTGCTGCTCGCGGTACTGGCCGTGGCCGCGGGATATGCCGCGGGCCGGATCGGCGGGGCGCTCCTGCCGGTGGCCGCACCCTGCGCCGGGGCCCTGGCCGGCCTCGGCCTGGCGGTGGCCGTGCCGCGGCTGGCACCGGAGCCGCAGATCACGACACCCCTGGGGCACGCCGGGGCGCTCGCCGCCGTGCTTGCTCTGTCGGCCGGTGCCGCCTGCTGCGCGGCCCGGGCGACCTCGTCACCGGCGCTGCGGTTCGCGCTGCGTCTGCCGGCCGCCGGGATCGTGGTGACCGCGGCCGCCCTGGGGCCGGCCGCCGGGTGTGTCGCCGGGGCCGGCGTACTGCTGTGTTCCCTCGCCGCCGGCCGGGTGCGGCGCCGTGGGCCGGCCGTTGCCGCGCTGGCAGCGGCCGTCGCCGGGGTGACGGGGCTGACCTGGGCGGTCGCCGGGAACACCGTACCGGCCGGGCTCACCGACGCGCTGGAGGGCCGACTGACCCCGTACCGTGTGGAACTGTGGCGCGACGCTCTCGGGATGGTGCGTCACGACGCGGGCCTGGGAGTGGGACCGGGGCGCTTCGGAGAGTTGAGCACCGCGGCCGGCCGGACCGTACTGTCCGACGGCAGGCCCCACTCCGCCCCGTTCCAACTGGCGGCCGAACAGGGGGTCGTCGGGGTGGCACTGCTGGCGTTGGCCTTCGGCTGGGTGCTGTGCGCGCTGTGGCGCAGTCCGCGGGCCACGCCCGTGGTGCTCTCGGCGGGTGCGGCGCTGACGGCCGTCGCGGCGGTCGCCGCGGTGGGCAACGCGCTGAGCTTCACCGCGGTTTCGGTGGGGGCGGGCCTGCTCGCGGGACTCGCGACGGCCCGTCCGCTCACCTCCGGTGCGCCGGAGCGGCCGACGGACACTCCCGCACGCGGGACCCTGCGCACACCGTGACCCGGCCCCGGTGCGGCGGCTCAGCCTACCGGGTCCGGCCGGTGCGGGTGAAGACGGCTGCGGATGACGGTCACCGCCGCCTCCGCGTCGTCCACGGTGATCGTGAAGGTGTGTCCGTCCCACAGGCTCAGGGCGATGCCCTCGCCCCGGCGCACGACGACCGCGGTGCCCTTTTCGGGCCTCCAGCGGTAGCCCCAGCCGCCCCAGTGCCGCGGGGTGACGTGCGGGACGAACTCTGCTCCGGCGACGTGCGACAGCGGGATGCGGCGGCGCGGCACCCCTATGTGGCCGCAGCGCACTTCCAGGTGGTCCCCGTCGACACGCAGCGCGACGTGCACGAAGGCGAGAGTGCCGAACAGGACCAGCAGCCCGGCGGCGATGCACCCGACGACGGCCATGGCCAGCGGCGCGACGCCGCTCGACCAGGCCGAGTTGACGGCCAGCACGATGCCGAGCGCCAAGCAGGCGGCACCGATCAGCGCCAGCAGCCACTGCATCCGGTTGGTCGCGCGACCGGTCCAGACGTAGGGGTACGGGGCGGGGGCGCCGCGGGGGTAGTCCCTCATGCCGTTGAGATTACCCACGTTTCGCTCCGCGGGTACCACGGCGCCCGGCGTCACTGCGCCGACCGGGCGTGCGGAGGGCCAAGCTGTCGGGTGGCAGGGGGCTCACCCCGCGGGGGCGACCTCCTGGAGGAGCCGGCCTTCCGCGTAGGTGAGGGCGGGCAGGGGCAGCGCGCCCCCGCGTCCGCTCAGCAGCACGGTGAGGGTGCCGGTCGCCGGGGCTCCGGGGGCGGGCTGCTCACCGAGGCGGCGCATGGCCTGGGCGGCGACCGCTCCGGCGGAACCGTGCAGGACGAGCGGCGGCAGGCCGGAGCGCTGCACGGCGGCCCGGATGCGCTCGGCGACCAGTTCGTAATGGGTGCAGCCCAGGACAACGGTCGTTACATCGTCCGGGGTGAGTTCGGCGGCGGCGTCGACGGCGGCGGCGATCGCGCTCTCGTCCGCGCGTTCCACGGCCTCCGCGAGCCCCCAGCACGGCACCTCGGTGACGTCGACGCCGCCGGCGAAGTCCTGGATCAGGTTCCGCTGGTACGGGCTGCCGGTCGTGGCCGGGGTCGCCCAGATCGCCAGCGGTCCGCCGCCGGCCGCCGCCGGCTTGATCGCCGGGACGGTGCCGACGACGGGCAGGGCCGGTTCGAAGCGGGCACGCAGGGCGGTGAGCGCGTGCACGGTCGCGGTGTTGCAGCCGACGATCAGGGCGTCGGGCCGGCACGCGGCGGCCGCCTCGGCGACGGCGAGGGCACGGGCGGTGAGGTCCTGTGGGGTCCTGGGTCCCCAGGGCATGCCGTCGGGGTCGAGGGAGAGGACGAGATCGGCGTCGGGGCGGAGGCGCCGTACCTCTGCGGTGGCCGCCAGCAGGCCGATTCCGGAGTCCATGAGCGCGATCTTCACCCGGTCACGATAGACGATGGGCCGTGTCCGGCCACTCGTCCGGGGCAGAATGCACATGTGAGCCCCCTTGCGTGGACCGCCGTCGCATCCCTCGCCGCCTGGCTGTGGCTGCTGCTCGGCCAGGGCTTCTTCTGGCGTACGGACGTCCGGCTTCCGCCCCGGCGGGAGCCGGAGCCGTGGCCGTCGGTGTGCGTGGTCGTTCCCGCGCGGGACGAGGCGGCGGTGCTGCCGGTGAGTCTGCCGTCGCTGCTCGCCCAGGACTATCCCGGGCGGGCGGAGGTCTTCCTCGTCGACGACGGCAGCACGGACGGCACCGGGCGGCTCGCGCGTGAGCTGGCGGACCGGTACGGCGGACTGCCGCTGACCGTGGGTTCGCCCGGTGAGCCGCCGGCCGGCTGGACCGGCAAGCTCTGGGCTGTGCGGCACGGCATCGGCCTGGCACGCGCGCGTGCGCCCGAGTATCTGCTGCTCACGGACGCCGACATCGCGCACGCGCCCGACAGCCTGCGCCGGCTGGTCTCGGCGGCCCGCACCGGCGGGTTCGACGTCGTCTCGCAGATGGCGCGGCTGCGCGTGGAGAGCGGCTGGGAGCGGATGGTCGTACCGGCGTTCGTGTACTTCTTCGCGCAGTTGTATCCGTTCCGCCGGATCGGGCGGGACGGATCGCGGACGGCCGCGGCGGCCGGGGGCTGTGTGCTGCTGCGCGCGGAGGCGGCCGAGCGGGCGCGGATCCCGGACGCCATCCGGCAGGCCGTCATCGACGACGTGGCGCTCGCGCGGGCGGTCAAGGCCTGCGGCGGGCGGGTCTGGCTGGGGCTGGCGGACCGGGTGGACAGCGTGCGCCCGTACCCGCGGCCGGCCGACCTGTGGCGCATGGTGTCGCGCAGCGCGTACGCGCAGCTGCGGCACAGCCCGGTGCTGCTGGCGGGTACGGTCGCGGGACTGGCGCTGGTGTACCTGGTGCCGCCGGTGGCGGTGGTCGCGGGACTGGCGGCGGGAAGTACGCCGGCCGTGGCCGCCGGTGCGGCGGCCTGGCTGGTGATGACCGGGACGTACGTCCCGATGCTGCGCTACTACCGGCAGCCGCTGTGGCTCGCTCCCCTGCTGCCGTTCACCGCGTTCCTGTACCTCCTGATGACGGTCGACTCGGCGGTGCAGCACTACCGGGGGCGGGGGGCGGCCTGGAAGGGCCGCACCTACACGCGTCCGGGCGCCGTGCCGGACGAGGGCTGAACCGGCGGCCCGTCAGGCGTCACGGCGAGCGGGGATCACGTGCCGCCGGAGCCGCTCGTGACCGGGGATCACTTGCGGCCGGGGGTCCAGTTCATGCCCCAGCCGTAGGCGCGGTCGACGGTGCGCTGCGGGCTGACGCCCCGGTCGGGCACCAGGTAGCGGGCCTCGCGCTGGACGACGAGGTCGCCGCCGGTGTTGGTGATGAGAGCGAGGGCGCACACCGTCGAGGGAACGGTGCACTCGTCGAGCGAGAAGTCGATCGGGGCGCCGTGCTGCGGCTGGAGGGTGACCGTGGCGTGCAGGTCGGCGAAGGAGCGGGCGCCCTCGTAGATGGTGACGAAGACGAGGATGCGGCGGAAGTACTGCTTGTGGTCGAGGCTGACGGTGAGGTTCTCGCCGGAGTCCACGGCGCCGGTGCGGTCGTCGCCGTCGAGGTGGATGAAGGGGGGCCGCTGCAGTGACCCGTACGCGTTCCCGAGGGCCTGGACGACTCCCTTGCTGCCGTCGTTGAGTTCGAACAGGGCGCACAGGTCGAGGTCGAGGTCGGAGTGCATGGCGACCGGGCGGCCCAGCTTGCCCGCCCAGCCGGAGAACTGTTTGCGCACCTGCCAGTTGAGGTTCACCCGGAGGGCGCCCGAGGTTCCGCCCTGCTTGGTCAGCGAGACGGAGGGAGCGGTCTTGGTGAGCGTCACCTTGGTGAGCCGGACCGGCGACGCGGCGGGAGGCGCGGCCGACGGGGGCGGGGTGGCCGGCCGGGCCGCCGGGGGCGGCGGCGTGGTGACCGGGGGTGCCGGGGCCGGTGGAGCCGCCGCCGGGGAGGCGGGAGCGGCGTGCTGCGGCTCGTCCACGGTGATGCCGTAGTCGGTGGCCAGTCCCTCGAGTCCGCTGCTGTAGCCCTGTCCGACGGCGCGGAACTTCCAGGCGCCCTGGCGGCGGTAGAACTCGCCGAGCACGAAGGCGCTCTCGCTGGTCGCGCCCGTGCTGTCGAACCGGGCCGCGACGGTGCCCTGCGCGGCGTCCTTGACCTCGATGTACAGGCCCGGGATCCGACCGAAGGTGCCGTCGTCGGAGGAGGCCGCGAGGATCACCGTCTCGATGCCGGGCTCCACGCGCGCGAGGTCGACGAGGACGGTGTCGGTGACCTGCCCGCCGGCGTTCCGCTTTCCCTCGTGCCGGACGGCTCCGGAGGAATGGGCGGGCTGGTTGTAGAAGACGAAGTCGGCGTCGGAGCGGACCTTGCCGCCGACCAGCAGGAGCGCGGAGGCGTCCGCGTCGGGTACTCCGGGGCCGGTGCGCCACCCCAGTTCCACCCGGAGTGCCGTGGTCGGCACCGGCGTGTTCGATCCCTTCGACATTGACATGTCCGCCCCCATCACGTGTCACCTCGCCAGGCGATACCCGGCATGCGTCGTGCTCTGTCCGCACAACCTAATACCCGCGCGCGGGAACTCCCACGGGGCATGCGCACAGCGGCCGATCGCCCCGGGCACCCCCGCCGGAACTCGGCTTTTACCAGATGTCCATCAGGACGTACAGCCGTTTCATCCAACTTCGCCCGAATTAGCTATCCCAGGGCACGTCGGACACGGAAAACAACCCTCTTATCGGTCTCCCCAACCAGCACATCGTGGGCTTAACTTATGGCCATGACCTCCCCCCGCTCCACTTATGGCGGCGGCTACTACTCCGCCTCCTTCCCGGACACCCCGATCTACGACTCCCTCGTGGCCGAGCGGGGCACCCCGCAGATCGCCCCGATCCGGGTCCCCTTCGTCTACGACGCGCCGGGCAGTCATCTGCCCGCGCTTCCCTCGGCGTTGCCCGCGCTCCCGGCGGCCCCCTCCCAGCCCGCCTACGGTTATCCGCAGGCGCAGCAGCCGGCCCCGCTCCAGCAGGCGCACGCGCCGTACATTCCGCAGCAGGCCACCACGCCGCGCGGTTACCCCGGGCCCCAGCCTCAGCAGCCGCGTCCGGCCGCTCCCGGTGCGGGCTACGAGGCCATGCGTCCCGCGGCACCGCGCCCGACGCCGGCTCCGTACCAGGACCCGTACAACAACCAGCAGTACCGCGGGTACTGAGCAGTACCCGGCACTCACCGGGTACTGAGCCGTTCCAGGCAGTGAGCCCCGGGCCCTGAGCCGTCCCGCGGGCCGCCGACCCCCAAAGCCGTCGTCGCCGACTGGCACGATGACTCCATGGGGAACGCGCTGCTGCACTCGATTCACGTACATCCGGTCAAGGCCTTCCGGAGCCTGCCTCTCCGGGAGGTCGTCGTGGAGCCCTGGGGACCGACCGGAGACCGGCGCTGGATGCTGACCGACGACGGGGGAAGGGTCGTCACACAACGCGGTCATCCACGCCTCGCACTGGCCGCTGCCGAGCTGTTGCCCGGCGGCGGTCTACGGCTGTCCGCGCCCGGCAGGGACCCGGTGACCGTGCCCGTGCCCGCGCTGGGCGGCCGCACCGAGCGGGTGGAGATCTTCCGCGACAAGATCGACGTGGTGCCGGCCGAGGACGACGCCGTGCACGCCTGGTGCAGCGCCTTCCTCGGCGCCGGCGTACGTCTGGTGCACCTGGACGACCCCGCCACGCGCAGGCCGGTCGATCCCGGGTTCGCGCTACCGGGCGAGACGGTCAGCCTCGCCGACGGCTATCCCCTGCTACTCACCACGACCGCGTCCCTCGACGCCCTCAACACCCTGGTCGCCGGGGGCGACCACGCGGACGAAGGGCCCCTGCCCATGAACCGCTTCCGGCCGAACCTGGTCGTCGGGGGCACCACCGCCTGGGCCGAGGACACCTGGTCGCGCATCACGGTCGGCGAGGTCGCCTTCCGTGTCGCCAAGCCCAGCGGACGGTGTGTGGTGACGACCACCGACCAGCGCACCGCCGAGCGCGGCCGGGAACCCCTGCATTCGCTCGGCAGGCACCGCAGGTTCGGCGGCAGGCTGGTGTTCGGGCAGAACCTGGTGCCCCTCGCGCCCGGTACGGTCCGGGTCGGCGATCCGGTCACGGTCCTCGCCTGACGAATGCGGTGCGGGCCCGCCCGCCGGACGGACCCGGCCGTGGCCCTCGCCCGGCGGGTTGCGTGCCCCTCCTCGCCCGGTGGACGCCGTGTCAGCTTTCCTCCGCCACCGCCCGATTCCCTCAGCGGGCGCGGGAACCGCGTCCCGGGCCCGCCCGTTGACCTTTCTGAGAAGTCGAGGAGAGGGCCTCGAGGGTGACGTCCCTCTCTCTTCGGCGGAACCTCGGGTGAACGGCTCCGCCGCGGGTTGTCATGGAGGGGGAAGGGGGTGCGGCCGGTGCGGGTGATCAGCGGGCTCTGGCGCTGGCGGCACAATCCGCTGTACCGCCCGACCGACCTGGCCGAGGGACTGCTGGCGCTCGTGACGCTGCTGTTCGTTCTCGTCGCCGCTCCGCTCGTCGGTGCCCTCGCCGGGGGCGCCACCGAGGACGCCCTTCAGCGTTCCGTGCGCGAACAGCACAAGGCGCGGCACCAGGTGCGGGCCACGGTGGTACGGGTCCTCGAACCCGCCCGTCCGGACCTTGACCCGGAGGGTATCTCCGGCCAGGCCCTGCGCACCCGGGTCATGGCCCGCTGGACCGCCCCGGACGGCACCGGGCACCAACGCCCGGTCCTGGTACGCCTGAAGGACCCGCGGCCGGGCGGGCACTTCCCCCTGTGGACCGACGCCGAGGGCCGCACAACGGCCCGCCCGCTGGACACCACGACGGCGACGACGCACGCCGTGCTCGCCGGCTTCGGCGCGGCCCTGCTGTCGGCGGCCCTGACCGAGGGCGCAAGACGGCTGACGGTCCGGCGCATGGTCCGCCACCGGTACGCCGTCCTGGACCGGGCATGGGACAAAGCGGGTCCCGACTGGGGCAGGACCGGCACCGGAAGCTGACCGCCTTCCGCCTCTGGTCAATCCGGCAGCCGTGCGCACGCTACGGTGGAGCGGCCGAAGGAATCGACGACAAACCCGCGTACAACAAGGTGGGGGCACAGCTACGCCATGGCACAGGGCACGGTCCAGGTGACGCACACCGGCACATCGCGGTGGCGGCGCCGCACAGGTGAGTACGCGTCGCTCGCCGCCGCCCTGGAGGCCGCGGCCGAAGGCGACGTCCTCACCGTCGCTCCGGGTACCTACCGGGAGAATCTCGTCGTGGAGCGGGCGGTGACCCTGCGCGGTCCCGAGGGCTCGCCCGGCTCGGTGCGCATCGCGCCCCTGGACGGAGTTCCGCTGACCGTACGCGCTTCGGCGGTGGTCCAGGACCTGCATGTGGAGGGGCAGGACGCGGCGGCGCCCGCCCTGCTGGTCGAGGACGGCACGCCGGAGCTGCGGGACATACGGGTGGTCACCCGGTCCGCGGCCGGCATCGAGGTGCGCGGCAGCGCCCGGCCGACGGTCCGCCGCTGCACGGTCGACAATCCGGCGGGGGTCGGCATAGCCGTGCTCGACGGCGGGGGCGGAGTGTTCGAGGAGTGCGAGGTCGTCGCCGCGGGGCAGGCGGGCGTCACGGTGCGCGGGGGCGCCCGTCCCCGCCTCGAGCGCTGCCGCGTGCACCATGCCGCGGGCTCGGGCCTGACCGCGACCGGGGAGAACACGGCGCTCGAGGCGGTGGGCTGCGAGGTCTACGAGGTGCGGGGCAGCGGTGTCCAGGTGACCGGCCGGGCGACCGCGCACCTCACCGACTGCGATGTGCACCGCATCACCGGCGACGGGGTCACGCTCGACACCGACGCCGTGCTGACGCTGGCCGACTGCCGTATCCACGACATCCCGGAGAACGCGGTCGATCTGCGGTCCCGCTCCGTGCTCACCATGACCCGCACCAGCGTGCGGCAGTTCGGCCGCAACGGCCTGTCGGTGTGGGACCCGGGCACCCGCGTGGACGCCAACCAGTGCGAGATCTTCGACAGCACCGGCGACTATCCGGCGGTGTGGGTGAGCGACGGCGCCACCGTCGTCCTGGACTCCTGCCGGGTGCACGACGTGCCGGACGCCCTGTTCGTCCTCGACCGCGGTTCGCGCGCGGACGTGGTCGACAGCGACCTGTCGCAGGTGCGCAACACCGCCGTGTCGGTGAGCGACGGCGCCACCGCCCAGCTCGACGACTGCCGGATCCGGGAGGCGGCCACGGGCGCCTGGTTCCGGGACCACGGCAGCGGCGGAACCCTCAACAACTGCACCCTGGACGGGATGCAGACCGGCGTGATCGTCACCAAGGGCGCCGACCCGACCGTGGAGCGCTGCACCATCGACTCCCCCGCCGAGGCCGGTGTCTACGTCTCGGCCGGCGGTCGCGGCAGCTTTCTCAATTGCCGGGTCACGGGCAGCGGCGGCTACGGCTTCCACGTGATAGACGGCAGCCGGACGACGCTGCGGAAGTGCCGCACGGAACGCTGCGCGCGCGGTGGGTACGAGTTCGCCGAGAGCGGCGCGGCCCCCGGCACGGGGGGCCCGGTGGTGGAGGACTGCGCCAGCGACGAGAGCGGCAGCCTTGCGTCACCGGCGGCACCGGAGCCGGCCCTGCAGACCACGAGCCACTCCCCCGGTCTGCTCGGCGCCGTCCCCGGGCAGCCGGCCGAGCGGACGCCGCCCGAGTCGGTGACCGAGCCGGAGAGGGAACTGCGCCCGTCGAAGACCGTGCTCGGCGAACTCGACGCGCTGGTGGGCCTGGAGAGCGTCAAGCGGGAGGTGCGGGCCCTCACGGACATGATCGAGGTGGGCCGGCGCCGGCAGCAGGCGGGGCTGAAGGCCGCGTCCGTCAAGCGTCACCTCGTCTTCACGGGTTCCCCGGGCACCGGCAAGACCACGGTCGCGCGGCTGTACGGCGAGATCCTCGCCTCCCTCGACGTGCTGGAGAAGGGGCATCTGGTCGAGGTCTCGCGCGTCGATCTGGTCGGCGAGCACATCGGCTCGACGGCGATCCGTACCCAGGAGGCGTTCGAGAAGGCGCGCGGCGGCGTGCTGTTCATCGACGAGGCGTACGCGCTCTCCCCCGAGGACTCCGGGCGTGACTTCGGCAAGGAGGCCATCGACACGCTCGTGAAGCTGATGGAGGACCACCGGGACGCGGTCGTGGTGATCGTCGCGGGGTACACGGCCGAGATGGAGCGGTTCCTGTCCGTCAACCCGGGTGTGGCGTCCCGTTTCTCACGGACCATCACCTTCGGTGACTACGGGGCCGGGGAGCTGTTGCGGATCGTGGAGCAGCAGGCGGAGGAGCACGAGTACCGGCTGGCGCCGGGTGCCTCGGAGGGCCTGTTGAAGTACTTCGCGGAGATCCCCAGGGGCCCCGCCTTCGGCAATGGCCGTACGGCGCGGCAGACGTTCGAGGCGATGGTGGAGCGGCACGCGAGCCGGGTCGCCCAGTTGCCGGAGCCGAGCACGGACGACCTGACCCTGCTCTTCGCCGACGACCTGCCCGAGCTGCCCTGACCCGGACGGCACCGCACGCGTCGCGACTCGCCCTTCACGCGGTGGGCGCCTCCGTGCCGGTACGGACGCCGTCGTCGGGGTCTCCCGTGCAGCGCGGTGCCGGGACGTCCGGCCGCAGCCGGGCGAGCAGCCGCCGGCGTTCCTCGGCGAAGGCCGGGTCCGCCTGGTAGTCGGAGTGGCCGAGGATCGGCGCGGGCAGTGGATGGCTCTCGGTGCGGCCGTACGCCAGCGGGTCCTTGAGCGGAGGACGGTCCACCTCGGGGCCGCAGTCGCCGGGCAGCCGCACCGGGCCGCCGATGGGGTCGGTGCGGCGGTGGAGGTTGCGCCAGCAGTCGACGTCCTGGTGCAGTGCGCCGAGCGCGTCCGGTCCGAAGTGGGCGGGGAACCAGCGGCCGTACAGCCGTTCCAGCGGGGATCCGTAGGTGAGCAGGGCGACGCGCCCCCGGGTGGACGGGGTGAGCTGCCAGGCCGCCGCGGCGGCGAGGACGCTGCCCTGGGAGTGGCCGGAGAGCACCAGGCGTCCGCCGGTGGCCCGCGTCCAGGTCTCGATCCGCCAGGTCAGGTCGGGCACGGCGCGTTCGGCGTAGCAGGGCGGGGCGAAGGGGTGGGCGGCCCGCGGCCAGAAGGTGCCGACGTCCCACAGAATGCCGATCGTGCGCCGCGCGGAGGCGTCCTTGTAGGCGCGTCGGCCCCAGGTGACGAACAGTATGAAACCGAGTCCGATCAGCCAGGAGCCCAGCGCCTGCGCCGTCTCGGCGGCGCCGTGGACGACGGCGTAGGTGCCCTGGGCGGCGTCGCCCGGCGTGCGGTCGGTGGCCAGCGAGCCGACGAGGGCGCCTGCGCCCAGCAGCAGGGTCGCGGCGGAGGCGACGGCGACGACGCGGGGTCCCCGGTCGGTGAGGGAGGCCACGGCGCGGGCGTTGGCGATCCGCCGGGTGCGGACGGGATCGCCGGTTTCGCCCGGGAACTCGCGTGCCACGGCGGCGCGCTCGTCGCGGGCGATGTGCCAGGCCCGCCGGGCCAGCCAGCCGCAGAGCCCGAGGATCAGGACGAGCAGCGGCGGGATCACGGCCGCCTGCCAGATCAGGACCACCGGCGGCCCGGGGATCGACGCCCCGGTGCCGTCCAGCCAGTCGGAGACGCGCTGGGTCACCCCGCCGGACATCACGCCGCCCAGCGCGCAGGCCAGCATCGCGACGGCCGGTCCGGCCAGGCCCCGCATGGCGGCGCGCCGGTCGGGGGCGCTGCGGTGCAGGGCGTGGGCGACACCGGCGAGGACGGTCACGAGCAGGCCCTGGACGAGGGCGATCGCGCCGAAGGTCGTGTCGCCGGGCAGCCGGCCCGTCGATTCCCAGCCGGGGCGTCGCCATCCGGCGTACACCAGGGTGAGGGCGAGCAGGAGGAGCGCGGTGAGGGGCAGCAGGCGCAGCAGACGTGCGTCGAGGGCGTCGTCCAGACGGCGGTCGGTGCGGCCGCGGCGGCAGACCACCCACACCACGACGGCCGCGGCGGCGATCAGGGCCGCTTGCACGAGTGGGCCGAGGAGGGCCAGTGCCGCGGATCCGCCCGGTGCGCGGTCGTACCGGGCGGCCGCGGGGGCGAGCGCGAAGGCGACGGTGAGCAGTCCGGCGGCGGTGTGCGCGGCACGAAGCCGGGCGACCAGGCGGCGGCCGTACCAGAAACCGGGCCGGCCCAGGGCTGTGGGGCCGCCGCCCTCGGGTTCGGTCTCGGTCTCGTGGGCCATCGGCTGCTGGGACTCGTACGCGCTCCAGGTGCGCAGGGACAGGTACCACAGCAGCCCGGTCAGGGCGGTGGGCACCAGGGCGGCGAGGCCGAGCCGGCGGCCCGGCTCGCTCCACCAGCCGTCGTCCGACGCCCCGGGCGAGAGGAAGCCGAGCCAGGAGTGCCGGTCCGCGCACGCCTGCGTGCCCGCGCACTGCCAGGCCGCCAGGTCGAGGGCGACCTCGCACGCCGCCGCGACGAGCAGCACCGTCAGGCTCAGTCCGGCCAGCCGCACCAGCAGTCCGTACAGCCGGGTGAGCCGTCTGCGGCCCCGGGCCGCCGGGCGCATCCAGTGGGCGAGGTTGACCACCATGAAGGGCAGCAGCAGCAACCACAGGGCGCGGGTGCCGTTCCCGGAGGTGAGGTTGCACCAGACGTAGGCCTCGGGGACCGGTCCGTCCCGGTGGCCGGCGGGCAGGCGCTCCGCCTGGACGTCGTCGGCGCGCCGGAATATGGCGGCGACGTCGTCGCCGGCGATCCGCACGGTGCGCGGATCGTTCAGCATGTCCTGCGGGGTGGCGCCGCCCACACCGTGGACCAGGAGTTCCAGGGCGGCTCCCGAGTCCTTCGGCCGCTCGGCTGGGCCGTCCATGCCCTCGGCCCGCTCGGCCGGTCTGCCTTCCTGCGCACGTTCCACTGCTTCGCACTTCCCCCGTGACACGCCGTCGGATCCGTCTGTGCGGGCAACAGGTTTTCCCCTGCCGGAGCCGCTGACACCTCTCCTCACGGAATCTCCCCGATCCGGGTGCCGAACGGGCAACCCACGGGACAGAAATGGCATGTACGCGACGAACGCCGGATGCGCCGCCCTCGCCCCGGCATGCGAGGATGGGACGCCGACGCACCGGCGGCGGGAGGAACGTGCCGGCCGGACCGGGTGCGCGGGGCGTGTCGGGCGGCTTGGCGGCGAAAGGACCGGAGCGTACGTGAGCGAGAATCAGAACCTCCTCGCGGAGCAGCGGCGCGCCCTGATCCTCGAGGAGGTCCGGCGCCGCGGCGGAGTCCGGGTCAACGAACTGACCCGCAAGCTCGGCGTGTCGGACATGACGGTCCGCCGCGACCTCGACGCCCTCGCCCGGCAGGGCATGCTGGAGAAGGTGCACGGCGGCGCGGTCCCGCTGGTCGAGGCCAGCACCCATGAGCCCGGCTTCGAGGCCAAGTCCGGTCTGGAGCTGAGCGCGAAGGACGACATCGCGCGAGCGGCGGCCGAACTGGTCTCGCCGGGCGCGGCGATCGCCCTCTCGGGCGGTACGACGACGTACGCGCTGGCCGGTCAGCTGCTCGACGTGCCCGACCTCACCGTGGTCACCAACTCGGTGCGGGTGGCGGACGTCTTCCACGCGGCGCAGCGCACCTCGGGCCCCCGGCAGGGCGCGGCCACGGTCGTCCTGACCGGCGGTGTGCGCACGCCGTCCGACTCACTGGTGGGACCGGTGGCCGACCAGGCGATCGCGGTGCTCCACTTCGATCTGCTGTTCCTCGGTGTGCACGGGATATCGATCGAGGCCGGGCTATCGACGCCGAACCTCGCCGAGGCCGAGACGAACCGGCGTCTGGTGCAGTCGGCGCGGCGGGTGGTCGTGGTCGCCGACCACACCAAGTGGGGCACGGTGGGACTGAGTTCGTTCGCGTCCCTGGACCAGGTGGACACGCTGGTGACGGACTCCGGGTTGCCGGCCGAGGCCCGCGACGAGATCTCCGAGCACCTGCCGCGGCTGGTCGTGGCGGGCGAGCCCGAGGAGCCGGCGGAACCCTCGGACGTCTGACCGGGCCCCAGGAACTCGGGCTCGGCTCCCGGTCTCTCAACTCTTCGCCCCTTCGACCCTTCGACCCTTCGGCCCTTCGCCCCTTCGGCCCTTCGCCCCTTCGGCCCTTCGGCC